>QZJT01000009.1 GCA_003597935.1 Phycisphaerales bacterium | reverse complement strand
TGAGGCTGGAAAACGCCTCCCGCTACCGGATGCTGCCTGCCCCGAAGGCGTTTTTCAGTATCACGGCGAGGGCCGACCTGACTTGTGTAGTATGACGAGCCGCCGCTGCCCGGCCCGCGAGCCGGAGTCCCTCCAGACACGGTTGACCGCACCTGCGGTTTGCCGATGCTATGGACCAGACGCCCGTTCACGCGGCCGCGCGGCATGCCCGCCGGCGAAGCGCTGAAAGGCCGCGATGAATCGCCGTAGCGGGGAAAGGAGTGGTCGGATTGTCATGACGATCGCACGCGACATGGCCCGTTGGGCCCATCAGATTCGATACGAAGACCTTCCCGACAAGACGATCCACGAGGTGAAGCGCCGGATGGTGGACTCGATCGCCACGGCGCTGGGGGCCTATTGGGCGGCGCCGAGTTGCATCGCCAGGGCCAAGGCCGAGTCCGTCAATGACCCGCCTCCATCCGCGACCGTGTGGGGAACCGGCCATCATACCAGCGCCGACCTGGCCGCCTTCGCTAACGCCGCGATGGTGCGATACCTCGATTACAACGACACCTATCTGAGCCTCGAACCGGCTCACCCCTCCGACAACCTGGCCGCGTGCGTCGCGGTCGCCCAGACTACCGGCAAGGGCGGGCGGGACGTCATCCTGGCGGCGGTGATCGCCTACGAGATCCAATGCCGCCTGTGCGACGCCGCCAGCCTGCGGGCGGGCGGCTGGGACCACGTCACGTATGGGGCGCTGTCGACGGCGCTGGCGGCGGGAAAACTGTGGGGACTGACGGAGGACCAGCTCGAGCACGCCCTGGGGCTGGCGGGCGTGTGCAACATCACCACGCGGCAGACGCGGACGGGGCAGATCTCCCACTGGAAGGCATGCGCCTTTGCCAACGCCGGGCGCAACGGCGTCTTCGCCGCGGACCTGGCCAGGCGCGGCATGACCGGCCCGCACGAGATCTTCGAGGGACCCAGAGGGTTGATGAAGCAGCTCAACCTGGGCGGAATCGCGGAACGGTTCACGCTCGGCCGCGGCGGCGACTACATGATCGACAAGACCTACATCAAGTACTGGCCCGCCGAGTACCACAGCCAGTCGGCCATCGACGCCTGCCTCCAGCTTCGCCAGCAGATCAAGGGCAAGGTGATCGACAAGATTCACATCAAGAGCTTCGAGGCGGCGGTGAGCATCATCGGCTCGGAACCGGAGAAGCTCCGCCCGACCTCGCGCGAGACGGCCGACCACTCCATGTTCTATTGCTGCGCGGCCGCCCTGGTGGACGGCGACGTGACGCTCGACACGTTCAAGGAAGAACGGCTGACCGACAAGAAGCTGCTCGACCTGATCGACAAGACGACGATCGTTGAGGACGCGGAACTCAACAAGGGATATCCGAAGGGAATCCCCAACGACGTCACGATCACCTGCTCGGACGGCACTAAGGTCAACAAGCGCGTCGACTTTCCCCGCGGCCACGCCGAGAACCCGATGAGCGACGACGAGGTCGTCGCGAAGTTCAAGCGGCTGGCGAAGGGGCGGTTCAGCGAGGCGGACGCGGACCGCTGCCTGGAGATGGCGTGGAACCTGGACACGATGAAGGACGTGACGCCGCTGTTTTCGATCAAGGTCGCGCGGAAATAGCGAATGGCGAATAACCAATGAAGAAAACTGTCGGTACTCCTGTCCACTACAGCACGCATGACCCCCAACTACCAACGCAGCGCCCGCCTTCGCGAACTGCTCCGCGCCGGAACCGTAGTGATGCCCGGCGCGATCAACGCCCTGTCGGCCCGGCTGATCGAACGCGCCGGGTTTGACGCCATGTATCTGTCCGGCGCAGTGCTGGCCAACTCGGTGGGCGGCGTGCCGGACGTGGGGCTGATGACGCTCAGCGAGGCCCGAGATCACGCGGCCCACGCGGCGAACTCGACCAGCATCCCGATTCTGATGGACGCCGACACGGGCTACGGCGGGGCGGACAATGCCGCTCGCACCGTCCGCGTGCTGGAATCGGTCGGGGTCAGCGCGATCCACCTGGAGGACCAGGAGTTCCCCAAGCGGTGCGGACATCTCGACGGTAAGAAGCTGGTTCCAACCGAGGAGTTTTGCGTCAAGATCGCCGCCGCGGCCGCGGCCAGGGCCAGCCCCGACTTCGTGATTCTCGCCCGCACCGACGCCCGCGGCGTCACCGGCTACGATGCCGCCGCCGCCCGCGCTCATGCCTATCTGAAGGCCGGCGCTGACGGCATCTTTCCGGAAGCGTTGCAGGGGCGGGAGGAGTTCGAGCGCTTCGCCCGCGACGTACCGGGGACGATTCTGCTGGCCAACATGACCGAGTTCGGCAAGACGCCCTATTTCACCGTGGACGAGTTCACCGCGATGGGATACCGCATCGTCATCTTCCCGGTCACGCTCCAGCGCGTGGCGATGGGCGCAATGGAGCGGGCGCTTACGGCACTCAGGGCCGAGGGCACGCAGAAGTCCTTCGTCGACCAGATGCAGACGCGGCAGGAACTGTACGACCTGCTCGGCTACGACGGAAAAGCGTAAGCGGCGCCACCCCTCGCTCAGGCGGACCTGTAGACCGGGATGGCGGCGCCGTGGATGGCGGAGGCGCCGTCGCTGGTCAGAAAGGCGATGACGCAGGCGACGGCGTCAAGCGTGACCCAGGTGGCGGAGTCGGCGTCCGGCATCGCCTTGCGATTCTCCGGCGTATCCAGCGTGCCCGGCAGAACGCAGTTGACGTTGACGCCGGCGTGTTTGAGATCAGCCGAGAGGCTCTCCGTGAGGCGCACGACGGCGGACTTCGACGCGCAGTATGCGGCCAGCCCGCCGGCGCCTGCCAGTGCCGCACGGCTGGCGACGTTGACGATCCGGCCGCGACGTTGCCCCAGCATCACCGGCGCGACGGCGCGGCAGGCATTGAGCGCCGTCTTGACGTTGACGTCGAACATCAACTGCCAGGTTTCGTCGTCCTCTTCGCAGGCCGGCTTTCCGCCGCGGTAGGCGCCGACGGTGTTGACGAGCGCGTCGATGCGTCCGAACCGCTCCAGCGCCTGTGACACCGCCGCGGCCAGTCCGTTCCCCGTCGCCAGATCGACGCCGCCGGCCAGCAGGTGGTCCGGGGCGTCCGCCAGATCGGCATACACACTGTTGAGGCGTGCCTGTTGGCGGTCGATGAGCACGGTCCGCGCGCCGTGCTGCTGCAAGAGGCGGGCCGTGGCCGAGCCGAGACGTCCGACGGCCCCTGTGAGCATGACGACTTGTCCATCGACGGTGAACATATCTTGCCTCACATTGTGTGTGACGTTGTGGGGGAGCGCCGTCCAGCGAGCCGCGGGCTTCAGCCCGCGCGGACGCTGCGGTGGGTCACGGCCACGAATGGTGCGCGGTGACTCAGACGCTCGTCACTGCGGCACGAATCCGGCATCGGTAACGCCGCGCGACGGTTGTCGCTGTGTTCCGGGTAGAATCTCCGCGCGGGCTGAAGCCCGCGGCTCGCCGGAAGTTCACACCAGGGCCTTCTCGCACACCGGTTCCGCGGCAGCGCTCGATCCTCCGAGCCGATCCAGCAGATGATCGCCGACGCGCAGGGCGTTGGCCATGATCGTCAGCGCCGGGTTCACCGCGCCACTGGACGGGAAAAAGCTCGCGTCGACGACGTAAAGATTATCCACTTCGTGGGCCTTGCAGTTGACGTCCAGCGCGCTGGTCTTCGGGTCATTTCCGAAGCGAATGGTGCCGCACTGATGGGCGACGCCCGCCAGCGGGATTCGCTGCCCGACCCACAGTGAGCGGGCCAGCAGGCCCTGATGGCATTCATGCCCGTGAACGCCGCACTTGGAGGACCGTTTCATCAACTCCTTGAGCCTGCCGATCAGCCGCTTGTGGCCTTCTTCGTTGTTGGGCGTGTAGCTGAGCACAATTCTGCCGTCGCCGTCGATGGTGACGCGGTTGTTCGGATCGGGCAGGTCCTCGCTGGTGAGCCAGAAGTCCAGCGAATGGCGGGCCATCTTGTCGAGCGTCCAGCCGGGCACCAGGGCGGGCGCGCCGGCCCGCAGCGTGTCGCCGTCGAGCTTGCCCACAAACGAAATGTGGCCCATCGGGAACTCCCATTCGCTCGAGGGGCCGTAGTAGTCGTTGATCGCCAGCGTCTTCTGGAAGACGGTCGGGTTCGGACACTTGGACAGGGCCATCTGGACGGAGTTGACGTGGCCCATGTAGCAGCGCCCGACGACGTCGGAGCCATTGGCCAGGCCGCGCGGATGCTTGTCGCTGCGGGAGCGCAGCAGCAGCGCGGCCGAGTTGATCGCGCCGCAGGAGACCACCACCACGTCGCCTCGGTAACGCTCTTCTACGCCGCCGCGCTCCACGACGACTTCAGTCACCTCACGACCCGACGCGCTCGTTTCCAGCCGCCGCACCAGGGCGCCGGTGACCAGCGTGACGTTCGACCAGGCCAGGGCCGGATCGACGCCGCACACCTGGGCGTCGGACTTGGCCTGCACCAGGCAGGGATGCCCGTCGCAGGTCTCGCAGCGGATGCACCTGCTGGTGTGCGGGTCCTTTTCGTCGAGCATGATACCCAGCGGTACGTGGAACGGCCGCAGGCCGATGGCGGTCAGGTCGTCGTGCAACTGCTGGATGCGCGGCTCGTGGCTGACGGGCGGATGCGGATAAGGGGCGCTGGCCGGCGGTTCGGTCGGGTCTTCGCCGCGGCGGCCGTGGACGTGATACATCCGCTCGGCGGCGGTGTAACAGGGTTCCAGCTCATCGTAGGAAATCGGCCACGCCGGGGAGATGCCGCCGTGATGGCGAATCTCGCCGAAGTCTTCCTGCCGCAGGCGGAAGAGGGCGGCGCCGTAGAACTTGGTGTTGCCGCCGACGTAGTAGTTCGTGTGCGGGTGCAGATCGCGCCCGGCGCTGTCGCGCCAGACCTCCTTGGTGTTGTACTTGCTCTCCAGGTTGACGGCGCGGGTGCTCCAGTTGTCCTTCTCCCGCGGCACGTAATCGCCTCGCTCCAGCAGCAGGATGCGTTTGCCGGACGGGGCGAGCCTGGCCGCCAGCGTCCCGCCCCCGGCGCCGGTTCCGATGATGATGACGTCAAACGGGTGCGACATGCTGATCGGATGCGGAAACGTCGGCGGCGGTTACGACGAGTCCGGCGCCTCCGCGGGGGGAATGCCGCCCGCAATGCACCCGCAGCAAAACACGGCCACACGAGTTATCACGGAACGGCTGCGATGACAGGGGCATTTGTGTATCGGGTGAGACGGTTATTCTCGGAGGCGCCATACGTAGCGAGTGTACGTTACGACCAGACTCAGAGGGACTAGTCAGCAACACATAGAATTGACGCAGGCATGGACAACTCCGGATCGCACGCCGATCCAAGCGGCCGCGCCGCCGCCCCTGCCGGGGCGGAGCGGACAAGGAAACGCTCGTACCCACGGGTTGCGCTGCGCCCGCCTTACGGCGGGCTACGCTCCACCCGTGGCTACAAGCGCGCGCCCCTCCGGGGCGAAGACTGCGGGCATGAATGCCTCGCTCCGGGGCGAAGACTGCCTGCAAGAGTGCCGGGGCTCCGGTTTTCAACCGGTGTTTGCAGAACTCCCGCCTTGAAAGGCGGGGCTCTGAGACCGGCACCGGTTTTCAACCGGTGTCTGCAAAACTCCCGCCTTGAAAGGCGGGGTTCCGGGTGGGCCGCTGGCATCCCGCCGGCATCCCGCGGGCGGACCCCCCCCTCCGAGATCAGTCAGCGGCCTCCACGTTGCGATACCTTTCGTACAGATCGGGCGCCCGCTGCTGCATGTCGGCCTCGCTGGAAAACTGCCTGACGATCTCGCTGTCGCCCTTGCGGATGCGCACCTCGATCGCTGAGCCGTCCAGTTCCCTGAACGAATAGACCGGCTTGCCGGAGGCGCCATTGGGCAGCGCGTGATACCACTGGAACACGTTGGGAAAGTCCTGGTTCTTCAACTGTTCCGCCATGTCCTCCGCGTCGGGTATGGACATGGCGCGGCCGCCCTTCCACCACTGGAAGTTCTTGAACGCTTCACGCACCGACTCCTGCGCCTCCTGAATGTGCTTGGAGAGTTCCTCGTCCTTGAAGACCCGCGCTCCGCCGGGACCGAAGCTGAAACCGTGGGCGCCGAACGGCGCCGTCTGGACGCTGCTCCGGGTCAGCAACTCGAACGCTTCGGCGTCCTCCGCCTTCAGGTGGTTCCGGTCTTCGTACACGGTTTCCGACGAGTCGCCGTTGGGCGCCGTCCGCTTGACCGAGATGCTGCCGTCCTCCTTTTCCTCGACGATCAGCGTGGTGCCGTTGACGTCGGTCTGAACGCGAACGCTCTTCTTGTCATTGTTGATGTAGATGCTCGAGTAGAACGTGTCCTGGTTGGGGAAGAACTGCACCCAGCCCTTCGGATCCAGGTCGCCGAAGTCCTCAAGCTGCCAGTGGCCCTGGTCGTCGCGGCGCAGCATCCGGCCGCGGATCGTGGTGTTGTCCTGGACCAGCGCGTCCGGGGCGAAGTCGAACACCCAGTCGAGCGCCTGGGCCGGACGCTCCGCCAGCGTCACGTTGATCGTCATGGGCGCAGCCTGTCGCACGACGCTGAGGCGGACGGTCTGCCCGGCCGCATACTTCGACAGGACCTCCGCCACGTCCGCGGCGGCGCCCTCGATCTTGCGGTCGTCCACGGCCGTGATCACGTCGAAGCGCTGCAGGCCCGCCCGCTGAGCGGGGCTGTCCTTGACGACGTTCACCACGACCGCGCCGCCCTCGAGCTGGAGCTGCGCTTCCAGCGCCTCGGAGGTCTCGACCAGATTGACGCCCATCCAGACCTTCGTCCGACCCGTCCCGGACCCGTCCGTGGTCACGGTGACGCCCCCATAGAATGGCGCCGCCATCGCCGTGCTCCACGTCCCCTGGGCATCGGTTGCGGCGCCGCTGAACACCGCGCCGTCTCCTGTGCTCACGAACCCGGTCACAAAACCGGAAGCGCCACTGGGGGTCTGTGACCGCCCGTCGGCCTTGTACTCCTCGGCCCGGGCGGGCGATGCGGCCGCCCAGGCGAACACGATCCATGTGAAAACGGAAGTAAGGGTCTTGCTCATCGTCATTGCACTCCGAGGTCTGCGAAGGCCGGCCCATCATCCGACGGCCGTCGCATCGCTCATCCGAAAAGGCTCGTATTCTCGATCACCGGCCGCCACGATGGCGCGCCGGGGTCCGGTCGTGCGGTCGGCGCCGGCCGCGGCGCCGCGCCGACGTCAGAAGCCATTCTCCAGGACTCTCGATCGCGTCCCCTCCGACAGCACCCGCGTCAGTCGGGTACGCTCCACTTCGATGACGTAAACCGTGTTCCCATCCTCGCCCATCACCGCGATCACGTCGCGGGCGGTATTGCGCTGCGCCGCCGAGGGACCGGTCCCGACGAGGTGCGTCAGCGGGCCGGACGGCGCCCGCAGCGCTGGTCCCGTCGCGGAGGTCCCGTTTCCGCCGGTCTGGGCCGTTCGAGGACCCTGCCGCGGGTCAGCGTCATCGGGGCCGATCGGGATCACCATCGCCAACGCCAGCGACGCGGCGACCGCGATCGGCAGCGTCCATCGCGACGCCAGCCACGTCCCTCGCACCCGCGCCGGATGCGCCGGCGCTTCGGCAAAGGGCGGTTCGCAGGCCGGCTCGCGCTCGGTGAAGGCCAGCAGGGCATCCGCCGTCAATCCGTCGAGCCGGGCATAGGACGCGTGCAGTTCGCGAAGCGCCGGGTCGGAGTTCATGGCGCGGTCGAAGTCCGCGGCTTCGGCCTCGCTCAACTCGCCGTGAACGTGGCGAATCACCCAACGGTCCAGGTGGTCGTCTTCGCCGGGTTTCATTCCATCACTCCCCGCGCCCGCAGGGTCTGCCGCAACTGCCGCATGGCTCGCACCAGGCGCGTCTCGACCGAATCAACCGGCATGTCCAGCGCATCGGCGATCTGGCGATAGGACCAGCCGAGCACGTGCCGGAGGATGAACGGCTCCCGGTAGATCGCCGGAAGCGCCTCGAGCGCGTCCAGCACCTGCCGGTGCAACTCTGAGGTGGCGATCCCCGCGGCCGGCTCAGGCGGATCGGGGGGGGGCAGCGCCCGCCGGGTGAATGCCTCCAGCCACGCTCGCCGCCGTTTCCGTTCCCGGCCGGCGTCGAACGCGGCGTTGCGAGCCAGCCGGAACAGCCACGGCCGCCAACGGGCCGGCTCGCGAAGTTCCCCCATCCGCTGCCACACCGACGTCCACACCTGCTGACAGACGTCCTCAACGCGGTCGCGCCGGCCCAGGGAGGCGTACACCACCCCGCGAACCCACGGGTGGTGTCGGCGCATGAACAGCGTGAACGCCTCGCGATCGCCGGCCTGGATGGCCGTCACCGTAGGCTCGTCTTCGGCGGTGTGCAGCCGTTCAGCCACCTCGGTGTCCACACCCTAATGACGTTCGACGGCCCATCCGCCTGTCAGCTCCAGCCGATGGGGGAAGAACCGACATTCTCGCCAGCGCAGAGCATCATACGGCGCTTCCCGCCGCCGCGGGGGCCGTCCGTCCGCCGGGGGCGGCGGCCGGAATGCGAGACGGACTCGGCGGACCGGAGTAAGGGCCGGCGGCAGGTGTGGCACGGGCACCTTGCCCGTGACCAGGGTGTTTGGGCTGGTGTGGCACGGGCATCTTGCCCGTGACTGAGGGTGCATCGTGGCGAATTCGGCTCGACGTTTCGAGCGCATCTGGTCGATGTCCGGGGCAGGCATCCGCCGGACCGATACGAAAAAGAAGTTCGCGGCCCCGTGCGATGCCGGACCCATGAAAGACACCGATCGCCAGGGCGCGCCGCCGGCGGAGGAGGTCGCCCGTGGGATCGGGCTGGTCGCGCGCCGGCCTGGCGCGCGGTGCAGTGGAGGAAAATGGCATGAAGCTGATCAAGCACGGACGGATCACCGGTCGGGCACGTCAGGCGTATCAGCGGGCGCGCGAGCAGCGCCGATGGGACGAACGAACGGTGCACGAGTGTCTGTTCGAGGATGAGGGCAGGTCGGGCGCGGTGAACCGCGTGATTCCCGTCGTTCGGGGCAACGGCCGACTGGCAGAGGTCTCTTCGATTCTGCTGGAAACGGCCTCGCCGCACCTGCGCCGGCCGTCCTCGGCGTTGTCGCGCTCCGGGCCGGGGGCGCACGACGTGAATAGCGATGCCGTTCGCCGACCGGCCAGCGAGTCGCAACCGGCCCGCGAACCCGCGCCGGCCCCGGTGGGAACCGGAGCGTCGGCGCCGGCGTTGCAGGCGCCGGTGGTGCGACGCCCGGCGGGGTGTACCACGCCAACGCCCGCCGCTCGCGCGACCACGGTCAGCCGCTTTCGGCTCGCCGTCGCTGGTCTGGGCGGCATCGCAGCCGGGATCGTCGTCCTGACGCTGGTTCGCATGCTGACGGGATGAGTCCGCTCTCGCGTTCCAGACGCGGAGCAGGTCAACCCCGCCCGCTCAACGGCCCGAAAAGGGGGTTCGAGCGGCCGCCAAAGCAGGTCTGCGGCGGCTTGCGACACATTCTGCGCCGGCCCTGTTGACGAACACCTGTTCCATGCCGATAATCCTCTCCAGTAGGTTCGTTGACGCAGGTCCGTACTCGACGCTGGTTCAGCAAGTCAGGTCCGCTCCTGAATCCTCCTACCTTCGAGGCCGGAACGTGTCGGCCGCTTTCACTCAAGACCCTGAAAGAGAAACCCGGGTCGAATCTGCCGAAGTATCAGGAGTATACTGATGGGCAAAAAACTGTACGTGGGGAATCTGAGCTACGAGGTCACCAGCTCGGAACTGGAGGCCATGTTGTCTCCCCACGGCACCGTCGTCCGTGCGGAAATCGTCATGGACCGGGAGACCGGACGCAGCCGTGGATTCGGCTTCGTCGAGATGAGTTCGGACGCGGAGGCCCAGACGGCCATCAGCGCCCTCAATGGTCAGCAGAAGGGCGGTCGCGCGCTGACC
>QZJT01000146.1 GCA_003597935.1 Phycisphaerales bacterium | reverse complement strand
GGCCGGGCGGCGGCGCACGCGGCGGCCGCCGGGCAGCGCGGCGGGCTTCGGTGAGTCCATGACCCTGGTGATCGCAGTTCTTTGCGCCGGCGCGTTCGTCGTCGGCGTCACGGTCCTGGCGCGGGCGTTGCGCCAGCCGTCCCCGGTGTGCGACGGGTGCGGACAAACCCTGCGCCGGGGTGCGAAGTACTGTCCTCACTGCGGCCACGGACTCCAGCGGAAATAGCGTCCGTCGAAGTTACCTTGCACTCGCGCTTGCTGCGCGGCGTTCCCATGGGGAGATCGACATGTATCCTGGCGACCGACAATCCGGCGAGGGTCTGGCGCGCAGAGCGGTCTGGCGCGTCGGTTCCGCGTTCGGCGCCCTGGCCGTGCTCCTGGCGGCCGTGGGGTTCTACTACTGGTTCATCGCCCGCGTCGAGGTCGGCACGGATGAGATCCTCATCCTGGTCAACAAGACCGGCCGCGACGTCCCCGCCGGGCTGAAAGACGACGACCTGTTGTCGCAGGTCGTCCTCTACCCGGAGCTGGTGAAGGCGATCGCGGCCCACACGGGCGAATCGGAGGAGGAGGTGAGGTCCGGCTACAAGGGCATCCGCTATGAAGTGCTCAAGGCGGGACGCTATTTTCCAAACCCCTATTTCTACAGGCGCATCGTGACCAAGACGACGGTCATCGAGCAGAATGAAATCGGCGTCAAAGTCTGCAAGTTCGGCAAGCCGCTGCCTTTTCCCAAGACCGTCGCGACCGCCCCCGACGAACGCGGACCGTGGCACGAAATCCTGAAGCCGGGCCGGCACGACATCAACCCGCTGGCCTACGAAGTGCTGCGCTTCCCCCTGATCGAGATTCCGCCCGGCCACGTGGGCGTCGTTACACTCCTGTCGGGCGACGATCCCACGGTTAAGAACACCTACACCGTCGGCCCGGGCGAGAAGGGCGTGCAGCAGGAAACGCTCCCCCCCGGGCTGGTCTACGAGAACCCGTACCTGAAGAAGGTGGACATCGTGGACGTGCGCAACCAGAAGTACGACATGCGCGACGCCGACGCCATCCAGTTCCCTTCCAACGACAGCTTCACCATCACCATGGAAGGCACCATCACCTGGGCGATCATGCCCGACCGGGTGGCGGAGGTGACGGTGGCCTACGGCGATCAGCAGGACATTCTGGACAAGATCATCATGCCCAACGCCCGCAGCATCGCCCGCATCCAGGGCTCGAAGCTGCCGGCCCGCGAGTTCATCGGCGGACAAACGCGAAAGGCGTTCCAGGACAAGCTGCTGGCGGCGCTCCAGCGCGACTGCCGGGCGCAGGGCATCGACATCAAGGACGCCCTGGTGCGCGCCATCCACCCGCCGCCGGAGATCGCCTCCCTGATCAGCCAGCGCGAGCAGGCCGCCCAGGAGATCGAGCGGTCCACCAACCAGATGGCGGAAGCGCGGTCGGAGGCGCTGCTGGTCGAGCAGAAAGAGGTGCAGGCCCAGAACGCCGCTGTCGGCGACGCCCGCCGCGAGGTGGTCACGGTGGTCATGGAGGCCGAGCAGGGCAAAGTGGTTTCGGTGACGCAGGCCCGGCGCGAACACGAGGTCGCCAAGCTGCGGCTGGAGGCGGCCGAGAAGGAAGCCGCCGCCATCCGCTCCCGCGGCCAGGCCGATGCCCACGTGGTGTTACTCGAATACCAGGCGGAGGCGGAGCCACTGAAAGCGGCCGTGGAAGCCTTCGGCGACGGCCACACCTACGCCCAGCAGTTCTTCCTGCGCAAGATCGCCCCGGCGATCACCTCCATCCTGTCCAACACCGAGGGGCCGTTCGCCGAGATCTTCAAGCAGTTCCAGGCGTTTCCAGCCGCCGGCGCCCAGTCCGGGGGAGGTGAATGATGTTGCGCCGATTCATTCCGCTGCTGTTCGGGCTTCTGTTGATCTGCGCCGGCGGCGTCGTCGCTCTGGCGTGGACGACCTGCCGCATCGCCGTCCCGGAGGACATGTGCGCGGTGTTGACTCGGAAGATGGGCGCGGCGCTGCCGGAGGGACAGAACATCGCCACCGAGCCGGGTCAGAAAGGCATCCAGGAAGCCGTGCTCGGCCCGGGCCGTCACTGGCGCATCCCGCTATGGTGGGACTGGAGGCTGGTCCCGCTCACGGTGATCCCCTCCGGAGACCCCAACACCTGGAACTGGAAGCCGTCGCTCGACGACGCCCAGATCGAGGCGCTGAAGCACAAGGAACTGACGTTCCGGGGGGAGTTCCCACGGATCGGTGTGGTGACGCGCAAGGTCGGCCCCGACAGCGAGAGCGTCATCGTGGAACGCGGCTCGAAGCAGAAGGGCATCTGGCGCGAGGTGCTCACGCCCGGGGTCTACAAGATCAACCCGGAGATCTACGATGTCCAGCTTTTCCCGGCGACGGTGATCCCGGCCGGCTTCGTGGGGGTCGTCACCAACATGTTCGGCGACACGCCGGCCGGATATCGCGTGATCGCCGCGGGGTCGGCGGCGGAGGCGGGTTCGCCGGCGCCGGCGGAACCGGCCGCGCCGATGGAAGGCGATGATGCGCAGGACGACGACGGGCCTGCGGGCGACGCCCCGCAGTTGCGGCTGGCTCAGCCGCTGGCCGAGCCGGGCGAGCGCGGCGTGCTGCGCGACGTCCTGCAACCGGGCGTGTACTTCATCAACCCGAAGCTGCAGAAGGTCACCCTGGTCGAGATCGGTTACAACGAGTTCTCGCAGACCGAGTTTGCCGATGAGGAGAGCCTGAGCATCTCGTTCCCTTCGGACACGGGATACACCATCCGCGTGGGCGTGACCGTGATCTGGGGCATCCATCCGCGGCACGCGGCCGAGATCATCAACGACTTCGGCAACATCGACCGGGTGCTCGCCAAGATCATCGGCCCGCAACTGCGCTCGATCTGCCGCAACATCGGCTCCACTTATTCCGCCCGCGACTTCATCCAGGGCGAGAAACGTGAGCTGTTCCAGCGCGACCTGACCGCCGAACTGCGGCGCGTCTGCAACCAGAAGAACGTCGAGGTGCTGCTGGCCCTGGTGCGCGAGATCGAGGTGATCGCGCCCCACGCGGCGCCCGGCGAGGGCGAAGTGACCGAAGACCTCAAACGCACGATTCAGCAGAGCTACATCGCCATCGAGAACCAGATCACCAAGGAAAAGCAGCGCGAGGCGGCCGCGGTGCGGGCCAAGCTGGAGGAGGAGCGCAAGAAGATCGAGATCGTGCGCGAGACGATCAAGGCGCAGACGCGGGTCATGGTGGCGGACATCGACGCCGAGGCGCAGAAGGACGCCGCCCAGATCGACGCCCAGGCGGAGTTGGAGGTGGCCACGGTTCAGCAGCAGGTGGCGGAGCTGGACGCGCAGCGCGTCGAGATCCTCGGCCGCGCCCGCACCGACGTGGAGAAGATGAAGAAAAGCGCAGAAGCCGAGGGCTACCGCCTGCTGGTGGACGCCTTCGGCAGCCCGGCCGCGTACAACCTGTACACCTTTGCGCAGAACTTTCAGCCCGAGTCCATCCGGCTGTTCTTCGCTGGGGAGGGGACGTTCTGGACCGACCTCAGCAGGCTGGAAGACGCCGGCGCCGCCAGGCTGCTGGACCCGCGGGCGGAAGGCCGGCCGTAGCGGCTGGGGCGATAGTGTGGACCGGGTCCTGCGGTTCGCGGAGTCGGTGCTTGCCTTCGCGCAGGTCAACGATGGTCGCGCGGGTGTCGTCGCAGAGTAGCGCCGGTTGATGCCGGACGCCCGAATCGCCGGCGGGTCCCTGGGGTGGTTGGGCATCCAGTCCCAGGAGGGCCTATTCGATATCTATGCGATGGCTGACCACCCATAACTCCAACTGCTGGAGCTGCTCCTTCCATCGGTTCTTGTACAGACGCATCCACTCCCGGTTTTCGGCTGCGTCCGGTACGTCCACGACGATCCGCACCAAGTCGTCGCGATAGGTGACCAAGCCATGACGCCAATGACCTTCGACCCGTTGGGTTTCTTAGCTTGCGGCGCCGAAACGGTCAACGATCTCGAATACAGCCTCCGCCCACCACGCGTCCGGTACGGCTCGACCGTCATTGAAGCTCAGTGGCAGCAGAACCTCGAACCGCCGCCAACTGCTGCTCATAGCTCGCCTTCCCCAGGACGGAAAAAGGAATGTTCTGGTCTGCCAAGGCCTCCAGGGCGGCCTCGGGCACAAGGTGCTGTCCGGATCTGAGCACGCGACCACAGAAGCGGCCCAGCAGGAAGCCCAAGCCTCTCTTTTCCGTATCACGATCCGGAAAGGTGATCAATACCATCGTCGACTCCGGCATGACTTCCGGTCGGTTGGAACGGACTCACGACCTGCCGCACGGCGGCGCTTCAACGGGCAAGGGTGGCCGATCGACACCGCTCCCACAGCGACGCATGCCCATCCGCTCGCGCGGCGCACGCTGGATTTTAGGCGAACGCACGGTCCCGCCGCAAGGCGCGTCCGAAAACGTCAGCCGGCGGACCGTCATGGCGCGCCGTCACGAAGGCAGGAGTTCGACCGCAGCGCCTGACGATGGGCGCCGTCAAGCGCCAAACACCAGCTCAAACACCACCACGTAGGCGTTGCTGAACGCCTCCTGTCGGAAAAACGTCACGGCCATGCCCGGGGCGCCGACGAAGGGGCGCATGGTCCAGCCCATCTGGATGCCGACGAAGGCGTACAGCGCCAGCCACGCCAGCAGTATGATCCGGTGACGCGGGTTGCGGCGGATCAGCACGCGGTAGTAGCGCAGGGTCACCAGGTGGCCGGCCAGCGTCGCGACCAGGAACACGGCGGCGTTGAACAGCAGCGCCGCCCGATAGCTCGTCGTCGAGAAGTACCACAGCCGCGTCAACGGCCCCAGCGAGGCCAGCGCGATGCTCAGGCCGGCCTGACCGGCCAGGATCGCCTGGAGCGACTCGCGCAGGTCGTCGCGCAGCCCGACGATGGTGGTCAGCACGAAGAAGCCGGGCAGGCACAGTCCGCTCGTGGCCAGCAGCAGCAGCGGCATCTTGACGGCGGAATAGAGGACTTGAAGCAGCCGCGATGGGTCATCCAGCCGGAAGCTGCCCATCAGCACTCCGTAGAGCGCGGCGAACGCGGCAATCATGACCGGCAGCCACCACCATGGACGCTCCGCCGGGCGCGCCGGATCGAACGCGCCGCGCCCGTGGAGAAACGCGTCGGCATGAGTCAGGGCGGGGAGCATGGGGAAGGTCGAAGGTCAAAGGTCAAAGGTCAAAGGTCGAAGGTCCAAGGTCCAAGGTCAAAGGTCAAAGGTCGAAGGTCGAATGTCGAATGCAGAAGTCACGCGGCTATCGGTTTCTTGCGCGGATGGCATCGTTCAGCGAGCCGTGGGCGCCGGCAGCGAGCCGCGGGCTTCAGCCCGCGCGGACGTACCGTGTCAACACGGCGTTCGAGGCGAAGACAACTCCGTCGGCAACGAATGGCTCTGCAAAACGTGCGCCGTCCGACGACGCAGGATCCTCCGCGCGGGCTGAAGCCACGCGGCTCGCTGGTCCGAGCGGCGCTGCTCCATTTGGCGGTCACCCCCCGCCCAGCAGGTTCCGAAGCTGGCGTGCGACGGCCAGGAAGAAGTTCCCCTCGCCGCGAGGGCGGAACCACTGGAAGGGCAGGTCCGGCGTGCCGATGAACGGCCGCAGCAGCCAGCCGGTCTGTGCGCCGACCAGACCATAGATGATCATCCATATCCGGAAGATGGATCGCGCCGAACCCAGCGCCTCGTCGTCGTGGTTCGGCAGCCGGTCCAGCACGCCCGGCGGCGGGCTGGCCGGCGGCGACCCTGATGGCGGTCCGCCAAGCGGTGACACCGATGACGGGCCGGCAGGTGGTGACCCCGATGGCGCGCCGGCTGCTGGTGCCGCGGGCGAGGCCGCACTCGGTCCGCCGGTCACCCCGGTCCCCGCCGGACCGACCGCTCCCGTCGGCGGATGGGCCGTCGGTGGAGGCTTCGGGGATGGATGGGCGAGCGCGGCCCTGGGAAGCGGACCGGACGCCATCGCCAGCCGCCGCAGCGTGTGCAGAAGAAACGCCAGACCCACGATTCCGGAGATCGTCAGCAGCGCGACGTTCAGCAGGATCATGAACGAGTAGCTGGTCGTGCTGAAGGTGAAGAAGCCCAGGATGGGGGCCAGCGAGGCGGCGACGGTGACGTTGACGGCGATGGCCGCCACCAGCAGCCGCACGGTGGCGGTAAGACTCAGCCGGCAGCCGACCAGGGCGTTGAAGACGTACAGCGACGGCAGCGTGACCACCAGCGTTACGAAGAACAGGGCGGGGAGCTTGACGGTCGACGCCATCAGTTGCCACAGGCTGGCCGGGTCGCGGCTGAAGAGGGCGTACCAGCCCATGAAGAAGCCGTAGACGGCGCCCAGCCCGACCGCCAGAGGTACGAATACACCCAGCGGAAGATCCACGCGGCCCTCCGCCAGTTGCTCCGGAGCGGTCTTGCGGCCGCGGAGGAGGTCGTCGAGCTGTTGGAGCGCCGATGCCATGCCGCCATCGTAACGCGGGGCCTCTGCGATGTTAAGAACTTTTTGAGACTGTGCGCCACCGAAGCGGCGGAAACGCTGAACGTCGAATACAGCGACCGCGCTGCGCGAAGTTCCACCGACGCCCGCGCCGCCCTGGTCGTGGGCGAAAGAAACGCGGGCCGCCGCCCTTTTCGGGTCCGGCGGCCCGCAAGTGTCCGACCCTCGTCGGCACGCTCGCGATGGGCGAGTGGATTCTGGTGTTGAACGGCCCTCGACTACTGGCAGTACACGGGCCGGCACCACTCATCGCAGCCGGTGATGCAGACAAGGTAATCGCGGTTGTCGCGACCGGCCCACTTGGCCACACCCTTGCCGCGCTTGTTGACCTGGATCGTCTGGCTTTCGACGTTCACCAGTTCGATCCGCAGCTCCGTCCCCTCCGGCAGCGAGGTCTTGATCTTGGCCGTCAGTTTGCCCTTGCTGCACCTGGCGTTGAGCGACTTGATCTGATCGCACGGCGGCGGGGGCGGGTCGCGGCGGACCTCCTGCGTCACCTCGACCGTCAGGCCCGGATCGGTCACGTTGAAGAAGAAGCTGCGGAAGTCGCCGAACCGGGGCGGCAGTTCCAGGCCGTGCTCGGTGACTTCGCCCTCCGCGAACTGCGACCGGAAGTCGTCAAGGATCTCCTTGATGCTGCGGCCGCCGGTGGGGGCCGACGCCCGGCGCTCGTTCTCGCCGAACTCCACGTGACCCTTGTTGGAGGTCTGTCCCTCGAAGTTGACGATCGTCGTATATTCGACGGGCACGCCTTCCTCACCGTTGTCGACCAGCATGATCTCGTTGGTGTCGTCGCGGGCGTAGGTGCACTCGACCCCGTCCTCCGCGGTGATGAACACCTGGTTGCCGACCCGGCGCGTCTGGACGCCGCAGTTCGCGCGGTTGATCGCCGCCTGGATCAGCGCCGCCTACTGCTCGGCCGTGATGTTGGCCGGGATGTCGACGTTCACCGTGCAGGGCACGCCGTGCCGACACTCTGGATCGGCACATACGAACAGTCTCAGTGTGACCGTGCCCGCCTTTCCCGGCGGGAACGCGGTGACCGTGGTGGATGGTCCCGCCAGCGCCGGCGGCCCGTAGCCGGCCGCCAGGGCCAGCAGGCTCAACGCGAGCGCGGGCGCGCGGCGTCCACGTCGACGTGCGTTTCCATAACCTCCGTGCGGCTCGAGTGTAGTAGCGTTGCGGAACATCGGTCCTGTCCTTTCGTAGGGGGTTCGGGTGGCCGTCGGGCGCACCCCTCCTGCCGATCCGGCGCACCGCCACCGCGGCGGCGCGCCGAATCCTGCTCTTTCCACAGAGAGTCCAGTGGATGAGGAGCAGGTCTTACAATGGTGCGAAAAAAAGATATGAGGATCGACGACCGGGCCGCAGGTGCAGTTCACAAACTGGTCCCACCCCGAGCCCCGGCATTCATGCCGGGCAAATCACCGGTTACAGACCGGTGCCACATCGGTCACAAACCGGCGCCCCACCTGTTGCAAACCGGTGCCACTTTCCCCGAGCCCCGGCATTCATGCCGGGCGGCCTCCCGTGTGTCGAGCCGCGCCGCAGCCGGCCTCAACCGTGGCCGGGGCGCGGCCGGCCGACTGCGCCGACGTGGAGCAGCGACGCCGGGACTCGATCCAGAACGACGTGGTCGTGGCGGCCGAGGCGTCCGAATGAGAGCACGCCGGTGGGGCAGCTCTGCACGCACGCGGAGCACCGGACGCACTGCGGGTCTTCCATCGGCGCTGCCTTGTTGGCGAAGTTCATCACGTCGATGCCCTGATGGCACACCGACGTACACACGTTGCAGGAAATGCACTTCTTCTTGTCCGCGAAGATGCGGAACTTCGAGAAGCGGGCATAGATGTGCATCAGGGCGGCCAGCGGGCAGGCGAACCGGCACCACACCCGGCCGCTGAACCAGAAGTAACAACCCAGACCGAGCACGCCCGCCAGCATCAGATCCACCGACCATTTGTAATTGAAAAAGGGGACGCCGCTCAGGAGGGCGCCATAGACGCGCGTCATCCAGGAGCCGGGCCGGATCCAGCCGCCGATGCGCAGCAGTAACAGCAGACACGCCAGGGCCAGGACGACCTGCCCGGCCATGTTGAGCCGGTTCCAGCGCGGGCCGTGGGGCATCTTGTGCCGGTGAGCGTCGCCCATCGTCTCCGCCAGCGCGCCGCACGAGCAGATCCATCCGCAGTAGGCGCCCTTTCCATAGCGGTGGATCAGCCACGGAATGACCACGAACGTCTGCAGCACGCCGACCGCCAGCCAACCCCACAGCGGCCGGTCGGTGAAGACGTTCCATACGAAAAGCGGCCAGGCCAGTACGAATCCGTAGGCCCGCCAGTATTGCCGCTCGCGGCCGATGGGCCTGTCCCAGTCGGAGATCGAATCAGCGCCGGCGGCCTGCAACTGCTCATCCGAGGGCGCGTCGGCCGCTTCGAAGAACTGGTCCGCCACCGCGCCCGCCACGGTGCCCCGGTCGAACCATCCATTGCGTCCCGCCCACGGCAACAGCAGTTCCGGCAGAACAAACAACGGGACGCACTGGATCGCCATCAATACGCACGTTTGAAGTTTGACATACGGCGTGCGGCGGCGGCGGATGCGGCCCAGGCCGAAGAGCACGACGCACGTGCAGTACGCCAGTGAATAATAGAAGCCCGGCGTCGTCATGGAGTGCTTGAGCGTGTACAGGACGTTCGTCGGATCCTCCGCGGAGGCCGCGAGCGGACCCAGAGCCTCGAACCAGCGCCCCACGTTGAACGGAAACCAGCCTTTCGCCGCAAACCATGACTGTAGTGGGATCTCCCCGGCCGCGGACTTCCAGTGATAGAGCAGCACGCAGAAGACTATGAACAGGCCGAAGGTGATTATCTGTCCGGCCCGCCATTCGCCGCGGATGGGGACGCCGCTGCGGCGGAAGAATTCGAGCGGCGGCTGGCGGCCGATCATGGCGAAGACCACGTCGTTGGGCACCGTTTCGACGCTGCCATCGGCCCGCCTGAGGTCCACCGCGTCGTCGTGGATGGCGGCGACTTCGGTCGACATGGCCGGGCGGATCGAACCTTCGTTGCGCGGTTCGCCCATCGCCCTTGAATAGGACGTCGTGACGCGCTCCGACGCCGGCGATTCGACCGCGACGTCGGCCGCCGGATCGGCCACAAGCCGCCGCAACGTCTCCACGTTTTCGGGCTTGGGGCGTTGGAACGCGCCGCGGCGGTAGCTGTGGGTGACGTGGGCCCCGGCGGCGGCCAGGGCGATGGACGCCTCCAGCGCCGCATCGCCCCCCCCCACCACCAGCACGTTGCGGCCGGCGAAGTCCTTCGGGTCGTGGAGGCGGTGGTAGACCTTGGGCTTGTGCTCGCCGACGGCGCCGAGGGTGCGAAAGTGGCCGCTGCGGCCGATGGCCACGATCACGCGGCGGGCCCGGACGATCAGCTCGGCGCCGCCCGGCGGGCCGGTCGGGCC
>QZJT01000132.1 GCA_003597935.1 Phycisphaerales bacterium | reverse complement strand
GACGAAGTCCACCGGGACCGCGAGGCCCCGACACCGCCTTCGCTTTGCTGTCAAACCGACGCGCATCCCTGCAACGCCTCCCGGTTTTTCGTGCGATTCGCAGTGATCGCCGACCCGAAGCTGAGCATTCTACGCACCGGCGTCGTTGGAGTCAACGGGGCGCGCCTACGAAATGTGGATTCCATTTTACGGGCAGTGACGGGAGTCTGTTGCAAATGCACAACACGGTGCGCCGGTAACGCCGCGGTGGGCCTCGCCGATTTCTCGACGTACCCGCTCGCGCTTCGCCGTCGGCGCAGATTATATTGAATGAGCTTTGCAGAGTGCGGGTCGCCCCGCCACGGCGCACCGGCGCGCGAGGGGACCGGCAAAGTGTGCAAACGCACCATGCAGCGCGCCGATTACGGCCGAGGAATCCCTGGGTTAGAGGTCTTGCTCGTCTCCACCGTCAGGCTGACCAGGTTCAGGATCAACATGCGTTGCGGCAGCGGTTTGCGCAGGACGTCGGGCACGCCGATCTGCTTCGACAGCAGCGGCTCGTTGCGCTCCTGCCACGACCGGTCCAGCAGATTCAGGTAATCCGCGTGGAGCGTCCACGACGCCGCCTCGACGTCGCCGCCCTGGGCGGCGATTGCAACCCGCAGGTCCTTATCCGGGATCCGGGCCATCTCGATGGTTTCGCCGGGCGCGACCCGCCGCAACCGCTCGACGCTGAAGTCCTTGAGGCTCACGGGCGCGGCGGAGGCGGGGACGTAGTATCGGTCCGGACCGAACGTCGCCACCCAGCGGCAGGTGGCGAAGGGCAGGCCGTTGCCGAAGTTGGCGTTGACCCACAGCGGCAGGTCGTCGGTGCAGATCAGTCGCGCGATCCAGTCGCCGTCGCCTCGTTGGAGTTGCAGCAGCGCCTGCCGGCCGGAGCGCGACACAGCCGGGGGGGCGGCCTCGCTTACGGTCAGAGCGGCGCGGCGGCCGCGGACCACCCACGCCTCGGCGGTGCGCAACGGCTCGAAGAGCGGATCATCCGGCCACGGCGGCTGGTAAAGGAAGTCCACCTGATACACCCCGCGGTCGAGGAAGGCATAGCGCGCCCAGCCCTTGTTGACCGCGTCGACCCGGATGGACAGGGACTCGCCCGGCGCCAGCCGGGTGGTCGGCCCCCCCCCAATGCGGGCGTCCACCACGCGCTCCGCGGCCGCTTCGCCGCTGATGTCGTCCACGCGCAGATCGACCTCCTCGCCCGCCGGGTCTGTCACCCGCAGGTAGTCGCTGGCATCGAGGATCATCCCCAGGCGGCGCACGTCCTCGGACGCGCTGTCCGGACCGCTGCGATCCTCCCCGCCGGGAGCGAAGGGAACCCCTGCCGCGAAAGCGGAACGGTTCGTCATGCGGATGTGCAGATCGACCGGTTCATCCCATCGGATGTGCTCGCGGGAGAACGACAGCTCCACCTCTACCCCGGTAAAGAGCAGCGCCTCAATCCATTCCGTTACTCGCCGCGCCCGCGTGGCGGCTTCGAACGGCTTGCTGGCCGCGGCCG
Source organism: Phycisphaerales bacterium (assembly GCA_003597935.1). Taxonomy (GTDB): domain Bacteria; phylum Planctomycetota; class Phycisphaerae; order UBA1845; family UBA1845; genus SURF-32. Next base: position 8,625 of record QZJT01000132.1, on the reverse strand, counting down.
CTCGAAGCGCCGGCAGCGCCGCCGGGCCCAGGCAGACCAGTCGCCGCATCGCCTCGTCGCGCCGCTGGAACTCCGCCGCGCCCAGTTGTTCGATCCACTCGGCGGTCGCCGGATCAACCCCCGCATCCTGCTCCGCCTGGAGGGGTTGGGGCCGGACGGACAGAACGAACATTCCCGTGAGTGCGACCATCGCGAGCCGCCGTCCGGCGGGTCGGCACGGCGTCCTCACGTTGGAGGCACCCACCTTGACGCGAACCTGGCCGTGCTGCGGATCACCGCCCGCGATTGGCTGCTCCCACTCCGACGGTCCGCCCATCCGAGTGAGGGCGTCCGATCTGAGGTCGGCATGGCTCGCGAGTTGCGGCACTTCCTGACTCCTCACCGCGTCCGTTGCACCGCGGCGGTCCCGCCGGGTACGCGGAATCGTTCCAGCCCCAGCGCGGCCAGCGCCGGCGCGTCCGATTGGTGCAGCGTTGCAAGCACGTGCTCAGTCCGCTGCACGAGATCCGGCGCCGTGCCGGCCGAAGCCAGGAACCTCCCATCGTCTATCGTTTCCACGTACACCGGGTGAGCACGAGCGAGCACCACGAACTGGTCCTTGCTGACGGTGGCGCCCACCACCGCCCACCGGCCGCCGCGCACCGGCAGGGCATCGTAGTACGCCGCGTCGATGGCGCCGGCGGGCGTTCCCAGCCCGTAGGCGATCTGCCGCGCGGCCGACGCCGAGTCCGCGTGTCGCTGCCGCAGTCCCGGGACCGGCAGCAGTTCACGCTGGAGTTCGTCGGGCGAAACGCCGCCCTCCTCCAGACATCGGAAGGCGGCGGCATCGAGATGGGCATCCTGCGGCCAGCCGATGGCGAACCTCTTGCCGCGCAGCTCGGGCAGGGTGCGGATCCCGGAGGCGGCGCAGGCGACGATCATCGTCTGCCGGCGGGCGGCGACCGCGACGGCGATCTGGCGGCAGTCCGCTCCCAGGTCATGGATGGTCTGATACCCTGCGCGCGAGGTCAGCGCGAACTGCAGCCGCCCGCTCTCCAGATGATAGGCGATCTGATCCGCCGTCATCGGCTCGAACTGAACGGGCGCGTCGAGTTCGCGCATCATCCGCCGGCCCAGCGCGTCCCACGGCGCCAGGCGAAACAGCGCCGCCCACCGCTGCGGCTCCAGCAGGCCGGTCGACTGCACCTCGATGCCCACGCGGACGGGATCCTGCGTGGGCGCGAAGGGAACGTCGAGTCCGAAAGGGTTCCAGATCGTTCCGCGATGGAGGTTGGCGCCGCAGCCGAGCAGACTCGCTGCCGACGTCGCCATCGCCAGGCAGCGAACCAGCGCGTCACGCGATCGTCGCCCTGGGCGAGGGCGCGCCGACCTTGATGAAGACGTCGTCATACTGGCGACTCAGATACTCGTCCGGCGCGCCGCCGTGCAAGTGGGACCAGGGAAAGACCTCGTGGGGATCGCGTTCACGATGCGCATACCACGCAGGGTCGATGCCGCAGGCGTCGAACGCCTCCTGCCACCGGCGCGGGTCGAAGCACTCGTCCCACCCGTCGAATCGGGCGCCCGCCCGCCAGGCGGTCTCGATGACGTCGCCCAGCCTGCGGTCGCCGCGCGCGAACACCGCCTCCAGAATCGACCGTTCCACCGAGTGCACCTGCAAAAGCACCGACGACCGCCGCGATTTCGACAGGGCCCGCAGCCGCCGGCGTACGTCGTGGAAGTAGTCGGCCGTCGGCTGCCCCGCCCACTGAAACGGCGTGTACGGCTTGGGCACCAGCCATCCCACCGAGGACTTGACCCGGGCCGCGTGGCCGGCGACCTCCCGCCGGGCTTCGCTGACCTTCAGGCTCAGATCCCAGATGCCGTCGATATCTTCGGTCCGCTCCCCCGGAAACCCGGACATGAAATAGAGCTTGATGGACCTCCAGCCGGACTGGTAGGCCTGCCGCACGCCGTCCAGCAGGTTGCCGTCGGTCACCAGCTTGCGGATCGCCGCGCGCATGTCGTCGCGGGCGGCCTCGACGGCCATGGTCAGCCCGGACTTGCGGACGCTGCTGACCATCCAGGGGATGTTCTGCAGCATCTTGTCCACCCGCAGCGACGGCAGCGAGATATTCACCTTGCGATCGGCGAAGCGGGCGTTGGCGCGCTCGGCCAGTTCGCGCAGGTGCGGGTAGTCGGCGGTGGAGAGCGAGAGCAACCCCAGCTCGTTCATGCCGGTGCTGCGCCAGGACTCTTCCGCCATCTCGAGGATGCGGTCAACGCTGCGCAGGCCCAGCGGGCGCTTCGTGTACCCCGCGTGACAGAAACGGCATCGCTGCGGGCAGCCGCGCATGATCTCGATGGCCATGCGGTCGTGGACCACTTCGCAATAGGGAACGATAGGGCGAACGGGAAAGGGCGCGTGCTCGAAGTCGGCCGTCGGGCAGCGCTCGATGACCGACGGCAACTCGGGGTCGCGCCGTTCGATCGAGTGGATCGTCCCATCGCCGTCATACGTCACGTCGTAGAGGTTGGGCGCGTAGGCCCACGGAAACCGGCGGGCGATCTGGCGGATCATGTCGCGACGACGGACGCCGCCGCGCTTCATCTCCAGATAAGCGGCCAGAATGGCCGCCATCGAGTCCTCCCCGTCGCCCAGCACCACCAGATCCAAGAACGCGGCCATCGGCTCCGGGTTGTCCGCCTGCGGACCACCGGCCAGCACCAACGGGTGCGTGTCGTCACGGTCCCGCGCCCGCAACGGGATGCCGGCCAGGTCCAGCAGCGTCAGGACGTTGGTGAACGCCATCTCGTATTGCAACGAGACGGCGAAGATGTCGGCGGTGCTCACCTTCTGCCGCGTGTCCCAGGTGAAAAGCGGCAGCCCCCGCTGCCGCATGAGCGCCTCCGCGTCCGTCCAGGGGCAGTAGACGCGCTCGGCACAGCAGTCCGGGGTGTGATTGACAAGCCAGTAAAGGATCTGGCACCCGAGGTGGCTCATCCCGATGGTGTACGTGTCCGGAAACGCGATCGCGACGCGGATTGCGGACTTTTCCCAGTCTCCTTCGTGTGCCAGTTGATTTATTTCATTGCCAATGTACTGACTAGGCTGCTTGACGTAGGGCAGCAGCTCCTCTGAGACTCGTCCGCCCAGTATCGAAGCCATCAGACCACCACCGGCAACATGCATAAACCACGAATAAACCACCTCCACGGGTAAGCGCGCCGCGGAGGATCGAACCGGCGGGCTCCATTTTACCCTGCCGTCGGCCGTCCGCCAACCGACGCCCTCCCGGGCGGCTCGACCGCGCCCGCGGGATTCCAGGGTCCGGTGGGTGGGGGACTTGTGTTTTTGCGTCGCGGGGATTACGATACATTGGATAATCCTGTGTGTTAACGTCGATCAGGGACCGACGCACTGCGATGTTGGAACGCATGAGACGACATCGGTGTTCGAGTCTGGGGGCGCGGCCACGGGCTCGGGCTGCATTCACGGTGCTCGAGCTGCTGGTGGTCATTACGATCATCGCCATCCTCGTCTCCATCATGCTGCCGTCCTTGAAGAAGGCGATGCGCGACGCCAACTCGGCCGTGTGCATGCACAACCTCAAGGAGATCGGCCAGGCCCTGCACATCTACCGCATTGAGAACGACGGCTGGCTGCCCGACGTGAACGTGCGGCGGAACCGCGCCGATACGTGGTTCGTCAAGCTCTATCCGCGGATCATGACCGACCTCAATCTGCTGGCGTGTCCGGAAGACCCGTTCCGCTATCGCTGGGGCCGGGTGGAGGGCAAGGGGCTGCGCGATGAGGCGGCGGACTACTCCAGCTATGGCCTCAGCAGCTTCATCCTCACCGCCGCCAAGGGGCGGCTGGCCAACATCGACCGCCACATGCCCTGGCGCCCGCTCGATACGCTGATGCTGGCGGACATCGGGCCGGACAACAAGTTCCGCTCGCCCAGCCAGCCGCGCCATCTGCTGGAGCCGGACCGCAACGCCAGTCTTCTCTTCTGGGACGACGGCATCGAGCCGTTCGACCCGCTCAGACAAGCGCCCTGGCTGACCACGCGGCACGGCGACGGCATCAACGTCATGACGGTCGGGTTCGCCGTCCGCGCCGTCAAGACGGAGGGCATGTTGCCGCGCGACATCCAACCCTACTATCCACAGTGCGCCGCCGGCGGCTGCACGCTGTGCTCGCCGTTGCGCACGCCCCACTTCTCCTTCTCGTCGCAAGGCCTGTACTGGTGGACGGGGCCGCTGCCGCGAAAGAAATGATGAGCAGCCTGCGCGGCACAACCCCGCGGATCAAAATCGTCGCCCCTGATGACGGTGGCCGCCGCGCAGCGACGTACAGCGTGTGCGGCGCGTTGTTGATGGCGGCGCTGGCCTTCTACGCCTGGAACTACTGGCGCGACGGGGGCACGCCCAGTTTCGTGGCCAGACCGCTCGAGGAGGTCACGCTGACGTGGCAGTGCCCGAACGGTCACCGTTTCCGCGCCGAGGCCGCAGCCGGTCCGCTGCCCTGCCCGACCTGCCGGGCGCAAGCGTTCGTGTTGCAAGTGTACAAATGCGCGGAGCATGGCCCCGTCGCCGTCTTGGGAGTGTTCGGGCGCGACTCCGCCGGGCGGCTGGAGATCCAGCGCATCAAGATTGCAGACCAGCCGTGGCAGCCTGCCGGCCGCCGTTATCCTTGCCCCGTCTGCCAGGAACCGATGATCTGGCTGCGCGACCCGGCGCCCGCCGACGAATGACGGGGTGCGTGACGTAATCGGCGGCTCTTCTGAGCGAGCCGCGTGGCTTCAGCCCGCGCGGCGTCTCCCAGTCAACGCGCTTTCAAGCCGAAAGCGCCCTTCCCCGCACCGCCAAGCTGGCGCCAGCCGATCCCAGGGCGATCCGCCGCGTCTGTCACACACCCTGAGTGACGTTGCCGGCGCTGACGGATTGAAGCATCCAGCCGAATCCGGGACAATCGAGCGATGCCGTCGACGCTTGAACGTCCCGTACCGGGGTCATCCCTCGTGCCCGCCGCCCGCCCGCCACGCCCGCCGCGCCTCGCCCGACTGGTGCTCGTCTGCCTGGCGACCGCGCTGACGGTGGTCGCCGTTCGATCGCAGTGGCGCCGGGGGCGCCGGGCGGAGCCGGCCCAGCCCCGGCCGGTGACGCCGCGGGCGGATCTCTATCCCGACGAAAAGGCGACGATCGAAATCTTCAAGCGGGCCTCCGGCAGCGTCGTGTACATCACCAGCCTGGCGCGGAGCTTCTTCGCCCGCAGCCTGCTCGAGATGCCGTCCGTCGGTTCCGGGTCCGGATTCTGCTGGGACAGCCACGGCCACATCGTCACCAACTACCACGTGATCAGCGGGGCCGACAGCGTCGCCGTGGTCCTGCCGGACCGCACGCGCCTGCCCGCCAGAGTGGTGGGCGCGGCGCCGGACAAGGACCTGGCCGTGCTGAGAGTCGACGCGTCGGAAGGTCAGCTCACGCCCCTTGCCCTCGGTTCCTCCAGCGACTTGCAGGTGGGCCAGCGCGTGCTGGCCATTGGCAACCCGTTCGGATTCGACTACACGCTGACCACCGGCGTGGTCAGCGCCCTGGGGCGGGAGATCGAGTCGTTCGAGGGGCGCACCATTCAGGACGTCATTCAGACCGACGCGGCCATCAACCCGGGCAACTCCGGCGGGCCGCTGCTGGACAGCGCAGGGCGCCTCATCGGCGTGAACACCCAGATCGCCAGCCCCTCCGGGGCCAGCGCCGGCATCGGCTTCTCCGTGCCGGTGGACACGGTCAACAAGATCGTGCCGCAACTGATCAAGTACGGCCGGGTGATCCGCCCGGACCCCGGTGTGGCGGTGCATTCCGACCATTTCGCCCGCCGCATCGGTATCTACGAAGGCGTGCTGATCGACGACGTGATCCGCGGCAGCGCCGCCGATCGCGCCGGCTTGCTGGGGACGACCATTGTGCGGGACGGGCGCTACTACCGGATCGCGCGGCTGGGCGACGTGATCGTCAGCGTCGCCGGCCAGCCGGTCGGCGACCAGAATGCCTACCTCAACGCGCTCGAACGCCACGAGATCGGCGAAGAAATCGAAATCGGCTACATCCGCGACGGGCGCAGGGCCACCGCGATGGTGACGCTCGAATCGGGCCGGTGACCCCTGCGCCGGCCGCGATTGGTCTGGCGCGAATACGCTCCGCACGAGACCATTCCGGTGACCCCTACGACGGCCGCGACTGGGCGATGCAGGACTCGAACCTGCGACCTCTCGGGTGTGATCCGAACGCTCTAGCCAACTGAGCTAATCGCCCTGGTTGTCGTCCGCCGCTGGCAGGGCCGCACGGCGGGCGGATGGGCGGCCGTGACGGGCCTCTCGCGCCCGCCGGCACACTTCCACGGATAGTATTAGCGAGTCCCGCGCCTGACGCAAGCGGCCGCGTGCCACGCCCGGGTGCGTGAGAGGAACGGCGGCGCCTCTGAGCGAGCCGCGTGGCTTCAGCCCGCGCGGAGTCTCCCAGTGAGTGCGGTCCCAAACCGCGGACGCCTGTCTCCCCTGCCGCCAGGCTGGAGCCAAGCAGTCCCAGGAGCGCCCGCCGAGTCCGTCACGCACCCGGCGTGCGCGAGCGGCACGCGCGGGTGGCACGCTCTGGGGCAGCGACGCGAAGCGTCGCGCAGCCAGGCCGTGCGGGCCGCACGTGCCGCTTACCCTCCCTTCAGCGATGACAGGGCGGCCACCAGTTCGTCGAAGATCTTGCCGACCGGCTCCAACAACTCGCGTTCGAGGGCTTCGGCGGCCTGCTGGCTTTCCCGGCGCTTCGCGTCGTCCGGCTTGTCGGCTGGTACAGCCTTGCCGGCCTGCTCGCCCGGCTGCGAACCGCCGGACTGCTCCGCCGGCTGCGAACCGCCGGACTGTTCGACCGGCTCCGATCCGCCGGCCTGCTCTGCCGGTTGCATTCCGCCGGACTGTTCCCCTGACTGTGAGCCAGACTGATCCGATCCGCGGGCGGCCGCGGCCGCGCGGGGCTGTTGCAGACGACTGAACCCGGCCGCGTTCGACTCGGCGTATTCGTGGACGCGGCGCCGGGCGTCCTCGAGCAGGCGCCATGCCTTGCGGATGTCGTCGAGATCCAGATCGTTCTCGCGTACAAAGGCCTGCACGTAGGCCTCCCACGTCTGCGGCGTTCGGCGCAGCGCTTCGAGGTTGAACTCCGCCGTGTGCGCCGGCCGGATTCCCGGGCCGCCCCGCTCCTTGACCTGCTGCACCATGCTCGCAAAAGCGCCGGCGTCCAGGTCGCCCTTGCCGACGCGTGCGAGGAAGGCATCGCGGGTAACCACATGCGCGCCGTCCCAGACGGGGGCCACGGACGGGCCGAGGTCCTTGGAGTCCACACGGTGGCCCGGCAGGATTCCGAGATCCGCCGGCCCCAGCGAGGCCGGGTGCCACGGCCGGTTGAAGGCCGCCAGCAGGATGTCGATCGACCGGGTGACTTCGTGCTCGGCGTCCTGGTATTCCAGCCGCTGGGGGAAACGCACGCCGTCGAACTCGCCATAGAGCGTCAGCGTCTGTCCGCGGAACTCCTCGTCGAGGAACATCGCGCACCGCGTCGGCTGGAATCCCTGCTTTGGATCGAGCCACCAGCGCACCGCCCGGCCGTGGGTGAAACGGGCCGTAATGAGCAGCGCTCCCGAGTCGTGCAGCACTTCGTAATCCTGGATATCCGGGTCGGAGAGGAACTCGTCCGTCAGGCCCTGGCTGGAACTGTAGTACGGCATGAAGCCCACCGTGCGGATATCGAGCATGGGGATTGCGTCGCCGCCGTGACGCACGCTGACGCTGGGGGTGTCCTGGACGTAGACCCACTGCGCGTCGTTCAGGAGCAGTTGCCGCACTTCGGAGTACGCGCCCGGCTGTCCGACGCGGTCGGGGCGAAGGGCGCCATGGCGATCGCCGTGCAGCACGAGCAGATGGGCGCTGCCCGCGAAGCGGGACTGGAAGAACCGCCGCCCCACGGTCTGTTCGTCCATGGTCCAGACGACGTGGGCGGTGGCGAACGCGCCGCGGGCGGCCTGGGCCGCCAGGAGTTCCTCCGGCGGATCGGGCGGCATCGGCGAGTCTTCCACAAGCGTCTGGGCCGGCAGGGCGAGCAGGCACACGAAGCAGAGCATCGACATGGGTTCATCCCCCAGGCCCGCCGGTCATCGGCCGGCCCGTCGTCACGGCCGGCAACGCGCGGCCTGGTTGCACGGGCAGCATAATCGAACGGGCCGGCCGGAGTAAGGCGAGGGTGCGCGACCCGCCGCGGGACGCGTGAAAACTCGGCGGAAGCCTCGGGGCGACCCGCGGAGCTGAAGACCGCGCGGTCTCTACGCCAGAAACGACCGTCCGGGCGGTGGAGCGTCTTCGATCCCGTACGTCCGCGTAGGCCGAAGCCGCGCGGCTCGCTCAGAAAGAGTCGTTCCGACCCCCCCCCACCCCCCCCGAGGGCCGCACTCGGCCTGGCGCGCCAGAGCGTTCGCAGGCGCAAGGCCGGACCGTATCATGAAGATAAATGAAGTCGGGGCGTCCCGATGGTCCTTGAGGTATCGTGTTGTTGCGAGCAAACGAACCTCGCGAAGGGAGGCCCCGATGGAACGAGTAT
>QZJT01000075.1 GCA_003597935.1 Phycisphaerales bacterium | reverse complement strand
GAAACCTCCCGGTGGAGAGCCGCGGCGACCATCACGCACCCCCGTCCGCGGCACGAACGCAATGCGTCGTACCGCCCGTCTGCGTCACAGTCCCCTGGGTCGTGTCAAGAACACTAACCCATCCAGCCGAAGGTATGATAGCGATCGACAAGTGCCGCGTCAAGAGGGCGCCGACTTTTTTTTATCGGCGGAGCACAGTGCGTGGCAGATTGGGCAGGTGTCCCCAAGACCACCCGAATGGAACCCGCCGGGCCACGGTGAAGGTCGGTGCTCGGTGGATGTAATTGCGGGGCAGACCCTGGATGCGCTCAAGCCACGCGGCTCGCTCCGGGGAGCGGCCGATCCCGGAACGCCGTCGCCGGGCACACGCAAATCCTGTCTGGTTGATGCGTTCGAACCGCCGCCGTAACGTGGCGGCGTGACGGCGATCGACGCACTGATTTTTGCCAGGTTTCCGCAGGCGGGGCAGGTCAAGACACGGCTGTGCCCGCCAGTTTCGCCGGCGGAGGCGGCGGCGCTCCACAGCGCCTGTCTGATAGCGACGCTGGAACTGGTGCGGTCCACGGACACGTTGCGTCCGAGGGTCGTCGTCACTCCCGACGAGGCGGTCGAGGCGATGGCTTCGCTCATCGGAGACGCCGGCAAGGCCGGGCGTAGTCGCGCCGTTGCGCCTGACCCGGTAGCGGGCCCAGGCGCTGACGACACGCCGTCCTCGCGCGGGCGGTCGATCTTGCCCCGGACGGCAGACCTCGGAGCTGACGGGACGCCCGGCAGCGACCTCCTCGAAACCGGCGGTGCGCGAGATGTCCCGGTCGATCCGCAAGGTGCGGGCGATCTGGGCGAACGGTTGTGGCGGGCGGTCGCCGCGGCCTCCGCCCGCGGATCGCGCGGCGTGATCCTGATCGGCGCGGACAGTCCTACGCTACCCTGGCCGCTGCTGGACGAAGCGGCCGGCCTGGTGCGTCGCGGGCGGAACGTGCTGGGTCCGACCGAAGACGGCGGGTACTACCTGCTGGGCCTGTCGCTGGGCGCGTGCAGTCTGACGGTCGAAAGGTGTACCGCGCCGCCGCCCGACGCGGCCGCCCTGTTCACCAGAATCGACTGGGGCACGGAAAGCGTCGCCCGGCAGACGCGCGAGCGTGCCCGCGCAAGCGGTCTGGAACTGGTCGAGCTGGCGCCGTGGTATGATATCGACCGGCCGGAGGACCTGGCCTGGGCGTGGCGCGACCTGGCGGACCCGGCGGCGCAGCACCGCCCGGCGGCGGCGCGACTGGCTGAGCTGTTGCGGCCATGGGGTGAGCCGGTCTGAGCGACCGTACCGCCGGCGCGCCAGACCGCCTTATCCTCCGCCGCGAGAACAGGGCACTTATCATTACGAAGGCGACGTTTCCATGTCTGATTTCTCCACCTGGACCATCGACGTCTTTCTGGATTCGCTGGCTGCGCGCACGCCGACGCCGGGGGGGGGCGGCGCCGCGGCGCTGGCGGGTGCGATCGGATGCGCCCAGGCGCGGATGGTGGTCGCCTATTCGCTGGGGCCAAAGAGCGAACCCGGCGTCCGGGCGCGGCTGGAAGCCGCGGCGCAGGAGCTTGAGCGGTGCGACCGGATGCTGCGCTCGCTGATGAACGAGGACGCGGCCGCGTATGAACGGATGTCCGCCGTCGGCAAGGCGGCCCGGGCGGGCCGGGGAACCGACGCGGAGGCGGCGACGGAGGAGGAGTACCGCGCCGCCGTGGCGACGGCCGCGGCCGTGCCGCTGGAGATGGCCGCGGTGGCGTCAACGGCGCTGACGGCGCTCGACGCCGTCGAACAGGATACCAACCGGCGGCTTGGCAGCGACGCGGCGGTGTCGGCTACATTGCTGCACGCCTGCGCCCGGGCCGCGGCGTACAGCGTTCGGGTCAACCTGGCTCCACTGAACGACGAGCCGTCGCGCGGCCAGATCGCCGACACGCTTGACGAGATTCTCGCCCATTGTGCGAAGCATGCCGCGCACATCGAATCGTGGGCAATTCAGCGGGCGTGAACGGCGCCGCACGTGGGGCGCGGCGACACTGGATGACGACGACGGACGCCGCGCCGGCGGCGGGGGGGGGCGTGACAGAAACGGCGGTTCTCCTGAGCGAGCCGCGGGCTTGCCGCCCGCGCGGAGTTCCCCGGCGAGTGCGGTCTTGCGCCGGCAGCGCCGTTCCCCGCTCCCTCACTCACATACTCCGTGACTCCCGTACTCCCGCACTCAATGATTTCTCCCTCAGACAGTCTTGTCCAGCATCAGCATCCCGAACAGCACGGGCAGATAGACGATCGAGGTGAGGAAGGTGAGCCGGGCGGATTCCTGCGAAGGGCGGACGATCATGCGCGATGCGACCAGCGCGAAGACGATGCCAAGCTCCAGGGCGCCGAAGGCGTAGCCCGGTCCGCACAGCCCCAGCAGCCACGGCAGCAGCGACACCGGCGCCAGCGCCGCCGCGCCCAGCGCGACCCACCATCCGGTCCGCACGCCCGTCTCGTCACCGATGGGCAACATGCAGTAGCCCGCCCGCTGGTAGTCGAGCCGGTGTACCCAGCAAATGGCCCAGAAATGAGGCAACTGCCACACGAAGACGACGGCGAAGAGCGCCCACGCGCCGGCGTCGAGCGGCCGTCCCGCCGCCGCCCAGCCGAGGAGCACCGGCAACGCCCCGGGCACGGCCCCCACCGGCGTGTTCCAGCGCGACGTGCGCTTCATGGGCGTGTAGAGCATGACGTAGATCGTCAGGATCGCCCCCGCCAGGAACGTAGCCAGCAGATTCGTCGTGACCGTCAGCACCATCAGGCCGCCGAAGGCCAGCAGCACGCCGAACCAGAGGCACTCGGGCGGCGCCAGCCGTCCAGAGGGCAGCGGCCGCCCGGCCGTGCGGTTCATGCGGGCGTCCAGCTTGTGTTCGACGAGCTGATTCAGCGTATTGGCCGACGCGCCGATGAAGGTGGCGCCGATCAGCATCCCCAGGAACGCCACCAGCCGCGTGTCCGTGTCCGCCCCCATGTAGAAGCCCGCCAGCGCCGCGACCACGGCCAGCAGGCTCAGTCGCGGCTTGGTGAGTTCCACGAACACGCCGACCCGCAGCGCGGGACCGGCTTCCACGGCGGTTGGACCGATGGATTTCACGTCTGCGCCACCTCCGCGCCCTGGCGCGCCTCGGACGGGTCGGCAGAAGAGACGACGAGGCGGAAAGCCAGCAACATGGTGCAGACGGCCGTCGCCAGGATCAACGCGCCGGCGGCGACGTGGAGCGTGGGAATGACCCACTCCACCAGCGTTGGATTCTTCACGTGCGAACTCGATCCACCGGTGACGGCCAGCGCCGCCATGCCCAGCGTCAGTTGCAGGCAGAACAGGACCAGCAATCCGCCCGCGGCGCGGCGCAGCGCCCGGCTCCTGGGCAGATCCGCGAACACCCGGAAGCAGACGCGGCCCGCCAGGACAGTCACCACCATGGCGCCCAGCACGTGCCACTCGAAGCCCCACGCCGACTGCCGCGTGAGCACGCCCAGAACGAGTTGAACGGCCAGACATATCGCCAGCACCACGGCCGTAAGCTGCAGTGGCAGGGCCAGCGGGCTTTCGACCCGTTCGGCCCTGTCCAGCCAGCACCGCGACGTCACCAGGGCGACCGACGCCACCGTCGCAAAGCACAACTGGCCCCACACGCCGTGGACGATGGCCCAGCGGACAGAGTCGTGGTTGACCCGCCAGATGCCCATGCTGCCCTGGAACGCGATCGCCGCCAGAGCGGCGATCGCCAGCCACCGCACCCATCGCCGCGGTTCCACCACCAGCGCCGTCACCGCTGTCAGCAGCGCCGCCGAGCCGACGGACCAGCCGATCAGCCGGTGGCCGTGCTCCAGGAAGGTTTCCGATCGCTCCGTCCAGCCGGGCGGGTTGATGAGGGCATCGTTCGACAGCGGCGCGGTTGGATAGACCATGCCGGCGTCTTTGCTGGTGACGCCTCCGCCGACGAAGACCAGGGGGAACGTGAGCAAAGCGGTGGCCAGGGCCAGGCGACCCGGCCAGCGAGACGATGTCGGAAGGTCGTTCATGTTGAAGAGCGCACCGGCGCGCCTCGGCCGGGCCGGACGCGCCGGTGATCAAGCCGTCCTGGCTGGATCGTGCTATTTCTTCGGCCGGGCGATCTCGAAGCTCAGCTCCGCTGGCTCGCCGTCTTTGACCGTCACCTTCTGCGTTACTTCGCCGTACACCTCGTGCACGGCCACGACTTCATAGTCGCCGGCGGGCAGATCGTCGATCCTGTAAGCCCCGTCCTTGTCGGAGACCGCGTGGTATGGGTGGTTGAAGACGCCGATCCAGGCGCTCATCCAGGGATGGACGTCACATTTGACTTTGAAGATCTCCGGCTTGACGAAGGTGATATCCTCAGTCGCTCCGAAATGCTGGCTGAGGTTGAATCCGGGATTGATCTGTGGCAGACCGTGTATGTTGTGCAGCATCCTGTCGCTGTTTTTCACCGTCAGCTTCCGGCCGGTCATCAGCGTCAGGACGTGCGGGTGATACGTGCAGCCTTTCTGGTCCAGGACGATGCTCTCCTGGGAAGTCTCGTCGTCCTTCGCAGACTCACGCTTGGGCGCGTTCTTGACGTAGACGATCACGTTGCGGAGCGTGCCGTCGCTCTTGTTGACGATGACGTCTTCCGATCCAACGGCATTGCCGCTGTTCGCGGCTGTGCAGTCCGTATCCAGTTTGAGCTTCACGCGCCCTTCGGCCGGACCGTTTTTGTCACTGAAGGTGGTCTTGCCCACCAGCGAACCGGCCAACGTGCTGGCCGGGTAGACCGCCAGCGCCACAGCCCCCGTTCCCAGGGCCAACCAGGGTGTGCTCCGTTGCCGCGTCATCACTGGACCTCCCTCAAACCGCCGAACCTCGCCCGTACAGCGCCGCCTCTCGCACCTGCGGCAACGATCAACGCATCTCACTGACGCGCAATCCACGCAGCGGGTCATGCGTCTACGAGGTACGCGTGCGCTGCAGCGGATCTGCCGGACGCTTTGCCCACTGCAGTAGACGGTGCTACTTCTTCTGCACCGAAATCTCGAAGTTCAGCTCGGTCGGACCGCCGTCCTTGACGGACACCTTCTGAGTGGACTCTCCGTAGACTTCGTGCCAGGCGACCACTTCGTATTCGCCGGCCGGGAGGTTGTCGATCTTGTAGGCGCCTTCCTTGTCGGAGACGGTGTGGAAGGGGTGCTCGAATACGCCGATGTACGCCCCCATCCACGGGTGGACGTCGCACTTGACCTTGAATATCTCAGGGCGCTCGAAGGTGAGGTCCTTGGTCATGCCCGCCCGCGGCTGGCCGAAGTTGAACTCTGGGTTCTGCTGCGGCAGGCCGTGGATGTTGTGCAGCGTCTCGTCGCTGTTCCGGACCGTCATGGTCTGGCCCACCGTCAGCGTCAGCACGTGGGGCGAATACATGCACCCCTTCTGGTCCATGACCGCGCCCTCCTTAGGGGCCTCGCCCTTGGGAGCGTTCTTGATGTAGATCATCACGTTCTGAAGGGTGTTGTCGCTCTTGTTGACGATGACGTCTTCCGATCCCACCTTCTTGCCCTGGTTGGCGGCGACGCAGGCCGGGTCGGCCTCCATCTTGACCACGGTCCGTTTTTCCGCCTCGCCATTCTTGTTGCTGAAGGTGGTCTTGCCGACCAGCGTGCCCGCCAGGGCGCTGGAGGCCGGAAAGGCGATCGCCACCGCGGCCGCCGACACCATCCGCCACTTCAGCCCGTTCTGCCGTTTCATCGTGAATACTCCCGCGGACCCGAGACGCTCGACGCGAACGCGGCGGGACCGCCGATTGGAAAAACCCTCGCGGCCGGGCCAAGTCCAAAGCCCGGCCGCAGATCACGCTCTGACCACCGCTGGAGGACCGCCGCGCGACCGTCACTGCGCCGCACGTGCGATCCCGGCGCCGCCGCACCAGGCGCTCCCGGCGCCGCTGCGGCCGCAAGCCGATCCCTCCAGCCGCCGGGAGTGTACGGCACAACGCGGCGGTTGCCCAGCCCCGCCGCCCGAGTCTCCACCTGCCGCGCCCCAGCCGCCGGGGCGGGGGTGTGGGGCGCCCGGACGCCGGCGATCAGCCTCACCTGGATCGACGGCTTCAGGTGACCCGTCTGGATGGGCAGAAGTGGAGGGGCGCAGCCGGAAGCGGGACCTGTTTGACCCGTGCCCTTCCCAGCCTCATCATCGCTCCTGCATGGTCGACAGGTCGCACACGGCTCCACCGCAGGAGCGCATCTCCATGTTAGCAGGCACCGCCGATCGCGCTCGCCCCTGGCGCTTCGCCATCGACGTCGGCGGGACGTTTACGGACGTGGTGGCGGTTGATCCGGCCGGGCGGGAAGCGACGTTCAAGCTGCTCAGCAGCGGGGTGTTCAAAGGCGTCATCGAATCGGCCGAGGACGGCGGCCGCGTGATTGTGGATCCGCGTCGGCGCCTCGACCCGCCGCAGTTCTGGCGTGGTTATCGGCTTCGGCTGCTGGCCGCCGACGGGAGCGTCTTTGCCGAGCGCGCCATCGCGTCGTTCGACGCCACGCGCGGGGCTTTGACGTTGGACGCGGCAGTCGGTGATGGCGATTCATGGATGAGTGCGAACGCGTTTGACGGCGGCGCCGCACGTTCCGCCTCCGGCGCCGCACCTTCGGCCTCCGGCGCCGCCTACGAGATCGTCGGGCCGGAGGAGCCGCCGGTGCTGGCGGTCCGGTACCTGATGGGGTTGACGCTCGCCGACGACGTCGGGCCGGTCGACGTGCGGCTGGGCACCACGCGGGCCACCAATGCGCTGCTGGAGCGAAGAGGGGCGCGCACCGCGTTCGTCACCACGGCCGGCTTCGCCGACGTGTTGCGCATCGGATACCAGGACCGCCCGTCGCTGTTCGAGCTGCACGTCCGCAAGCGGCGCGAACTGGCAGCGTGCGAGGTGGAGATCGACGCACGGATGGCGGCCGACGGGACCGAACTGCGGGCCGTCGACGAATCCGCCGTGAGGCGCACGCTCCAGCAACTGGCCGACGACGGGGTCGAGTCGATCGCCATCTGCCTGCTGCACGCTCACGTCAACGACGCTCACGAACGCATGGTCGGTGAGGTCGCTGAGTCGATCGGCTTTCGTCAGATCAGCGTGTCGTCCCACGTGTGCCGGATGGAGAAGATCGTGCCGCGCGGCGATACGACGGTCGTCGATGCGTACCTCGGTCCGGTGGTGCGCGAATACGTGGCCTCGATCCGCAGGTCGGTGCCGCGGGCGCGGTTTCGGCTGATGACCAGCGCCGGAGGCCTGATGGAGGCGGACCGCGCCGGCGGCAAGGACACGATCCTCAGCGGCCCGGCCGGAGGCGTGGTCGGCTGCCGGGCGGTCGCGTCGCGAACCGGGTTCGGGCGGGCGATCGGCTTTGACATGGGGGGCACCAGCACCGACGTGTGCCGCGCCGCCGGGGCCTTCGAGTACCGGCACGAGACAGTGCAGGACGGCATCCGCATCGCCGCCCCGATGCTGGCGATCGAAACGGTCGCGGCCGGGGGGGGCAGCATCTGCGGCTTCGACGGGCAGCGCCTGACCGCCGGGCCCGAAAGCGCCGGCGCCGAGCCCGGACCCGCCTGCTACGGCCGGGGGGGGCCGGCGACGATCACCGACGCCAACCTGCTGCTGGGCCGCATCCCGACGGCGCGGTTCCCGTTCCGGCTCGATCGGGCGGCCGCGGTGCGGCGGCTCGAGGAGCTGGCCCGCACGGTCGAGCGCGGGACCGGCCGGGTGATGTCCGTGGATGAACTCGCGGCCGGCTTCATCCGCGTCGCCAACGAGAACATGGCCGCCGCCGTCCGGCGGATCTCGATCGCCAGGGGCATCGACGTGCGCGACCACGCCCTGGTGCTGTTCGGCGGCGCCGGAGGCCAGCACGCCTGTGCTCTTGCGCGCCTCCTGGGCATGAAGACCATCA
This sequence comes from Phycisphaerales bacterium, assembly GCA_003597935.1. Lineage (GTDB taxonomy): Bacteria > Planctomycetota > Phycisphaerae > UBA1845 > UBA1845 > SURF-32. The sequence continues at coordinate 2,250 of QZJT01000075.1, read as the reverse complement.
TCGCCCCCCCCGAAGCGGGCGTCCTGAGCGCCTACGGCATCGGCCGCGCGCCGCTGAAGCGCGTCATGGAAAGCAGCGTGCGGCTCACGCTTCGCGAATCCGCCAGCGAGCCGCGGGCTTCAGCCCGCGCGGAGTCGCGTGACCCGCTCAACGACGTGCTCCACGACCTCGAAGCCCAGGCTCGACGCGCCCTCCGCGAAGACGGAGCGAGCGACGCGGACATCGAAGTCACCCGCCGCACCGTCGACGCCTGCTACCGCGGACAGTCGAGCACGCTGACCGTCGAGTTCGGCACGATCGACGACATGTGCCAGCGCTTCGAGGGAGCACATCGACGGCAGTACGGATACACGCATCGCGATCGTGCGGTCGAGGTCCGCGCCGCCCGTGTCGAAGCCGCTGCCGGGGTCGTCGGATCAGACGAGCGGTCCAACCCTGCGGCGGGAAGTAGACCGAGTTCACGATCGCTGGAGGCCGCCGCAGAACCTGAAGGCGCAACGGCAGCGCAGCCTCCGCGCGGGCTGAAGCCCGCGGCTCGCCGGCACGGCGATGACGAAAACCTCGCGGCGAGAGGTCCGCTCGCGCCATGCCGGGTCCTATTCGACGGAGAGGTGATCGACACGCCGATCCTGTTCCGCGAACGGCTCTCACCGGGCGACGTCATCACCGGACCGGCGATCGTCGCCGAAGACGTCGGGACGCTGGTCATTGAGCCGGGCTGGCACGGGTCGGTCGCCCAGACGGGCGACATCATCCTCACCGGCATCGAGCGCGGCGAAGCACGGACCGCCGAAGCCCGTGCTGGAGCGATCGACGAAACGGACGGCGCCGCCGCGGTGGACCCGATCGACCTGGCCCTCTTCTCCAACCGCTTCACCGCCATCGCCGAGCAGATGGGCGTCACGCTCCAGCGCACGGCCCTGTCCACCAACGTCAAGGAGCGCCTCGACTTCTCCTGCGCTGTGTTCGATGCCGCGGGCAACCTCGTCGTCAACGCCCCGCACGTCCCCGTCCACCTGGGCGGCATGAGCGACTGCGTCAAGCTGCTGTGCGAGGACGTCGGCACGATGCGGCCCGGAGACGTGTTTCTGACCAACGACCCGTATCGCGGCGGTTCGCACCTGAACGACGTTACGGTGGTGACGCCGGTCTTCGCGGACGAATCGGCGGAGTGCGACGAAGCCGGATCGCCGTGGGCCATGAGTGAGCGCGTCGATGTCGGTGGATCCGCGCGGGCTGAAGCCCGCGGCTCGCTTTCGGAGCAGAAACGCGCACCGTCATCGGCGCCGACGTTCTTCGTCGCCAGCCGCGCCCACCACGCCGAGATCGGCGGCACGCGGCCCGGCTCGATGCCGCCCGACTCGACGCGGCTCGACCAGGAAGGCGTGTTGATCCGCGCGTTCCGCTGGATGGACGCGGGCCGGGCACGGCATGAAGCTCTGCGGGAACTGCTGACGTCCGGCCCATACCCATCACGGTCGCCCGACGAGAACGTCGCCGACGTCGAAGCGCAGGTGGCCGCCAACCAGATCGGCGTCACCGGGCTCATCGACCTGATGCACACCCACGGCCGGCAGACCGTGCTCGACTACATGCAGCACATTCAGTCCGCCGCCGAGCGCATGGCGGCAGCGGCGATCGGGAAACTGCCCGACGGCACGCACCGCTTCGAGGATTCGATGGACGACGGCACAACGATCCGCCTGGCGATGACCATCGACGGCGATTGGGCGCGCTTCGACTTTACCGGTACCGACCCCGTTCACCCCGGCAACCTGAACGCCAACGCGTCGATCGTTCGCAGCGCGGTTCTCTATTGCCTGCGCTGTCTGATCGCCGAAGACATCCCGCTCAACGCTGGCGTGCTGTCGAAGATCGAGATCGACCTGCCGGCGTGTTTCCTTAACCCCCCCCGCCGCAACGACCCGAGCCAGTGCGCGGCCGTAGCAGGCGGAAACGTGGAGACGTCGCAGCGGATCGTCGATTGCACCCTCGGGGCGCTGGGCGTCGCGGCCGCCAGCCAGGGGACGATGAACAACCTGCTGCTCGGCAACGCACGCTTCGGCTATTATGAAACCATCTGTGGCGGCGCCGGGGCCGGGCCGGGATACGACGGCGCCGACGCGGTACACACGCACATGACGAATACGCGGATCACCGATCCGGAGGTGCTCGAGGCCCGAGTTCCCGTCCGCCTGCGGCGCTTCGCCGTCCGTCGCGGATCGGGGGGGGGCGGGCGGTGGCGCGGCG
>QZJT01000045.1 GCA_003597935.1 Phycisphaerales bacterium | reverse complement strand
AAGCTCTCCAGCAACTCGCCCTATCTGCGGCCGGCGTCGCGCGTACCGAACGCAGCCCGTACGCTGTACTTCGAGGAGAACATCGGCCGCTGGGCGTGGGGCGCGCGGAAGGAAATCTGCCCGCACCTGGGTAATGACGGGGTGGACATCGGGCCGCTCAAGACCCTGCGCGGCTGGCACGGCGAGGACTGGCACTACGCCCGCTCCTTCGTCGACGCCCACGCTGCGTATCAAAAGCTGATTATCGAAGGCACACGCGACGCCAATGGCTACTATCAGCACTACACGTCGGGGCGGTACGAGATCAACGACCGGGACTGGCCGCTGGCGAACGATAACTGTGCGAAGGATCCCGGAACCGCCCGGATGTCCTACGTCACGGCCTCCTGCCTGATCGTGCGCGGTCCCGAATGGCAGAAGGACACACTGCCGGCGCCGCGCGTCTGCACGGAGCTGGGCGGAATCGGCGGCGGACAGCGCCCGTCGTATGAAGGCTGTGCCTGCTCGCAGATGCCCTGTCCGTAGCGGCGCGCTCGACAACCCGAACTCGAATGAAAACCGGCCGGAAATCCCGGCCGGTTTTTCGTGCGCTCCGCCCAGGGGCGGTGCAGCCTGCGGCGCAAGGCACTGCCGCACGTGGATGCCCAGCGCGGCCGTGGCTGCCGAGCGCGTCACCGGGCGAGCCGAGGGACCACGTCCGGCCCCGCCACCTACTCCAGATCTTCGAGCCGCTGCCGCCGCCGTGCCCGGTAGGCCTCCATGCCTTCGGCCGCCAGTTGCTCGCGGGTCTTCTCAGGCGGATGGCGGCGGACGATCACTGCGCTGCGGGCGGCCAGCAGCAGCAGTGCGATGGCGCCGGCCGCCAGCGCTGCGGCGAATAGCGTCGCGCCCCAACCGCCGCCGAACGCCGCGGTGACCGCCGCCGCCAGGTAGAGCAGCGCCAGCGGGCCGGTCGCCGCCAACGCGACGGTGGGGCCGCGGGTCAACTGGCCCTGCATCGCCCACCCGGCCGCGATCATCGCCAGTGATCCGACCAGCGTAGCCACAATGCTGGCGCCGTAGGCGATTGTGCCCAACGGTAGACGCTGCTGACGTGACGATGCCTCCGCCGGCGAATCAACCGGGGCCGCTACGCTGGCGTCCGGCGCCGCCGGCCGTGGCGCGGTCAGCGACAATGGACAGGACAGAAGCAGCGCGATGATCCCCACTTTGACGTACAGGGCGCCGGTCCGCTCCACGAAATCACGCGGCGACGCGATGGGCGCGGCTTCGCCTCCCTTGCTGCTGATACCGTGGTTCGGAGATTCGCCTGTCATGGCAAGACCGTGTCTTTTCGATCGGAGAGGGCGCGTTCGGCCGCGCGGTTTCGCAGCCGCGGGCGGCGCCGAACCGCCGCGCGGGCTGAAGCCCGCGGCTCGCTGGCGGCGCGTGATCGCTTTACGCGGTCAGCGCCGCCGCCGTGCAGGTGACGCCGCACACGCCCTGATCGTCGACCGCCTGATGGTATCCGAGGACGTGGACCTCGGCGTGCGGCAGCGCCATCAGCAGGGCGAAGATACAGCCGGCGCTGCACACGCGGGTCGGATTGGCCTCGGAGGCGACCTGCACCCGGAACGACTCGGCGTCATTGCGGCGGACCGCCTCAATGGCCCGCTCGTCCCGCTGACGAACGGCATCAAGGAACGCGGCGTCGAGCCGTTGCGGGTCGCCGAACTGCGGCCCCACGTGGCTCAAATCCGCACCCGCGATAATGAGCGTCTCGGCCTGGTCGTGGGCCGCCAACCGTCCGAGGGCGGATGCGAAGACGCGAAGGTCCACGCCGATGCCATCGCTGGCGGCCGTTCCGGTCGGGCCGCACGGATCCGGACACAAGATGGGAACGATGCGAAACCGATCCGCTCCGTAGACGTGCTGAAGCCACATCACCTGGAGTTCGACCGAGTGCTCCCCGGCGTGGTCGAACTCGAACCGCCGCAGGGGACCGACGGCCTCTTCCAGGCGATCCAGGAAGGCGCGGTCGTTCGGGGTCGTTCCCAGGGGCGTGACGAAATCCGCTGCGGTCGCCACGGCCGAGGTGGACCGCCCGAAGTGGTTCGTGCCCAGGATGACCACGCGGTCGGGAACCGGACGGTCCCTCAGCGTCGCGTAGGCGGCCGCGTAGCACGGTCGCCCGCGGGCGTAGTCCAGATGCGGTGCGATCAGCCCCACCGGCCGCCCCGGCAGGTCCACCGCCGGCGCGTCGCGCAGGATGCTCTCGAACGGCTCGCCGTCGTCGCCGCACAGCCCCAGCGCCTCCGCGTTGCGCACCTGCCGGGCGGGGGCGGCACGGTAGGCGGCCACCAGCGCGTCGTAGTGTCGCTCAAAGGCGTCTCCCTCCAGAAACAGCGCCTCCTGCAAGGTCTCGACCAGTCGTTCGACGACCGGCGCCTCGATCAGCAGGCCCGTCTGCCGGGCGAAGTCCGCCCGGATCTCCCGCACCGACCGTCGCCCGTCCATCAGGGCCAGCAGGTGGAGTGCCCCGGCCGAGACACCCAACACCGAATCCGACAGCCGCGAGGCATCGCGCAGGGCGAACGTCACTTCGCCGTCTTCGGCCGCCAGTCGGACCGGCTCGATGGTGGGTCGCAAGCGGGGCGTCGTCGTCATGGTGGATTCGTCGAATGGGCAATAGCGGATGTCGAATAGCGAATAACGGATGAAGAAGCCCGGCCGCGCATTGTAGAATGCGGCGCCAGATCCTGCCATTCGTTATTCGCCATTCGCCATTCGTCATTCCTCGTTCAGCGCCTTCCGCATCATCGCCCGCCGCGTGGCCGCCGTGGCCAGTTCGTCGCAGCGTTCGTTCTCCGGGTGTCCGGCGTGGCCGCGGACGTGCTCGAAGGTCACCTGGTGCCTGGCGGCCAGCGCGTGCAGGGCCTTCCACAGTTCCACGTTCTTGACCGGCGGGCCGCTTCGGCCGCGCCGCCACCTGTGGGCGATCCAACCGTGAATCCACACGGTCATGCCCTGCACCACGTACTGGCTGTCGGTGACCACGTGAATGCGGCGCGGCCGGCCGGCGTCGATGGCCTTCAGCCCCTCGATGACGGCCGTCAGCTCCATCTGGTTGTTGGTGGTGGCGCGATGGCCGCCGGATAGCTCCTTTTCCCTGCCGGTGGTGACGTGCCGCAGGATGCAACCCCAGCCGCCCGGCCCGGGGTTGCCGCTGCACGAGCCGTCGGCGAACAACAGCACTTCCGGGGGTTCGGCCAATGCCGGCTCCGTCACCTGGAACAACGTCACGTCGGGTTGACGGCGCTGCCTCGGATCCACCTCATCCCCATGTCCCGGCGCTTCCGCCGCCGATGGCCGAGCCGGCCGTGATCGGGCCACTCGCCACCAGCCCGTCCTCGTCCAGGCGGGCGGCCGGTCCGAGTGTAACACCGGCTGAAAACCGGTGCCACACGGAAAGAAGCCGCTGGCGGCCGTCGGGCGCGGGCGGGGCCGCCGGGCCGCGATTGATTCAACCGCAAAAAGCGCTGTGCAACCGCAGGATCGGGGCCGCGGGGTTGACTGGCCAGTTGGCGGTGCGATACTTCTATCAGGCAGGACAGACCCGGGCGATAAGTCCGCGCCCGCCGCGAGGTTGAACCGGCCGGGAGGCAGAGACTTGCCACGGCACCGTTTTTTGAGAGGTTCCATCTGTGATCGACAACCGCTCTGACAGGCGTCGGGCCCGCTGGGTCCGGCCCGCGCTCGGCTGCCTGATGCTGGCGTGGGTGGGATTGCTGCCCGGCTGTTCCGCGTTGAACCCGGCGTTCGTGGACCTGTTCGACCCCACCGGCGGCAACGCCACCACGGACAACGCCCCCGGCCACATCATTATCTCCTTCGTCAACAACGCTGAGGTGGACGAACGGCTGCTCAACTATTTGACCACCAGCAAGCCGGAGGGCGGCGGCGTGGAGCTGACCCCGGCCGAGCTGCGCTCGCTGCGCCCGCGCATCCGCTTCCGCGTTCAGGTCGACTTCGTGGACGGCTCATTCAACATATTCGAGTTCGTCAGCGGGTCGCCCAAGCTCATTGACCAGGACTTCGAGCAATTCGCCTCGCCGGACCTGAACGCCAACGACCTGAACAACGTGGTGGTCGTCTGCGACGTCGCCCGTGTAGCCATCGCCGGCAACGTCGAGGTGTTCGTGCCGGTGCCCATCCAGCAGTTCCGACTGGTGATCCCCGAAGAGGGCAATCCCTTCTTCGTGCTGGAGGCCGACATCCATCCGGACTCGGTGCAGTTCATCCCGCTGGACGTGGACATCGTCGACGCGGACGAGAACGTCGTGCTGACCCAGAACATCGGCGTCCGGGACCAGGCCGTGCCGGTGGTCGGCCCGGCGTGCGGCGCCGTGATCGCGTTCGTGGTGAGCGGGACGCTCTCGGTGCCGTTTTCCGCCGAATTGGGAACGGACGCGCCGGCGGTCCGGGTGGACGATCCCCAGAGCCTGGCCCGCATCGGCGGCCGCTATGAGATCGACGTTCAGATAAGATAGACCCCTGACCTGCCCTTCGTCTCCGCCGCGGTACGACGATGGGAACGATGACTGGAGACTTCGCGTGCGAAAGTGGCATGTTCGAGCCGTAGCGACGGTGCTGTGCGCCGGCGTCCTCGCGGTAACGGGGGGCTGCGGCAATGAGAACCTCACGATTTTCAACCCGTCTTTTCTGAACTACCTCCAGGGCGGCCAGTTCCCGCTGACGCCCGGCCCGAACGCGGCCTTCGTGTTCGTGCGGACGGTCAACAAGACGTCCAACCAGTCCGTGGCGTTCGTCGTCACCGCCGAGATCGAGCGCGTGCAGCGCGACGAGAACGGCGACTTGCAGCGGGACGAATCCGGCAACGTGGTGACGGAGTTCGTGTTCGAGACCCACCGCCTGCGCACGTTCCCGGCGGGCAACGCCTCCGAGGCGGGGATCCTCTATGCCTGCACCGGCGGGGAACAGTCGGTCGAGCGGGTGGGCCTGGGCGAGAACCTGCTGCCCTCCGACCGCGGCATCTTCGTGGACGCGACGGTGGGCGGCGGCGGGCTGGGCATCCAAGCGAACGTCAACCCGCTCAGCCGCTCCGGCGGGAACTTCTCCTGCGGCGACACCGTCGTTTTCGAGGTGATCGACTCCATCGGCGTTCCCGGCAACATCAAGGTCCGTTCGTTCGTGCTCAGCGATGACAACCAGCCGACGTCGTTCGCCGGGCCGGACACGTTCCGCAACTTCGAGCGGTTCCTGCAGAGCCAGGTGCGCGAGAACGAGCCCTGACGACGGCCGGTCCGCGCGGCCGGGTAGACGCGTACGGCAGCGCCTTTCCCCGCGCCGCCAGGCTGGAGCCAGGCGGTCCCAGGGGTGCCCGCCGATTCCGTCACGCATCGCCGGCAGCCTGGGGGAGGCTTGCTCCCAGCGTGGGAGCAGACGATCATCCACGCCGGGGCTGCGACGCCCCGGTTTTTTCGTATCCGGCACGCACGGCCGGCACGGAGTTTCAGCGGATGTCCCAACCTAGCGTACGCGGCAGGGTTCGTTTCCTGTCACTGGCCGCCGTGCTGGCAGGAGGGTCGCTGTTCGGGAGCAAGTGCGACGTCAGGCTGCACGACGCCGTCTTCGACGCCGGTCGCCAGACGATCCTCTCCATCTTCGACCCGGCCCGCGTCGCCGAGTTCTTCAACGGCCAGAATGACGAGCAGCCCTGACCGGGACGCGATCGCGCCGTCGGTCCGCGAACCGTGGGGCACTGACGCCGAAACGTCCGCGGACGCCCCCGGATGAGGCTGGAGAACCGAATGGCGAACCCGCGCGGGCCGCCGACCGGCTTGGACCTGGCCCCCGTGGGACCGGCTAATCGCCCGCCATGCGGTGCCTGTCCCCGGCTGTGCCGGGGCAGGCCACGGAACTACCGTTCCGCCGGTCCGGCGGTGTAACCGGGTTGCGAAGCGCCGCACGGGCGTTGATGCTCGCACGGCAGGTACAACGATGCCCAACGATTACATCCCGCGCAGCGACGCCGAGTGCAACGGCTGCCGGGCAAACTTCGTCGGCTACGCCAAGCTGGCCACCCTCCGGGCTGTTGCGTCGCGCGCTGGGGAGAGACGTCGATGCCGACCATCGCGAGAATCGGCCCATATCGGATATACTTCTACAGCCACAACCGCGGCGAGCCGCCGCACGTTCACGTAGATCGCGACGCGTGGACGGCGAAATTCTGGCTGGTGCCGGTCGCGCTGGCGTACAGCATCGGCTTTCGGGCCAAGGAGTTGCGCGATATCCGGCGGATCGTGAGCGACCACGCGGCGGAGTGGCTGGAGCAATGGCATGACAACTTCCCCACCTAAGCCGGGCGAGCGCGTCGCCGACGTGCGATTCGACGACGACACCATGAGCGTTGATCTGGCGGACGGCCGGACGATCACGGTGCCGCTCGCCTGGTATCCGCGCCTACTGGCCGCGACGCCGGAGCAGCGCCGCCACTGGGAACCGTGCGGCGGCGGATTCGGAATCCACTGGCCGGAGATTGACGAAGACCTGAGCACGCAAGGGTTGCTCGAAGGCGCTCCAGCGCCAAGGCGCCCGGAGGTTGCGAAGCCATGAGGCCGCGCTTGCAGCACATCGTGGCCTTCACCGATGCTGCCACGGCTTGGCGGGCGACGATGCCCACCCCACCCCGGCCGGGCCAAGCCGGCCGGCGTGAACGGCGCTGAGCTGAACCGAGCCGCGACCGTGAGGGAGCGGGTGTCGCAGGTGGACGGCCCGCCGCCGGTCGATCCCGGCGAGTTGACCTTCCTGGCCTTGTGCTTACCGTGAGTGGATTCCTCACAAGTTCCACCCGTCAGGGACGCGTTCTGGAGGGGATCAGACGCGCTCGCTGCCGCCGCCCGATTCGGTTCGCGGCCGCATCAGGGCGATGCTGGCGGTAAAGCCGTGGATGAAGTTGCGCCCGCCGACCGGACCGAACTCGCCGGCGCAGAAGAAGCCGGCGGTGGGGATGGGGCCGACGACTTCGTGCAGGACGTTGATGTCGTGGTTGGGATAGGGCCACATGCGGGTGCCGCGACCGTTGCAGCCAAACAGCAGCGCCGCGGCGTAGGGCGGCCGGTCCGTCCTGGCCGCGTGGGGCGCCAGCAGGTGCTTCAGGTCCTCGTCGGCGCACTGGGCGTCGCGCACGTGGAACTGCACCGTGGTGCCGACGCGTGCCGGCCCGGCGATGGCGATGGCGCCGCTGGAGCTGTCGGCCGCCATGATGTTGTGGATGAGGAAGTCGCCGCGCTGAAACACGTCGCGGCGCTCGTCGATGGCGCGGCCGATGAGCAGCGCCTCACGGGCCAGCTTCTCGTCGCCGGCGTCCAGTTCTCTGAAGACCGCCTGAAACTGGGCCAGCGGCGGCTGGCCGCCGAGTTCGTGGATGATGTTGCGGGTCGCCCTGGTGATGACGAAGGGCCTGCCGATGGGCCGGCAGCCTTGTGACACCACGTCCACCACGTCGATGTTGCCCGACAGGGCCACGCCGACCATCCCCTCGTAGCAGATCTCGCAGTCCGCCACCAGCCGGTTCTGGCCCGGCTCCTCGGCGGCGCTGGCCACGCCTCCGAACAGCGGTGAACCCGGAAAAGTCGCGTTCAGTCCGGCGACGAATCGCTGGATGTCGACGCTGAAGGGGTCGCCGAAGGCCACGAACACCGGCACGTTCTCCGGAGAATCGCCGATCATCGACTCCCAGGTGGCCGCGCCCGTCATGGACTCCAGTTGCGCCTGAGTGAGCGCGAACGGACTGACACGGACTCCGGGGAGCACGGCCGCCAGCGCCGCCATGGACGGACCCCGCTCGATCTCGCGCCGGCCGCCGATGGTCCCCTGGGCGGTGCAGCCGACGATGACGCTGTCCGGATAGACCGCCTGAATCGCCGCCAGAGCGTCGTCGAGTTCGTCCTCGAAGTGGGCCGAAGCGAACAGGAACACCAGTTGCGGGGCGTCGGCGCTGAGGGCGCTGGAGAGGGACTCGACCAGCGCCTTGCCGGCGTCGCCGGACCTGGGCCGATCACTGATAGCGGATGCGCAATTCACGACGACGATCTCGAAAAAGCTGCCGACGGTCCGGACGCTGCGACGGCGCCGCCGGAACACCCGATTCTAGCATGGAAGGCCGGAAGCGTCCTGCGCTCGTGAGGCGCTGGTCGGGCGGCCGCGTCGGCGTTATTCTGACCGCGCGACGTGCCCGGTCCCGGGCCTCATGGCTCGGATCGCGCGGGGGAAGGCCATGCCGAGTTATTGGACGATCGTGGTCAGCCCGGCATCGACGGCCTTGGATGGGGTGGGGCGCGACACGCGCGCGGCGATCGGGCAGATGGGCATGGACGCGCCCCGGTCGGTGAACGCGTCCAAGGTCTACTTTCTCGAAGGCTCATTCGACCGGCCGAGGGTGGAGATCCTCGCCGCCGAGCTGCTCGCCGACCCGGTGGCCGAGCGGTACGAGGTTCACCAGGGGTTGACCCACCGCGATGCGGCCGCCGCCAGCATCGAGGTCCATCCGCTGCCCGGCGTCATGGACCCGGTGGCGCTGACCACGCGCACCGCGGTCGAGCGGATGATCGACGCCCGCGGGTGGACGGGGCAGTCCGTGGCCGGCGTGCGGACCGCTCGGCGCTACACCTTCGACCCCCCTCCGGACGCCGGCGTCCTGGACACCATCGCGCGGCGGCTGCTGTACAATCCCTGCATCGAGCGGGCCTTCATCCGTTGTGAGGGACGCGACGACGCCCTTCCGGCGGAGTTCCCCGCCCCGGTGCATAGGCCGTTCGTGCTCCGCAGCGTCTGCCTGAAGGGGATGGACGCCGAGCGCCTGGCGGCGCTGTCACGCCAGAAGCACCTGTTCCTTTCGGCCGACGAGATGCGGGCCATCCAGTCGGAGTTCGACCGGCTCGGCCGCGACCCGACCGATCTGGAACTGGAGACGCTCGCGCAGACGTGGTCCGAGCACTGCGTCCACAAGACGCTCAAGAGCGCGGTCACCTATCGCGGGGCCGGCTTCGGCCGGCCGGGCAAGGTCGAGGTGAAGTACTCCAACCTGTTCAAGGACACCATCGTCGCGGCCACACGCATGGTGAACAAGCCGTGGTGCCTGTCCGTGTTCCACGACAATGCGGGCGTCATCGCGCTCGACGACGAATATGGCGTGGCGTTCAAGGTCGAGACGCACAACCATCCGTCTGCGATCGAGCCTTACGGCGGCGCGGCCACCGGGGTGGGCGGCTGCATCCGCGACATCATGGGCTGCGGGCTGGGGGCCAAACCGATCGCCTCGACGGACGTGTTCTGCCTGGCCGAACCGGACTATGACGACGCGAAACTGCCGACCGGCGTGCTGCACCCGCGGCGGGTGCTGCGCGGGGTGGTCGGGGGTGTGCGCGACTACGGCAACCGCATGGGCATCCCCACCGTGAATGGGGCGATCTGCTTCGACCGGCGGTTCCTGGCGAATCCGCTGGTGTTCTGCGGCTGCGTGGGGCTGATCCCGCGCGACCGGATATCGAAAAAGCCGTGCGCGGGCGATCTGATCGTGGTCGCCGGCGGGCGGACGGGGCGCGACGGCATTCACGGCGCCACGTTCTCCTCCGCGGAGCTGGGCGAGAGCCACGCGGACGAGTTCTCGCACGCGGTGCAGATCGGCAACGCCATCGAGGAGAAGAAACTGCTCGACGCGATGCTGCTGGCCCGCGATCACGAGTCCGGCTGCCTGTACACGGCCGTGACGGATTGCGGCGCGGGCGGACTGAGCAGCGCGATCGGCGAGATGGGAGAAGAGCTTGGCGCCGTCGTCGATCTGGAGCAGGCGCCGCTGAAGTACGAAGGGCTGGCCTACGACGAAATCTGGATATCGGAAGCACAAGAGCGGATGGTCTTCGCCGTGCCGCCGGCGCGGATCGAGACGTTCCTGCGGCTGTTCGCCGGCGAAGAGGTCGAGGCGACGGTCATCGGGCGGTTCAGCGACGACCGCGTGCTGCGCGTGCGGTATGAGGGCAAGACGGTCGGCGAACTGTCGATGGCGTTCCTGCACCACGGGCTGCCGATGCCGGCACGGACGGCAGCGTGGAGCACGGGGGGGGGCGGGGCCGCCCGGGCGGGAATGGACTCGATGGACGGCATGGACGGCATGGACAGGATGGACCGCCCGGGCGGCGCGGGTGTTTCGACCCGCGCGGGCGGTTCGAGCCGCGCGGGCGCTGCGAGCCGCGGCCGACAAGCGGATCGACAA
>QZJT01000094.1 GCA_003597935.1 Phycisphaerales bacterium | reverse complement strand
CCAGCCCGCTGAAGGCGTTCGTGGATGCGCCGTCGATCGCGATCGTGGTGGGCGGCGCGACCGCGGCGGCGCTGGTCAGCTTTCCCATCAAGAGCCTGTTCGGCGTCGCCAAGGTGGTCAAGAACGCTTTCTTCGCTAAGGCGGCCGACCCGACCAGGCTCATCGCCCAAATGGTCGGCTTCGCAGAGATCGCCCGCCGCGACGGGATCCTGTCGCTGGAAAACGCGCTGGCGGACGTGAAGGACCCGTTCATCATCTCAGGCATCCAGATGGCCGTCGACGGCACCGATCCGGAGTTGATCGAGCAGATCATGAACAGCGAGCTGGACGCGCTGCAGGACCGCCACGCCGACGGCAAGGCCCTGTTCGACAACATCGGCAAGTACTCGCCGGCCTTCGGCATGATCGGAACTCTCATCGGCCTGGTGATCATGCTCCAGAACATGGACGACCCGTCCACGATCGGTCCGGCTATGGCGGTCGCGCTGCTGACGACCTTTTACGGCGCGGTGATCGCCAACCTGGTGGCGCTGCCGATCGCGGACAAGCTGGACCTGCGCAGCCGGCAGGAGGTGATGCTGAAGTCGATCATCATCCGTGGCGTGATGGCGATCCAATCGGGCGACAACCCGCGGATCGTGGAGCAGAAGCTCAAGACGTTCCTGCCGCATCGCCTCCGCGTGAGCGGTGAGGCGGCCGAGGCGGCGTAGAGAAGGTCGAAGGTCGAAGGTCAAAGGTCGAAGGTCGGAGGTCGAAGGTCAAAGGTCGAAGGTCGAAAGTCGGAGGTCGGAGGTCGAGGGTCGGATGACGACTCCGTAACGGCGCGAGCCGGTGTGGCAGGCAGGAAGCACGGGACGAGCGGCAGGCATGGCTAAGAAGGCGAAAAAACAGTCAGCCGGGACGCCCGACTGGATGGTGACGTTTTCAGACATGATGTCGCTGCTGCTGTGCTTCTTCGTCATTCTGGTGTCGATGAGCGAGATCAAGTCCGACCAGAAGTTCTACGAAGTGATGCAGTCGCTGCGGGTGGCGTTCGGCGGCTACGAGGCGCTGGTGGGCGCCATCCCCGGTGAAAACCAGCGCAAGAACACGCTGATCGAACGATTGGAGGCGCTCGAGCTGCCCAGCCCGCAGAAGAAGGAAGGCGACGTCGACGACCCCGGCATCGACGGACTCAAGTGGCGGGTCACCGACGTGCGCCAGGGCACTCAGATCGTGGTGGGGGGCCTGATCACGTTCGACCGCTTCAGCGCGGAGTTGAAGCCTCAGGCGCAGGAGTTGGTGGCGAAGACCGCCGAGGCCCTGCGGGGGCAGAACCTGAAGATCGCGGTGACCGGACACACCACGCGTGAGGACCTGCCGCCGGATGCGGCGTTTCCGAGCAAGCTGGAGCTGTCGTTCGCCCGCGCCCAGGCAGTGCGCGATGAACTGATCGCCGGCGGCGTGCGGGCGGACCGCATCATGTGCGTGGCCGCCGGGGACTCCGAGCCGCTGGTGGCCCAGGCGTACACCGAAGAGCGGCGGGCACAGAATCGCCGGGTGGATATTGTGGTCACGGAAGACACCGTCGAAGACTACGAGGGATCGCACCAGGACGACTGACCCGGGGTGACCATCACATGGCGGATGAAAAGGACAACGCGGCGGCAGGTTCTGCCCGTGGCGGAAGGCGCACGACGGTCATCGTCGTGGGGGCGATCATGCTGGTCGAGGGGGTGGGGATCTACCTGGCCGTCAACATGCTGACGCAGAAGCCGGAGGCCGCGGCGGCCGCGGCCCTGGAAGCCGCGAAAGCCGAAGCAGCCGTGCCGCCGGAGGATTCCCTCGTCGAGGCGGCGCTGGCGGATTGCCGCGTGGTCAACGCCAAGGAAGGCCGGCTGTACCGCTACAGCATTCGCGTTTCAGTACTGGTAGAGCGGTCGGACCTGGAGCGTTTGCAGAAACTGATCGAATCCCGCCGGTCGCGCATCGACGAGCGCATCAACATCGCCCTGCGCAGCGCTGAGCCGCGCCAACTGAAGGAACCCGGCTTCGAGACGCTGAAAAGACGGCTGAAGGCCGACCTGGCGGACGTCTTCGGCGACAACGCCCTGGTGCGGGACGTCATCATCCCTGAACTCATTCAGACCGGGGGCGATTGACTGCGGGCGACGCGCCGGATTCGCCGATAAACGGGCCAATGATGCGCGAACGCATGGAGGCGTTCGGCCGGACCACGGAAGAGGCCGTGTCAGACCAACCCCACAACCCGGCCGGCGACGCGGAGGCGTTCGACGGCGGACAGATCGAGCCGTCCGACCTCGATGCGCTCCAGTCCCCTGCGCCGCGGCCGAGCGCAGGCGGACCTCCGGCGGCGGAGCTCGGATCGGCGGAATCCGCCGACGACACGGGGCTGGATCAGGCGGACATCGATGCGCTGATGGCATCGGCCGGATCGCCCGACGGTGAGGCCTCCGGGGGGGGCGAGGCGGGCGAGAGCGGCGATGCGGCGCGCGAGTTTTCCCCATCGGACATACCCGCACGGCTTGCCGGCGGGAGTGAGGCCGCACGCGGCTCTCCCGCCGCGGATACGGCCCAGGTCGGCGCCGTCGCGTCTGAGAACGCAGAGGCTGCGGCCTGGGGTGGGGGGTCGAGGACCGGCGGACCGGAGTCGTCCGCCCGTCCGGCGCTGGCCGCGGCGCGCAAGTTCGACATGCCGGACCTGGGGACCGGCGCGCGCTTCTCCGGCGATGGCAAGCTGGACATGCTGATGGACGTCAAGCTGCGGGTGAAGATCGAACTCGGGCGGACCCGCATGTTGGTGGAGGACGTGCTCAAACTGGGGGAGGGAAGCGTGGTGGAACTGGACAAGCTGGCCGGCGATCCGGTGGACGTCTACGTCAACGACCGGCTGATCGCGCGGGGCGAAGTGCTGGTGCTCAACGACAACTTCTGCGTGCGCGTCAGTGAGGTGCTCAACCGCGACCCACATCGGATCGGATCGGCATGAGCGGCGTCCTGCGAAACTCCCCGCGGTCCTGGTCAGGTTGGCTGGCCGTGGCGGCCCTGCTGCTGTCACCGGCAACGGGGGCGGCGCGCGATGAGAGCCCGGCGACGGCAGGCGAGCGGGCGGCGCCCGATGACCGTCCGGTGGATTCGGCGCAGGTTCAGACGGCGTCGAACCAGAGCGTGTCGCTTTCCGCCGACCCGCCGACGATCGCGGCGGGCGAGGGGCCGCAGGACCCTGCCGTCCCGCCGCGTTCGATGACGCGACGCCCGCCCGAGGTGGCGGCGCCGGCGGCGGCGTCGGGCTCGCGCTGGTACGGCCGTGGATTGACGCCGTTGGCACTGGTGCTGGCGGCGATCGCGGTGACGTGCCTGGCGGTCCGCCGCCTGCTGCCCGGACGAACGGTGGGCGACGGCGGCGTGTTGCGGGTCGTCGCCCGGACGGCGCTGTCGCCGAGGCACTCGGTAGCCCTGATTCAGGTGGCCGGCGAGCGCATGGTGCTGGTGGGGATTACTTCCGACGGCGTGACCGCGCTGGCAGAGATTCGCAGTGCGGATGCGCTGGCGCGGTTGGCGGGACGGCTGGGTCCGGAGGCTTCGTCCGGCGCCTTCCGCGATGCGATCGCGCTGAGCGAGCGGGAGTTCGAGGAAGCGGCCGAGGACGTCGGTGACGGGCTTGCGCCCGATCCGCCCGCGCTGGGCGGCGCGAGGGTGCGGCTGGGCGAGCTTCGCGAGCGGTTGCAGTGCATGAGGCAGAGGGTGGCGCATTGAGTGGCTGATCGCTTGATCGTGCGGCCGCGCAGGCGCGCCCCGTGGCCAGAGGGCCACCGGTTGGAAACCGGTGCCACGAAGACACCGGTTAGAAACCGGTGCCACGCCCAGAGCCCCGGCATTCATGCCGGGCGGTCTGCGATGGCCACCGGTTGGAAACCGGTGCCACGAAGACACCGGTTAGAAACCGGTGCCACACGAAGACACCGGTTAGAAACCGGTGCCACGCCCAGAGCCCCGGCATTCATGCCGGGCGGTCTGCGATGGCCACCGGTTAGAAACCGGTGCCACACGAAGACACCGGTTAGAAACCGGTGCCACACGAAGACACCGGTTAGAAACCGGTGCCACACGAGGACACCGGCTGGAATCCGGTGTCCCAAGGCGGGAGTCAGGAATGGCTGGCGAGCATGGAGGCTCGGATCATCGGTTGCCCTCGCCGGGCCGGCGGCGGGGGCCGATGGACAGGCGGACGGCGCTGGCGGTGCTTTTTGCCTGTGCGGCCCTGGCCCAGGCGGCCTGCGGACAGACCTCACCCCCCCCCAACTCGATCGACAACAGCGTGCTGGGCGTGCCGGACGTGCGCGGCGTGATTCCGCCGGCGGTGGAGCCGGAGGGCGTCAGCGCCACCCTGCGCATCCTCGTCCTGATGACGGTGCTGACGCTGGTGCCGTCGATCCTGGTGATGACGACCGCCTTTCCGCGGATCGTGATCGTGCTGGGCTTGTTGCGTCAGGCGCTGGGCACGCCGCAGCTTCCGCCGGGCCAGGTGCTGCTGGGCCTGTCGCTGTTTCTGACCATGCTGATCATGGCGCCGACGTGGCACAAGATCAACGAGGAAGCGGTCACGCCCTACTTCGACAATGCCCCGGGCTTGACGCAGCGCAGGGCGATCGACATCTCCTTGAAACACATGCGTGACTTCATGTTCGCGCAGATCCAGAAGAACGACGCGGACGAGGACGTCTATCTTTTTCTCGAGTATGCCCTCGGTCGGCCGATCGACCCCGGCCGGCGGGTGGTGCTGGAGCCGGATCCCGAAGATGAGGAAGCCATCGTGGTGCCGACCACGGCCCTGATCCCGGCGTTCATGTTGTCCGAACTCAAGTCGGCCTTCGTTATGGGTTTCAAATTCTATCTGCCGTTCCTGGTGATCGACATGGTCATCGCGTCCATCCTGATCTCGATGGGCATGATGATGCTGCCGCCGGTGCTGATCTCGCTGCCGTTCAAGCTGATGCTGTTCGTGCTGGCCGACGGATGGCACATGGTGGTCAGGAGCCTGTTGTACAGTTTCGCGTGACCCGGGGAGCAAGGAAGTCCGCACGCACAGGAGTCCTATGTGATGGATCTGGGCCAGGCTCTGGATCTGGGCCGCGAGGCGTTCTACATGGCGATGATCACGTCGGCGCCGATTCTGGTGATCGGGCTGGTCGTGGGTCTGGTCATCTCGGTGTTCCAGTCCGTGACCCAGCTCCAGGAGCAGACACTGACTTTTGTGCCCAAGATCGCGGCCATGGTGGTGGCGGCGTCGTTCTTTATTCCCTGGATCGCGCGGCGCATGTTGGACTACACGCAAACGCTGTTCGCGGCGGGGCCGTGAATGACCCTGCGCCACGTGTACCTTCGTGGCGGACCGGACCTACGCCCGGACCGGCCGGCCGGCCGGCGGGCAGCAGCCGCGCGGCCACCGCCGGGTCCTGATCGCTGCCGGTAAGACGGATCGACGCGTATCGAGGAACCAACCACGTGCCCTGGGAGCTGCTCCACGTTCCGTTGATGCTGCCGGCGTTCGCCCTGGTGCTGGCGCGCCTGGGCGGGCTGATGATGGCCGCGCCGATCCTGTCGGGGCTGGCGATTCCGCGACGGGTCAAGGGCGCGCTCACCATCGGCATGGCGTGGTTGGTCTACCCGCTGGTGGCCGGCCGCGTGCCGCAGGACGTGGCGCTGTCGGCGGTGGTGACCGGCATGTTGGGTGAGTTGATGATCGGCCTGTCGATCGGGCTGGCGTTGGCGACGCTGATCAGCGGCGTCCAGCTCGGCGGCTTGGTGGCGGCGCAGCAGGCGGGGATCGCCCTGGGCCAGTCGTTCGACCCCACGGTGGACGAATCCTCGACGGTCATCGGGCAGGCATACTCCATCTTTCTCTACCTGGCGTTCCTGGCGATGGGCGGCCATCGGGCGATGGTCGCGGCGCTGCTGGACACGTTCGTCATCATCCCGCCGCTGTCGTTCGGGTTCAGCGATTCGCTGGTCATGCTGCTGGTCGAGATGCTCACCGCGGCGTTCGTTATGGCGGTGCGGCTGGCCGGCCCGGTGCTGATCGCGCTGACGCTGCTGACGATCGCGATGGGCCTGATCTCCCGCACCATGCCCCAACTGAACATCCTGAGCGTCGGGTTCACGTTGAAGGTGCTGGTGATGCTGGCGGTGGCGGGCCTGGCGGTGGTGGCGGCGCAGGAGGTCGTGCTGGAGATGACGTTCGCCGGGCTGGACCGGATACGAGAGGTGCTCGGGTTGCCGGCGTGAGTGGGGTTAACGGCCCGCTGAATATGGTGTGGCACGGGGCGGATGGGGCCCGGGCTTTCAGCCCGTGTCTTCACCGGCTGGAAGCCGGTGCCACACAGGCTGAGGCTCACCGGCTGGAAGCCGGTACCACACTGAGTGGTGTGACACATGCCCGCTGAAGCAGGAGAACGAACCGAGGCCCCGACGCCGCGCCGCCGACGCGAAGCGCGGCAGAAGGGGCAGATCGCGCGCAGCCAGGATCTGACGGCGGTGGTG
The DNA here is from genome assembly GCA_003597935.1 of Phycisphaerales bacterium. Taxonomy (GTDB): domain Bacteria; phylum Planctomycetota; class Phycisphaerae; order UBA1845; family UBA1845; genus SURF-32. Next base: position 3,747 of record QZJT01000094.1, on the reverse strand, counting down.
ATTCTGCTGGCGTCGCTTCTGGCGTTGCGGCTGCTCTGTCCGCACATGGGGGCGGTCCTGCTGAACGTCTTCCACCGGGCGCTGACCGATCCTGCGGTGACGGACCCCAATCAGGCCTCGCCGCTGGCGGTGGCGGTTTTCACCCAGGCCGCCGCAGTCGTGGCGCCGATCCTGGGCGTGGTGCTGGTCGCCGGTCTGGCGGCGGTCTGGGCGCAGGTGGGCTGGATATTCACCGTGCAGCCACTGACGCCCAATCTGGGCAAGCTCAACCCCATCAGCGGGATTACGCGGCTGTTCTCGGGCCGCTCCGTCGCCAGCATGTTGATTAACGTCGGCAAGCTGGCGCTGGTCGGCTCGGTGGCGTACGCAACGCTGATCGGCAGTGCCGACAGAGTCCTGTACGCGTCGCAGCTCGAATTCGAAAGCGTGGTGGTCGTGACGCTGGAGTTGATGTTCACGCTGGCGCTGCGCCTGGTCCTGGTGCTGCTGCTGCTGGCGATCATCGACTACGTTTATCAGCGCTATCGCCACGAGAAAGACCTCAAGATGACCAAGGAGGAGGTCAAGGACGAGCTGCGCAGCATGGAGGGCGACCCGGTGGTCAAGCAGCGCCGCCGCCGGGTGCAGCAGCAACTCGCCCTGCAGCGCCTGCGCCGGGACGTGCCCAAAGCGGACGTGATCGTCACCAACCCGACTCACGTCGCGGTCGCAATCCAATATGACGCACAGACCATGCCCGCCCCGCGGGTGGTGGCCAAGGGTGGAGACTATCTGGCGCTGCGCATCCGGCAGATCGCCCTCCAACTCGGCATCCCCATCGTCGAGCGGCCGCCGCTGGCGCGGATGGTGTATTCAGAAGTGGAGGTAGGGCAGTACATCCCGGAGAAGTTCTACCAGGCGATCGCGGAGATCCTGGCCTACGTGTATCGCCTGACCGGCAAGTCCATGGCGGGGGCCGTGTCATGAAGAAGGGAATGAGAGAATCAGGTTTGAAGAGGGGAATGAGGGAGTCAGGTTTGAAGAAGGGAATGAGGGAGTCAGGGAGTGAGGGAGTCAGGGAAGAAGGGTATCGCGCACGCTTCAGTGGCAGAAGCGAGCCGCGGGCTTCAGCCCGCGCGGAATCGCCGGGTGTAATTCGCATTGCTTTTCGTAATCGACATTCCAATCCCCGGTTCAGTTATCCACCCCGGACTTGCCGATCGGCGAGTGGTCGCACGGAACAGCGAACTCCGCGTCGGACCTCCGGGCCGCAGGGGGCGATTGCCGACGCCTCCCAGGGACTGAGGTCCCTGGCTACGATCGTAGGCCCTCCGGGCCACGCGCAGGTGTCGCCTCGTTCTTCCCTCACTCCCCTACGCCCTTACTCCCTTACTCCCTCCCTTTACTCCCTTACGCCCTTACGCCCTTACTCCCTCACTCCCTCACTCCCTGAGCGGAGCGAAGCGACGCGCCCATGCTGAAGACGATCAGCCAATCGAAAGCCGCCAGGCTCATCGCCCGGTACCACGGCCTGGCGCTGCCGGCGTTCGCGATGGGCATGGTACTGGCGATCCTGATCCCGCTTCCGACCTGGCTGATGGACTTTTTGCTGCTGGTCAACATCACGCTCTCCGCGGTGGTCGTCCTGACCGTGATGTACATGGACGGTCCGCTGCAGTTCACCGCGTTTCCGACGCTGCTTCTGGGCATGACGCTCTTCCGCCTGGTGCTCAACACCGGCACCACCCGGCTGATTCTGACCAACGCGGGCAGCGGCGGCTCCGCCGCGGCCGGGCGCGTTATTCAACAGTTCGGCGAGTTCGTCGCCAGCGGGTCGCTGGCGGTCGCGTGCATCATCTTCGCCATCATCGTCATCATTCAGTTCGTCGTGATCACGAAGGGCGCCACCCGCATCGCCGAAGTGGCGGCGCGCTTCACGCTGGACGGGATGCCGGGCAAGCAGATGGCGGTCGACGCCGATCTGAACGCCGGCGTCATCTCCGACGAGGAGGCGAAGAAACGCCGCGCCGAGATCACCCGCGAAGCGGACTTCTACGGGGCTATGGACGGCGCCAGCAAGTTCGTGCGCGGCGACGCCATCGCCGGCATCATCATCACGCTGGTCAACATCGTGGGGGGCGTGCTGGTCGGCTGGCTCGAACACGACATGGACATCGCGACGACGCTGCGGACCTTCACCATCCTGACGATCGGCGACGGGCTGGTGTCGCAGATCCCGGCGTTCATCGTCTCGATCGCGGCCGCGATGATCGTCACCCGCTCCGCCAGCCGGCGGAACCTGGGGCAGGAGCTGACGGAACAGATCACGTCGCAGCCGGTGGCGCTCATCCTGGCGGCCAGCTTCCTGGTCGTGCTGGGGCTGACGCCGCTGCCCAAGCCGCCGCTGGTGCTGCTGGCCGCGTCGTGCGCGGCGGTGGCCTACGTATTGAACAACGCCCGCAAGCTGGAGGCGGCCCGCGTCGCGGCCGGGGCGGGCGCGGACAAGCAGGCGGCCGCAGCCAGGCCCGAGGATCAACTGGCGCCGGACCCGATGTCGCTGGAGGTCGGATACGGCCTCATCCGGCTGGTCGATCGCAAGCAGGGCGGGGACCTTCTCGATCGCATCACGAACATGCGGCGACAGCTCGCCGGCGAGCTGGGCATCATCGTACCGCCCATCCGCATCCGGGACGAGATGAAGCTGGGGAGCAACGCTTATCGGGTGAAGGTCAAGAGCTACGAGATCGGAAGCGGCGAGGTGCTGCCCGGCCGGCTGCTGGCCATCAACGCGGGCACTGCGACCGGCGCGCTGAGCGGCGTGGACGCGAAGGAACCGGCGTTCGGTCTGCCGGCCACCTGGATCGAGCCGGATCAGCGGCACGACGCCGAGCACAAGGGGCACACCGTCGTCGAGGCGACCAGCGTGCTGGTGACGCACCTGTCCGAGCTGGTCAAGAAGCACGCGGCCGAGCTGCTCACCCGACAGGAAGTCAACCGGCTGCTGGACAAGCTGCGCGAGCGTTCGCCCAAGCTGGTGGAGGAAGTGGTGCCGAACGTCCTGAAGCCGGGGGAGATCCAGCGCGTGCTGCAGGGCCTGCTGCGCGAGCGGGTCCCCATCCGCGATCTGGAGACGATCCTGGAGACCGTCAGCGACTGGAGCGAGCGGACGCGGGATACGGAGATCCTGACGGAATACGCCCGCAACGCTCTGGCCCGGACGCTCTGCCACGCGAATCGGGCGTCGGACGGCAAGATTCACTGTGTCACGTTCGATCCGTCGGTCGAAGAGACCATTAACGGCCACGTGGAGCGGTCGGAACGGGGGGCGTTTCTGGCGCTGCCGCCGGGGCTGAGGATGCGTCTGGTGGAGGCGACGAAGTCGGCGGTGGAGCGGGCCGTGCCCTCGTCGGGTGGGCGTCCGCCCGTCGTGTTGTGCGCTCCGCAGATCCGGCCGCAAGTGCACGAGATGCTTCGGACTGCGCTGCCGAACGTGGCGATCCTGTCCTACAGCGAGATCGTCCACGGCTTCGAGGTCCAGGCTCATGGAGTGATCACGCTCGGCGATGAAGCTTAACACGTACACGGCAGACACGATGGCGGAAGCGCTGCGGAAGGTGAAAAAGCACCTCGGCCGCGACGCAGTCATCGTCAGCACCCGGACCGTGTCCAGGGGCGGGATCCTGGGCTTCGGAGCGAAGCGGTTCGTCGAAATCACCGCCGCCCGACAGATGGCTGACCTGCCGGCGCCGCTGCGTCGCGGCGCGGTGC
>QZJT01000090.1 GCA_003597935.1 Phycisphaerales bacterium | reverse complement strand
CAGTTCCGCCTCGACGGCGCGCAGCGCGGCCTCCTGGTCGCCAAGTTGGCCGCGCAGCCGCTCAGTATTTTCCTGCCGCGCGGCCGCGGCCCGCTCGGCAGTTTCCGCGGGGAAATAGTCGGCACGCTCCCGCATGATCGCGTCGGCGGCCATCCGCCGCTGCCGCAGCCGATCGCGAGCCGCCGTCAACTCCCGCAGCAACTTGCCGCGTTCCTCGATCTTCAACTTCTGCTTCAACCTCACGATCTGTTCCCGGGCGGCGGCCGCCTCCGCCTCCATCGTCAGCAGCTCCGCCTCGATGGATTCGAGCTGTGCGGAATCGCTCCGCGCGTTGGCGACCTCCGCGTGGGCGGCGCAGCACGCGCACCACCGCGCGTCATCCCAGCCAGCGGCGGCCAGGTCATCGTGCAAGCCGTCCGCATCCGCCTCGGTTGCGGCACCGCGGGCCAGCCGCGAGGCGCGCTCCGCCAGGCGGCGCACAGCCGCGTCCCGCGTCGCCCGCTGACGCTCACCGCTCAACTTCAACAATGATTCCGCATTCGTACTCATAGATGATTTTCCTATCAGAAATCAGTGACCGCCTCATGCGGCCCGATCAAAACGATGCACGTCAGCAGGCCCGCCGCGTGTGGTGTGAAAAGGAAAGCCACCACCCACAGCCGGCCCGCTGAAGCACACCACAAAGCCCTCCACAGTAAGCACGTGCGGACCAGCGCTTCACGCTGGCCGCACGTACCCGTGCGAAAGGCCGAACTACGCGCCCTTGCTGCGCACAATGCCGCGCCAGTCCACGAACGCCACACCGACGTCGTGATAGGCCCGCCATCCCAGTCCCAGGATGCCCACCGGGTTGACCTGTTCGATCACCGGGTTGCGGTTGCCGCTCAGGTACACCACCACCAGGCTCTCCGCCTGCAGCGGGTCCGCGATCAGGTACCACGCCGTGGTGCCGTTGGTGGCCGCCGACAGGCGCGGCTCCACGATCGGGGCCAGCGTGCCCTGGTGGACGTTCTTGGTCGGGAACACGGTCGCGCTGCTGTCGGAGCCGATCATCAGCTCCTGACTCTGCACCAGCTTCATCGCCGTGTGCTCGAGTTCCGGCGGCACCAGCAGGATGCGCGGGATGACGTTGATGAACACGTCCCCGTGCTTGAGCTTGCGCATCAGCTTCTTGCCGGTCGCCAGCCCGGTGTCGCCCAGCACGGTGCCGGCGCCGGTCTGATAGTTCGGCGTCGCCCGGGTGGTGTCGAACAGGGCCAGCGAGTCCTCGCCCATCGTCGGCCCCACGCCGGAGGCGGACACCAGCAGGTCGTAGCCGATCTGGTCGATGTTGCGCGCCATCGCCCGCCCCAGCTTGCGCGGCCAGTCGCGCAAGGCGCCCAGGTCATCGTTGATCCAGGTTTTCCGGGTCAGCGTGAACGTCTTGCCGTAGGTCTCGGCGTTGTACGTTTCCGCCGAGTCGCCGATGGTGTCGTGCGGCAGCTCGCCGCCGTCGTTGATCTTTTCCGGGGCGGCGAACTCGCCCATGCGGACGTCGGTCCGGGTGCGGAAGTCCGGCGCCTCGCGCTCGCCGGCCCATAGCCGCAGCGTGGAGGTGAACTCCTGGTAGCCGCGCGCCAGCGACCGGCCCATGATGGTGGAGAGCACGTAGCCGAACGTGTTGGTCGTCACCGCGGTGGCGAACAGCCGGTCCGGGTTGTCCGGCGCCCGCTGCCCGCTGCGGCCCAGCACCGCCCGGGCCAGCCCCTGGAGCCGCAGCCCGCCGAACTCGCGCGCCGCCGTCTGCCGCTCGGGGGTCAGGCCGAACCGCTCCGCCTCGCCCAGGAACGCGGCGTCGACCAGCACGTCGCCGAGCTTCTCGATCGACTCGCGGCCGATGGTGATGGGCGCCGGCCGCCGCTCCCGGATCGCCGCCAGGAAGCGCGGCCCGGCCTGCTCGACGGTCAGTCCGTCGCGCAGGGCCGCGTCCAGCACCTCCTCCGGCACGTCGTCGCCGGCCAGTTCGGTCAGCGCCGCCACCCGCTCCCGCTCCGCCCGCACCGCCGCCGTCGCGATCTGCTCCGGCGTCCGGTCTGGTGTGGCACCGGTTTGCAACCGGTGGTCCGGCGCGGTGCCGCGCCCGCCAGGCATTTCAGGCGGCGCCGCCGGCGCGTCGTGCGTCGCTCCGCTGGCGGCCGGCGCATTGCCGGTGGGATCGCTCCCGCCCTTGAGTTTCTCCGCCTGGGCCCGCTGAACACTGTTCAGCTTTTCGTTGAAGTAGGCCCACGCCTCCTGTTCCGAAGCCCCGGGCGCAAGCCCGATCGACTCCAGATAGGACCGCAGTTTTTTGTTCATCACTGAACTCCTTTTCTAACAACGGCGTGGCCGTCCAGGCCCGCGTTCACTCACACAATGTGCGCCTCGACCTCGTCACGGAGGCGCGCCAGCTCCGCCGGCAGGGGCACGGGGTCAGGATGAATTGCCGCGGAGCGGACGGGGTCAGGATGGATTGCCGCGGAGCGGCCCGAAGGGGGCCTTTGGCCCAATCCATCCTGACCCCTTATCACCAGCCCGTGATACTCCATCCACCGCTGCACGAACCCGCGCACCCGGTCCGGGTCGACGTCCAGCGACACCAGTTCCGGTCGCTCATCGCACAGCCCGTGGGCGAACGACATCAGCGCGTCCGCTTCTTCCGGCACGTCCTGCCCCACGTGGAACAGCCCGTCGGGATTGGCCGCCGGCTGATCCACCGCGTCCACGGCCCGCAGCGCCGCCAGCCGAGCGTGAAACAAATGCTTGGTGTTCCGCGGATCCGGCGACGTGAACTCGCCATCCTCGTCGCTGTTGTCCGCCACGAACTGCTCTTCGGCCTTGCGGTCCGGCTTGAACACGATCGAGGCGGCGAACGCCTCCGGATCCTCTTCCGCCAGGTCCATCACGTAGGTGGCCAGGTCTCCGTCGGGCGTGTTGTGCGCCGCCCGGGCGAAGTGGACGTCGGCCCGCGCCTGCTGCCCGTCCACCCGGCCGTTTTTCGCCCGCCCGAGAAACTTGCCCAGCCCGTCGCCGGAGAGACCCGGGTGCGTGAACCGCACCTTGACGCCCAGCCTGGCGGCCGCGGCCGCGGCCGCGGTCTGCTCCACCATGACATCGTCGATCCACATCCCGTGTCCGACGGCCTCGCCCACGGTGATCATCGAGAACCCGCGGATCAGCCCCGCCCCGAAGTCCCCCCCGTCGCGCACGACGCGGGCGGCCGCCGTGCCGGCTGCCGGCGCCACTCCGCGGGCCACGGACGTGCGGAAGAATCGGGTCGGCCTTCGAAGGTCCACTGTTGGCATAGTCAGATCCTCTCCGGCGCGCCACCGCCCTCGCGGCGGCCGCTGCCGGCATTGGTTGTGGTGATTTCCTCACAGCCCCACGATGTCGCCCCCCCCCATCGGGGCGCCGGCGGGGCAGAGTGTGTGAAACCAGACTGACGCGACAGATATGTCAGCAGAGCGCCACTGTCACACGTGGGCTGGCGCTGCGGAAAACGCGGTTTGTTGCTGTTTTCCCCGGTGGATTTGGTGGGTAAAAACGCAGATGCTGCATGGCATGCAGAAGGTCGGGGGTTCGAATCCCCCTGGCTCCAGTCCTTTCGGCAGGGAATCCGCAGATGCGCGGGATTCAAAATCCAGGGCAACTCAGTGAGGGTTCGAGTCCCTCCTCCGGCAGTCGACCACGCTCGCTGTTCCTCATCGTTTACCCGCTCGCTCCTGCCGTACTTCAAACGCTGGCGGCCGGTCACGCCGCAGCGGCGCAATAACAGACGGGATCGAGCCCAGCGCGATCGCGGCCATGACCGCCCAGACGGCGGGGGCGCGGCTCTGCACGAACCACGACTTCGGATCGCGCAGTCGCCCGGCCGGGGCGCCTGCCTGCGATTGGACCGCGCGCTTCCATTCGCTTTCTGAGTCGAGCGTCAGCACGGCGTTTTCGGAGATGTCGAGGATGAAGCAGCCCGAATCGAAGGTGCCGACGACGAAGTCGCCGATGGTGGCGCAGCGGGTGATGCCGCTGACTTGATGGGAGACGTCCCAGTCGGCAACGGTGTTTCTGGCTCGCCGGGCGGCCTCCCACGCCTCCGGCGTGTCGAACTTCAACCAATCGCCCGCGCCGTCGGAATCCAGGAAGAGGTAGCCGGTTTCGCGGTTGCGGAAGTCGTCGATCGTTGTCGAGGTCATCGCCAGCCACATCGAGTACGCCCGCTCGTTGTCGCATGTCTCGTAGTTCAGAAAACAGGGACCGCCCCAGTGAGTCGCGACGATGCTAGAGCCGTCGCTGACCTGCGCGCATGGATCGCGGTGCAGAACGCGCTCGGCCGTCATGACGACGAAGGCGACGACGGCGAGGCGAAGCAGCACGTTGAGCCACTTGTGCATCGAATTCAATGCGTCTGGCCATGCCCGCACGATCCCATAATCCGTCGCCTCGCCTGAGCCCACGGAACGGCCGTGACCGCGCCGCAATCCAACTCGCCGATGCGATTTGCGATCTCGGTGTCCCATGCACGTTCGGCGTCGGGATCGACGCTGTCGTCGAGGCTCTCGATCAGCCCGGCGGCCAGGTCGGCGCGATCGGCCGGTGGCAAGAGCAGTGCTTCCTCCATTAGTCGGGTTGCATCTTGGGTCATCAGCGTGCCTCCGTAACGGACGTCAGTCGCTCGTGCATCCAGATCATTATACCGTCTGCCGACTCGGACCGGCGACTTCCGCACCTACGCTGCGGCGCCGCCGCACTTGCCCCCGAATCAGGACTCCCCGCACACGACACTCACCTCATCCCCCGCCCCGACACGAAGACGCTCTGGTCATAGCGGAGCATCGCCAGCTTGTCGCGGAAGCCGTCGAAGCGGATGCGGGGGTGGCGGCCGAGGTGCTCTTCGAGGATCCAGCGGGGGAAGTCGGCCCCGGCCCGGATGGCCAGCGGGGCGCCGCCGCCGAAGCGCGGGTTGATCTCGATGACCCGCACCCGCCCGACGTCGCCGTGCCGCCGGTCGCGCGTCACCATGCACTGGACCGTGACCACTCCGCGGCAACCGCCCAGCGCCTCGGCCACTCGCCGGCCGACTTCCATGATGGTCGGGTCTTTGATGGTCAGCGCCTTGCTCACCTCTCCGGTGCGGACCTCCAGCCGGCGCCGCGGGACGACGCAGCGCGGCACACCGTCGAAGCCGCAGTACACGTCCAGCGTGTGCTCGACGCCGTCGACGAACTCCTGCACGATCGGCTCGGGCACGCGGCGGGCGAGCGTAACCAGATCGTCGCGGTCGAAGATCTTGTAGTTCCCCACGGCCGCGCTGCCGAAGCGGGGCTTCATGAAGAGCGGGAAAGGCAACGCGTCGCGCCGGCCGCCTCGTTGCACGCGGTTGGGCGGTGCAATCTGGTGCAGACCTCCATCACCGTGTGCAATAGGTAGCGACGTCGAAGACGCCCACTCCGCGCGGGCTGAAGCCCGCGGCTCGCTGCCGGCGCCTGATCGCGCGCGCCGATCGAGTGCCGCGACGTCCCACGTCCGCGGCGTGTCGATCTTCGCCCGCCGCAGCAGGTCAAAAGTTCGCAGCTTGTCGCGGCAGATGTTCACGACCTCCGGCGTGGAGATCACCACGCGGCAGCCCGCCTCCGCCAGCCGATCGGTCGCCCGCGCCAGCACCGGCAGGTCGGGATCCAGTGTCGGAATGAGCAGATCGATCCGATGGCGAGCGACGATCCTGGAGAGTTCGGACACGTACGCCGGATCGGCAATGGGCGGAACGAGATGGGCCACGTCCACGTGGTGCATCGCCGGCGCGGTGCGGACAACGTCGGCGCCGTGGATGCGCAGGGCGACGCCGAGCCGCTCGCCGGCGCGGCGGAAGGCGTCGATCAGCTCGATCCGCCGACCCACACACGTGAAGAGGATCGAGAGGGCGGTCTTGCGTCCAACGGAGCGTCGCCGACGTGAAGGATCAGTGGCAGTTGGCATGATTGGGGGGGGCGGAAGCGGCCGCGGAATCATCGTGCGCGATGACACGCCGGAGCGAGCCGCGGGCTTCAGCCCGCGCGGATCCGCTGTCTTCGACGCGAGCATGATTCGCGCAGGGTGAGCCTGTAACACCGAAGGTTCGCATGGAGCCGCCGTGGTTCACCTTCGACCTTTCGCGGTGCGCACGCACTTCGCCCGGCGGCTCATCTCCGCGCGCGGTGCTTGTACCCGTGGGCGGCCGGGCTGGCCAGACGTGGGGGGATTGGTCGGTGGGGTGCACGAGTCGCCGCGTGGAGCTTTCAGCGGGCCGCGAGTACCAGATGCGATCTGCGAGTTCCTTCGCCGCTTCGCGGCTCCCGGGGGTTATCATGTCCCGCCCATCCGCGGGTTCGCCCGCAGACGGGCTTCACCCGCGGCTACACCCCCACGCCGCGTACGCGGCTGCGGAGCGGAGGGGCGGACGCCGTGCCAATGGCCGTGCGCGATGATGCGCCAGCAGCGAGCCGCGGGCTTCAGCCCGCGCGGACTCTCCTGCGGTGAGGCGGCTGCCAATCGCGCACGGCGAAATAGAGCCCCACGCCGCCGCGACTGCCGCGTACCGACCGCGCCTCAATATCGCGTGAACGCCAGCTCGAACTCGCGCCAGTCTGCAAGGTCCACATCGCCGTCCACGTCCCAGTCGAACGCTTCACAGGAACGGCCCGAATGCGGCACGCCGGGCCCTTCCATGCACCGCGCGAAGCAACTGTAGTCGTCCAGGTCGATCCAGGCGTCGCCGTTGCAGTTGCCGTTGGTCACGCGCGGGTTGTGGTACAGGTAGTTGCCCTTGCTCGAGTCCCAGTTGGTCACGGCCATTTCCAGGTCGATGGAGTAGACGTAGTCGATCTCGACCTCCTTCGTCGGTTCCGGGCCTATGCTCACCCAACTGTGCTCGCGCTGATACGCATATTGCCAGGGCCGAAGTTCCTTTTTGCCGACTCGCACCGCTACGACGTATTCGATCGGCTGATGGGCCAGTTCATAGAAACCCGTTCCGCCCGCAGGGAACTTCTCGACGTCGCGCCGGCGGCCGTCGTTGTCCACGTCGCCGAAGACGATCTTCTCGACGACGCTGGTTCCGCCCGACCGCCACGACTCCTGGGCGTTGTACCCGGCGCCGTTGTTGATGAAGACGCGGGCGTAGTCCCACCATGCCCCGGTGGCCAGGTCCAGCCGCCCGTCGGCGTCCACGTCCGCCAGCGCCACCGCCGAGCCGTACCCCTCGCTGTAGCGCCAGGAAGGCGTGGTCTCGAAGTATCCGTCGACGAGTCCCAGGTATTGGCGGAAATAGCCGCTGCCTCGGAAGAGCTGGGTGTTGTCGGTCACAAAGAGGTCGCGATAGCCGTCGCCGTTGACGTCGCCGGCCGCGGCCATGATCGCGAACTGGCCGCTGTTGTCGGTCGTGTGCCAGCCGGCGGCCGGGTTGAGCGCCCCGGCTTCGTTGGTGTAGGCCCAGGTGTCGGTGTTGCAGCCGAGTCCGATCAGGTCCTGCCACCCGTCGCGGTCGGCGTCGACCCAGATCGCGCCGTCGTATGCCCAGGTATCGTTGGACTGCCAGCTCGGCGCGGCCTCCAGGGCGCCGTCCACGTTGAGGTGGACCGTGTTGCGGTAGATATGGGGATTCCCGTAGGGCCAGCCGGTGGCGACCGCCAGATCCGGCCGGCCGTCGCCGTTGACGTCACCGAAGGCCACGCCGAAGGCGTTGGCGATTTCGGTGCATTTCCAGTCCGGGTTGGCGGAGAGCGTGCCGTCGTTGTTCAGATACAGCTTGGCGGCCGGCCCGCCCTCGTTCAGGAGCAGCGCCACGGCCACGTCCAGCCAGCCGTCGCCGTTGACGTCGGCGACGTCGAGATGGCCGTTGTAGGCGAGGTCGGCGGACTGCCAGTCCGGCCGGGGGGGGAACTCGCCGCGTCCGCGGTTGTAGTAGACGACCAGCCGTTGCCGGTAGATGTCGTTGCCGTTGGCCACCACAAAGTCCGGCCAACCGTCACGGTTCAGATCGACCAGTGCCCCCCCCGTGCTGACCTCCTGATCGGCGGAGACCCAGGTGGGGCTGGACGGATAGATCTGGGCAAAGGTGGACGAGACGAGCAGCGCGCACAGTGCCGAAGCCGGGCCGGTCGAAATCGCAGTCCGCATCGCGAACCCTCCATTTCACTCCGACCCACGCCCGGATTGTACCGCGCCGCCTGCGCCGCACCAAGCGGATGACGCCGGCGCCGGTGACGCGGCCGTGCGGGCGAAAAAAAGCCCGGCGATCGGATTCGATCGCCGGGCCGACGGTGTGTCGAAAACGCCAATGAGCCGCCGCGAGGCGGCCCAAGCGGGTCAATCGGCTATGGCGTACACGTCTTGGTGACCTTCTGGTCGCTGCCGCACTCGACGACGCCGACGGTGTAGGTCGGGCCGCACTCGACGTCCTTGAACGTCAGGGATGCCTTGCCCTTGTTGTTTGTCGTGACGGCCTGGCTGGCCACCGGGTTGCCGTCGGCACGAGCCTCGACGGTGTAGTCGGTGTTGGGGTCGTGCTTTTTCATCTTGACCTTGATGTCGTTCTTCTTGAACTTGCCCTTGATCTTGGCGCCGTTCGGGCAGCCGCCGCCCCCGCCGACGATGATGGTGAGGTTCTCGACGGTGCCGACTTCGGCCGGATCGGTCCGCCAGAAGTCGATGCCGGTCTCCCCGTCGCGGATGACGTTGGCAAAGACGTTCTCGATCGCCAGAGTGTACGTGCCCTCCGTGTCCGGGGCGGTGAGCTGTCCGGTGACCACCACCTGGTCGGTCCAGGCGACGCCGGTGATGACGGTACCCACCGGAAACTCAGGGTTTTCCGGATCGACGAAGTTCTTGATGGTGTTCTGACCGCCGCCGATCTGGATCAGGTCGCCGTCGATGATCGTGCCGCCGTAGCCGGCGGGGTTGTCGATACCGGCGTTGCGGACGAAGTTCTTCATCGGGTCCTCGGAGGGCGTGTCCGCCTGCTCCAGGTCGCCGCCGTCGAAGTCCAGGTCGAAACCGATCAGCGCCAGGCCCTCGTTGACCTGATCGCTGAGCACGGCCGTGACCTTGTAGTTGACCACCGCGCCGGGATCGACGTTGATTTCCTTGTTGCCGTCCGCATCGGTGACGCGGATGTTGACATCGGTCGCCTGGGCGGTCGCGACGGCGAAGCCCGCGACCGCGACGAGTGTGAAGAACGATTTCATCAGAAGCCTCCGTCTGTTGCTGGCCGGCGGCCACCCGTGACGCGCCGGCTCCGTCAGTGTATCAGATCCACCAGTCACTATACCAGTCGCCGGCCGGGGGGCGAGGCGCGAAGAAACCCGAAAAAAAAGTGACTTCGTTCGATTGCTGCCGCACCGCGACGTCTATCTGCCGCCACAACGTCCGATAATAGAACAGAGTTCCTGTGCAAATTTCGATCTAGGCATCACTTCGTCGATTCCGAGGCTGGTCGCCCGCTTCCGCAGATCGACGCGCACGTGCGGGTAGTAGGCGATCCGCGCCGGACCGGCCAACTCGGCCAGCACCGCCGTACAGGCGTCGAGCACGGCCGGGTCGAGTCCCAAGTCCACGATGACCAGGCGAACGTCCTGGCCGGCCAGGGCATCGCGCAGCGCTCGCTCGGACTTCACCGTCCGGCACTCAAGTCCACCGGCCTCGGAAGCGCCAGCCACTCTGCTCGCGAAGATCAGGTCGTCCGTTACCATGATGACCGCCGCCATCGGTAGACTCCCGCAGGTCACCGTCGCACGCCCGGCGTCACGCCGCAGGCTGTCGTCCGGCCTTCGGTTCCGCGGCGTCGGCTCAGGTCGCCGGTCCATGAGTCGTGCAGGCTGGAGCAGGCGCCGCGACCGTCGCCGAGTTTAATCGATGCCGCCCGTGGAAACACGATCCCTCGGTCCCCAACGCATCCGCGCGATCCGCCGGGCGCTGCTGCGCTGGTACGACCGCGCGCGGCGCGACTTGCCATGGCGGCGCGATTCCGCCGATCCGTACGCCACGCTGGTCAGCGAGTCCATGCTCCAGCAGACGCAGGTGGCCACCGTCATGCCGTTCTTCGATCGCTTCATGACGCGGTTCCCGACCCTGGAGGCCCTGGCGGCCGCCGACCTGGATGACGTACTGCCGTACTGGGCCGGGCTGGGCTACTACCGTCGGTGCCATCACCTTCACGCGGCGGCGCGGATGATCGTCAATGAGCGCCACGGCGATTTCCCCCGATGCGCCGAAGATCTGCTGGCGCTGCCCGGCGTGGGACGCTACGCCGCCGGCGCGATCGCGTCCATCGCGTTCGGCGAGCGTACGCCCGCAGTGGACGGCAACGTC
>QZJT01000153.1 GCA_003597935.1 Phycisphaerales bacterium | reverse complement strand
TATACTCCCATCCGTCGGCGGTTCGGGACCGGGGCAAGGGTGTGGAGTCCAGGGAGTAGACTCATGCACCATCGACTGGGCGTCACAATCCTGTTGGCCGTGATGGCAGGGGCGGCGCGGGCCGGCGACCTATCGCCCGACCTGCGCGCTGGCCTCGACGCGGCCGGCGCGGACCAGGTCATCTCCGTAGTCGTCTGCCTCGATCCGGTCGATCTGGCGGCGATCGAACACCACCTGCACCGCATCATGGCGAACCGCACCCTGCGGCACCGCGTCGTGGTCGAGGCCCTGCAAACGCAGGCGGCCGCAACACAGGGGCCGTTGCTGGCACGGCTGCACGAGGCGGGCGACGCGGGCCGGGTGGCATCGTTCGAGTCCTTCTGGATCGGCAACGTCGTCCGGGTCGATGGCATCAAGCAAGAGATCGAGGCCATCGCCGCCCGGCCGGACGTACGGTGCGTCTATCCGAACTACCGGATCGAACCGATCGATTCCATCGAGGCCGAAGGTCCGGGCGCTGCCGGCGGGCCGGAGCCGGGCATTGTCCTTATTCAGGCGGACCGCGTCTGGAACGAGCTGGGCGTCACCGGCGCCGGCGCCCTGGCGGCCAACATCGACACGGGCGTGGACGGCGATCACCCGGCGATGGAATCGCGTTGGCGGGGGCTGGATCCGCGCTATGAAGGCCACCCGGAGTGGGCCTGGTACGATCCGCTGGAGCAGGGCGACGTGCCTTATGACACCAATGGCCACGGATCGCACACGATGGGGACCATCATTGGCGGCCTGCCGGGCGACGAGGTCGGCGTGGCCCCGGGCGCACAGTGGATCGCGGCGGCACCGATCAATCGCGGCAAGGACTACGTCCACACCGTCATGGACATTATTCGCGCCCTGCAATGGATGGCCGATCCCGATGGCAATCCGAACACGGACTTCGACGTGCCGCACACCTGCAACCACTCCTGGGGCCTGACCACGCAGCACGGCTTTCCGCCCTGCGATGACGTGCTGTGGGACTGGATCGACGCTTCCGAAGCGGCTGGTACCAGCCACGTCTTCGCCGCCGGCAACGAGGGCGGCGGCGGCCTGCGGCGGCCGGCCGACCGGGCATCCACCGACTATGATTCACTCGCGGTGGCCGCCTGCGACGGCCGCGATCCCGAGTGCCCCATCGCGAGCTTCTCGTCGCGCGGCCCGACTAACTGCACGCCCGACGGCCGCCCGGCGATCAAGCCGGACATCGCCGCTCCGGGCGTCAACGTCCGCTCGTGTACCCAGGACGGCGACTACCGGATCCTCACCGGCACGTCCATGTCCACGCCGCACATCAGCGGCGTGCTCGCCCTGGTCTACTCGGCGAACCCGGACCTCACCAGCGATGAGGCGAAACAGATCATCTATGACACCGCCACCGACAAGGGCGATCCGGGCGAGGACAACTCCTACGGCTGGGGCCTGGTCAACGCCTACGACGCCGTGATCCTGGCGATGGGTGACCCGCAGCCTTACGCCTGCTGCTTCGACGACGGCGGCTGCGAGGACCTGCTGCGCGCCGACTGCCTGGACCGGGGGGGGCGGCTTCGCTTCGGCGAGGTCTGCGAGACGTTCCATTGCCCGCGGCCGGGGGCATGCTGCGTCACCAACTCGCTGTGCGAGATTACTCAGGAGCGCGACTGCCTGGCCCGCGGCGGGGACTTCCTCGGCGAAGGCATCCGGTGCCGTCTGGCCTGCCCGTGCGACGTGGTGCGGAAGCTGAGCGGCACGTGCAAGGACAATGGCACGCTCAAGGCGACGCTGAGATTCAAGAACGAGAGCTGGGACGGCCGGGTGGTGACCTTCGAGGTCGGTGACGGCCCGCGCATTGAGGTGACCGTTCGCGGCCGGAAGGCGGTGCTCCACACCTGCTGCTACCACGGACCGCAGGAGGTCAAGCTGCTGAACCCGGAGGACTGCCTCGAACCGATCGTGGTGGACTGCCGGTGACGCCAGTCCGGCCGCGCAGAGGCCGCGCTTGACCTGTGCGCCGCGCGATGTAGGCTGGTTCCCGCCCAGAAACGGGGACGTAGCTCAGTTGGGAGAGCGTCGCGTTCGCAATGCGAAGGTCGAGGGTTCGAATCCCTTCGTCTCCAATCCACGTAAACCACGCCGAACGGGCTGTTTGCGACGGATTCCAGCGCCGCCCTGATGCCGCAATCGCGGCACCAACGCGAGGGCGGTACCTCAGGGCGGGCGTTGGCCGCAACCAAACATCACCCTCACAACTTCTCCGCCGAGCGGCGAGAAGTTTCGCTGTCAGATTCTAATGCCGCAATCGTCCCACGAACGCGAAGGCGGTACGCTGCCGCCGCAAACGCCTTACCAACCCGGCGGCGTCGCGGACTCGGGCCGCGTCGGACTGCCTTTTGAGCTATCGGTCCGCGGCGGCGGTTTGGCCCGTCCGATCACGCCGGCTGACGTGCCCGGTTTGCTCGCCCTGATTTCGACTTGTTATGCTGAATATGGCCTGACGCTGCGCGTCGAGCAGGACGAGCCGCACCTGGTGGATCCGGGCGCCTACTTCTCGTCCCACGGCGGATGTCTGTGGGTCGTCGACCATGACGGCGGCATCGGAGCCAGCGTCGGAGTGCTGGTCGGTGGCCGGGAGGCGGAGTTGAAGACGCTCTACGTACACCCCCAGTTGCGGCACCGGGGGCTGGGGACGGCGCTGACGTGGCACGTCATCGACCACGCCCGCGCGGCCAGGTGCCGGCGGCTGGTGCTGTGGAGCGACACCCGGTTCGTCGCCGCACACCGCCTGTACGCGCGGCTGGGGTTCACGCAGTTGCCGGGCGACCGGCCGCTCTTCGACTCGAACGACTCGCGGGAGTATCCGTTCGAGGTGCAACTCGCCCCCCAACCCGGCGCCCGCTAGAATCCCGCTCTGCCGCCTGCCCCTGGCAGACCGACTGGCGCCGCGCCAGGCCGACCAGCGCCGCGGCAAGCAGACTGTTGTTTCAACCGGCCGGCGGACCGATGGAAAGGGTGTGCGTGACCGCGGCCGGGATCCGGCCGGGAATGGACCACCGAGCGACTGACGATACTGCGATGCCCCGGCCCACCACCGTCTCTTTCGTCTCCCTTGGCTGCGCCAAGAACCTCGTCGACTCCGAGAAGATGCTCGGACAGTTGGCGGAGGCCGGTTGTGTCCTGACCTCGGACGAATCCAGCGCCGACGTGGTCGTCATCAACACCTGCGGCTTTCTGCAGGCCTCGCGCACGGAGGCGCTGACGGAGATCCGTGCGGCCGTGGCCGCCAAGAAGGCGGGCGGGCCCAGGCGGGTGGTGGTGGCCGGGTGTCTCGTGCAGCGCGATAAGAACGATCTGCTCCAGCAGGCGCCCGGCATCGACGCGCTGGTCGGCGTCAACAACCGGGACGACATCGTCCGAGCCGTGACCGGCCATCACGGCGGCAGATCGCAGCCGGACGTCTACCTGGCCGATTATCACCCGTTCACCCAGATCGACACCGCCCGCCTGCGCATCACGCCGGCGCACTTCGCCTACCTGCGCATCAGCGAGGGGTGCAACCAGAAGTGTACCTTCTGCACCATCCCCTCCATCCGCGGCCCGATGCACTCGAAGCCGGCCGAGCTGATCGTCCGGGAGGCGCGTGAGCTGGTGTCGGATGGGGCGGTGGAGATCAGCCTCATCGGACAGGACACCACCAGCTACGGCGACGACCTGTCCGGCTCGGTTAACCTGGCGGGCCTGCTGCGCCAGCTCGACGCCATCGACGGACTGGCGTGGGTGCGGCTGATGTACGCTTATCCCTCCGTGCTGACGGATGACATCCTCGATGCCATCGACGAGTGCCAGAGCGTGTGCCGGTACATTGACATCCCGTTGCAGCACATCAACAGCCGGATCCTGAAGGCCATGTATCGCCGGATCAACCGCGCGGAGACGGAAGACCTGCTCGGCCGCATCCGCGACCGCATCCCGGGCGTGACCATCCGCACCACGCTGATCGCCGGCTTCCCCGGTGAGACGGACGAGGAGTTCACCGAACTGCTGGACTTCGTCCGCCAGTTCCAGTTCGACGCGCTGGGCGTGTTCCCCTATTCGCTCGAACCCGAGACGCCGGCCGGGCGGATGAAGGGGCAGATCCCGGAGATCATCAAGCAGGAGCGGGTCAGCGCCTTGATGACGGCGCAGCAGCAGGTCGCCTTCGAGCTGGCCGAGCGGCGCATCGGCAGGCGGTTTCACGTGCTGGTGGACGAGGTGCGGCCGGACGGCACGGCCGTGGCCCGGCACGAGGGCCAGGCGCCGTCGGTGGACTCGAACACCCTCATCCGCGGCGCCGACGCCGAAGTCGGCACGTTTCTGGAAGTGCGCTGCACCGGCCGGCAGGATTACGACCTGATCGCCCAGCCGATCAGCGTCCCGTTGCCGGTCGTCTGATGGCGCTGAACGTCCCCAACCAGATCACCCTTTCCCGCCTGGTCCTGGCCGTCGTCTTTTTCGCGGTGCTCTCCCAGTTCGACGCCCGCGACGCCAGCACGCTGCTCCTGGACGCGTGCGTCCTGCTGTTCGTCGTCACGGCGGCGACAGACTTTCTCGACGGGTATCTGGCCCGCAAGTGGGGGCAGGTGACGGCCCTGGGCCGCGTGCTCGACCCGATGGTCGACAAGGTGCTGATCTGCGGTACCTTTATTCTGCTGGCCGGGCCGAACTTTACGACCGGCGACGGCGAGAGTATCACGCGGGTCGCTCCGTGGATGGTCGTGGTCATCGTCGGCCGCGAACTGCTGGTCACCGGCCTGCGCGGCTTCAACGAGTCGGTGGGCCGGGCGTTCCCGGCGTCGATCCACGGCAAGCTGAAGATGTGGGTGCAGAGCGTCGCCGCCCCGGTGATCATGTTCATCGTGGCTCACGAACAGTCATGGGAACTCGGCGACGCCGGCGGAACCGTCAAGTCCGTGCTGGCGTGGGCGACGGTCATCGTGACGGCGCTGTCGACCATTCACTACCTGGTGCGGTCGAAGTACATTCTGGAGGAAAGCGGCTGACGGCGGAAGGTCGAAGGTCGAACGTCAAAAGTCGAAGGTCGAAGGTCGAAGGTTGAAGGTCAGATGGCGAATCGGTGGTGAATGGCGAATGTCGAATAGCGAATGACGAATGAAGAGGGTCCGGCTTCAGCGCGAGTCCGGGATGAAGCGGATCCGGCTTCAGCGCGAGTCCGGGATGAAGAGGATCCGGCTTCAGCGCGAGTCCGGGATGAAGAGGATCCGGCTTCGTTGCGAGTGACTCCACGCGGGCTGAAACCCGCGGCTCGCTGGTGGCGTATCGCACACGGCGATTCAAGCGTCGCCTCTGGTACGCCGAAGGCGTTGTGTCGTAAAGCCCAGGGTTGCCCGCTTCGGGCTACCCTGGGTGTGCCGGGTTTTGATACCGTCAACCCCAACGGGGTTGCGTCTCTGCTGCCGGTTGATTCATCTCCCGATCGGGATATCCCGGCGCTGCACGACAATCCAGATGCTCATCTCTACCAACTGGCTGCGTGACTTCCTCGACTTCCCCGCGGACATTGACCCGCACGCGCTGGCGGAGCGGTTCACCTGCACGACCGCCGAAGTCGAGGGCGTCGAACGGATCGACGTGGCGGCGTCGGGGCTGATCGCCGCCCAGGTGGAGACACTGACGCCGCTTGCGGGAGGCGGCGCATCGCCCGGCGCGGATAGGCCGCTTCTGGTCGGATTGAACACCGGCGCGGGCGGGACGATCGAGACGGTGACCATCGCGCCGAATCTGTCCCTCGGCTGCCGGGTCATCTACGCCCCCCCCGGCGCGTCGATCACCGCTCGTCCGCGCATCGACGTGGCCGCCGTCGCCGGCCGGCAGAGCACCGGCATGATCCTGCCCGGCGAGGAGCTCGGCATCGCCATGGCCGAGCAGGAGGCGATCCTGCTGCCGGCCTCCGTGCCGCCGGGGCAACGGCTGGACGAGTTCTTCCGGCCCGACTGGGTGATCGAGATCGACAACAAGTCCATCACCCACCGCCCGGACCTGTGGGGCCACTACGGCATCGCCAGGGAGATGGCCGCCATCTTCGGCGTGCCGCTGAGGCCCTGCCCGATGGCGGACGTCGCCTCGTTCGACGATCCGTCGAAGCCGGCCTTGCCCATTTCGATCGAAGACGCCCGCGCCTGCCCACGCTACAGCGGCCTGCGCTTCGAGAACGTCGGCGCCGAACCGGCCCCGCCGTGGGTGCAACTGCGGCTCGGTCACGTCGGCCTGCGGCCCATCTACGGCCTGGTGGATCTGACCAACTACATTATGCTGGAGTTGGGCCAGCCGATGCACGCCTTCGACGGCACCCACGTCGATCGCATCGAGGTCGCGTGGAGCAAGCCGGGCGAGACGTTCAGGACGCTGGACGGGGTCGAGCGCACCCTGCCGGCTTGCGGCGGGCTGATGATCCAGTGCGGCGGCCGGTCGATCGCCATCGCCGGCATCATGGGTGGGCTGGACACCGAGGTCGGTCCGCAGACCCGCTCGCTGCTTTTGGAGTCGGCGAACTTCGACGGCGCCGCCATCCGCCGCTGCGCGGCCGCGCTGGGGTTGCGTACCGACGCCAGCGCCCGTTTCGAGAAGTCGCTCGATCCGGAGAACACCGTCCGCGCCATCCGGCGGTTCGTGACCCTGGCCCGCCAGATGTTCCCGGACATGGCGCTGACCAGTCGGCTGTCGGACTGCTTCCCCAGGCCGCCGGCGCCGGTGACGGTGGCCGTTCATCCGCGGCACGTCGCCCGGACGGTGGGGCGGGCGGTCCCGGTGGACGAAGTCCGCCGCATTCTCGAACCGCTCGAATTCAGCGTGCGCGAGGATGGCGAGCGCCTGGCCGTCCACGTCCCCGGCTTTCGCGCCACCCGCGACGTCTCCATCGAGGCCGACGTCATCGAAGAGATTGCCCGCTTCGTCGGCTTCGACACGATCACGCCGGTCATGCCGCCCGTGACCATGCGGCGGTTCGAGCCGAACGGCCTGCACGAGTTCGAGCAGCGCACGCTCGAAGCGTTCAGCACGCGTAGCGGCTTCCACGAGGTCCACGGATACATCTGGTACGACCTGGCCCGGCTCCAGCGCGTGGGCATCGATCCAGGCGAGTGCGTCGAGCTGCGCCACAGCGTCGCCGGCGGTCAGCGCCTGCTCCGCCGCCGCCTCATGCCGGGGCTGCTGGACGCCATCTCGCTCAACCGCTTCCACTGGGCGGAGTTCAAGCTGATGGAGCTGGGCAGCGTCTTCGAGCCGGGCGACGGGGCAGATTCGGAGTTTCGCCATCTGGCGCTGATCAGCGCCCGGCGCCAAAAGCGGGGGGAAGACGAGCTGTTCCGTGATCTGAAGGGCGACATCGAGGCGTGGGCATGCACGCAGATGGCGCGCGGCGTGCGGTTCGCTGAGTGTGCGGCCGGCGTGCGGCAGCCGTGGGAGGAGGAAACCCGCATCGCCTCGGTGATCATCGACGATCGGGCGGTGGGGCAGGTCAGCGCGCTGCCGCTTGCGCTACGCCGCGGCCTGGATGAGCATCTGGCGGCGTGGTCGGTCGTCTGGGCGGAACTGCGTCTCAATGAGCTGGCGTCGCTGCCGGCGGTGACGGAGGAACTCGGCCGGATCCCGGCGTATCCGATCGTCGAGATGGACTACTCGTTCGTGGTGCCGGCTACGGTGCGGTTCGCCCGGGTCGAGGCGCAACTGACGTCGTTTTGCCACCCGCTGCTGAAACGCCTGACGTTCGTCGATGCTTACGAGGGCCGGTCCGTCGGCGACGGGCTGCGGAGCCTGACCATCCGGGCATATCTGGGCAGGGAGGAGCGGACCCTGGTCGACGCCGACTCGGATGCGTTCCGCCGCGCATTCGAGTCCCAGTTGACGCAGTGGGGGTACAAAATAAGAGCATAAGTGTGGCACCGGGACAAACGCTTGATCCGTCATCGTAACGATTCCCATTGCACCGCGCCGCCGCCCCCGCCGGGGCTGGATAGACAGGATATCCCGGCAGGCTCGGGCCCCGCTCGGGCCGCCTCACGGCGGCCTCCGCTCGACCCGTGGCTACGGCTCCGCACTCCTCCGCGGCGACGCGTTCCCGGTCATTTAGCCCTGCTCATGGCGCTTGCGACGTGTGTCGGGGGCTGCCAGCGATCACTGACCGACGTCGGCCCCGGCCGGCTCCATCAATGGGTCGAACCGGAGCAGAACACCGCCTATCTGCTCTACCAGCCGTCGGACTACCGCCGCGATTACCAGTGGCCGCTCGTCGTCGTCTGCCACGCCGGCGGGCTGGATTCGCCGGCAGCGCGGGTGCGGCGCTGGGCGCCGCTGGCCGAAGAGCGCGGCTTCCTGCTCGCCGTTCCGTCTCTGACCTCCTCCAGCGGCCGCGGCGACGCCGCCGAACGGATGGCCGGGCAAGCCCGGGACGAACGGGGCATCCTCGCCGTGATCCGGCACGTCCGCGGATCGTGCCAGGTCTCCGACGACCGTCTGTTCATCACCGGCCGCGGCGGGGGCGCGCTGCCCGCGTTGTACGCCGGCATCCGCAACCCGGCGGTGTTCCGCGCCGTGGCCGTGGCCGCGCCCGAGTTCAACGCCGACGCCGTCGCCGACGCCACCCAGCGGCTCGACCCGTACCAGTCCGTGCTGGTCAACTATCCGATGACGGACGCCCTCTGGCAGAAGAGCGGCCGGGCGTGCGCCGCCTGGGTGAGCACCTACATGAGCCGGGTGACCGAGGACCACGGCGCCCGCGCCGGCGGCGACGTCGAACGCCGCATCGTCGAGTATTTCGAGCACGTGGTGGCGGCGGAGCCGTGGCTGCACGTCAGCGTGTGGCGCGACTCGCCGAGCGACGACCTGACCGTGCATTTCAAGCTGCGCTCGTCGTTCGTGCCGAAGGCGTATCGGTGGGACTTCGGCGACGGCCAGTCGCTGCCCATCGCCGAACCGGTCCATCGTTACCGCGAGCCGGGCGTCTACGTCGTCACGCTCACCATCACGCCGCCGAAGGGCAAGCCGGAGCAGCGGCGCGTGCGGTTGAGGGTGCCGGAGGGAATAGCGAGTCCAGGAAATATCGAATGACGAATGTCGAATGTCGAAAGGACCAGGTGCTCCCGCCCATCGCGCCGGGCGGGCGTATCCGTGACATCGCCGACTGACGACAATCCGAGACCACGATCTTCAGTGACGTGCGGCACTGTTCTATTCGACATTCGACATTCAGCCCGATACGGAGCACGCGCATGAAGATCGCCGTCACCGGAGCGACCGGTTTTCTGGGCCGCTATATCGTGAACCACCTCGTCGATGCCGGTCACGAGTGCCGGTGCTGGTTTCGCCAGTCGTCCGACCGCGGCGGATTCGACGGCCACGAGCAGAGCATCGAGTGGGTCCCCGGTGCGCTGGGCGATGAGGTGTCGTGCCGGCGGCTGACGGGCGGCGCGGATGCGGTCGTACACGCGGCACTCTTCCGCCCGGGGCCGGGTTTCCGCGGCGCCGAGGGCGATCTGCGCACCTTCGTCGACGTCAACGTGACCGGCGCCATCCAGCTCATCGAATCCGCCCGCGCCGCCGGCGTGTGGCGGTTCATCTTCATTTCCACCTGCGCCGTCCATGAGGAGATCCTCGACGATCGCAGGCTGGACGAGGCCCATCCGATGTGGCCGCGCTCGCACTACGGCGCCCATAAGGCCGCCATCGAGGAGTTCGTCTACAGCTTCGGCCTGGGCGACGGGTACGACATCTGCGCCCTGCGCCCCACCGGAATCTACGGCGTCGCCCGGCCCATCGCGCGGAGCAAATGGTACACCCTCGTGCAGGCGGTCAAGCGCGGCGACCCCATAGCCACCGACAAGGGCGGCAAGCAGGTCCACGCCTCCGACGTGGCGAAAGCGGTCGGCATTCTGCTCCGGGCCGACGGCATCCGCGGGCAGGCGTACAACTGCTATGACGCCTACGTCGCCGATCAGGACGTGGCCGCCATCGCCCGCCGGATTACCGGCAGCGAGAGCCAGATCAATAAGCTCAACAGGGGTCCGAAGCACCAGATCGACACCAGCAAGCTGCGGGCGCTGGGGATGACCTTCGGCGGGCGGGAACTGCTGGAAGCGACGGTGTGCCGCCTGGTCGAGGCCACGTGACGAAGCGGCTCTGCTCCGGCGCCGCGCGGCGACCACCTCGAAACGCGGGGTTCGGGGGGGGGCGTACACTTCTCCCCCGAGCCCCGGCATTCATGCCTCGTTGTTCTACACAAGCTGCGGGGCTGCCCGGCTGCCGGGGCCGAACTGCAGCCAGCAGACGGCGAAGTCGCG
>QZJT01000042.1 GCA_003597935.1 Phycisphaerales bacterium | reverse complement strand
ACGGCGCCGCCGGATCCACCTGCGGGGCCGTCGCGTCGATCGCAGGCGACACGCAGGACGAGGCGGTCCGGCTCGCGGCCGAATGCGCCCGGCGGGGCGCCCGGGTCGTCCGCTGGGGCTGCGCTGTCGCCCGGAATCGTTTGCTGCGCCTGTGGCGTGGGGCTGGGCCTGGTCATCTTCACCGTACGGTTGCCGCTGCTGGACAGTGAAAACGTCTGGTTCCTCATCGACCGGACCGCGCTGCCGTGTCTCATCTGGATCAGCGTGTTTCTGCTGTTCATGGGCGTGTTCCATCGCGGCTGGAGCGTCAGCGAGCGGCGGGCTTCAGCGAGCGCCGCCAGCGAGCCGCGGGCTTCAGCCCGCGCGGACGCCCCGGCTGTGCGCATGCTACGATTCGCGCCGGCCGGCGTGTTGGCACCAGATGCGTCCGCAGGCGACGGCAGCGGGAATGGAATGACCCTTCACGTGGCGGTGGGGGCTGCGCTGGTGGCATTCCTGGCCCAGGAGAGCATCAACTTCGGCCTCTTCGTGCCCGGCGCCGGAGTGACCGTCGCGGCCTTAGCGGCCTTGTTTATCGCCGGCAAACCACAGGCTTCAGCCGCCGGCAAGCCAGGGGTTTCAACCGTTGGCGACGCGCGGACTCCAGCCCGCGCAGACCGGCCGCCTGCCCGAAAACTGCGATCCGCGCGGGGTAACCTGGCCGCGGTAGCGGCCTCCGCCGCGCTCATCGTCGCGATCGCCGTCGCCTGGCCTGCGATTCGGGCGTCGAGCGCGCTGAAGGAGGCCAGAGCGCAAGCCCACCGGCCGCTGGAATCGCACGACCCAGCCCACGCGCCGGCCGTGTTCGCCTACGAACGGGCAGCCGCGGCGGACCCGCTGGACGCGACGGCCTGCGAAGAGCTGGCGCAATGGCTGGCGAGCGTTGCCCAGACCGCGATCCCGCCAACTGCCCGCGCGGCCTGGCTGGACGCGGCCGTCGCGGCCGCGCGATCGGCGATCGCCCGCGATCCGTACTCAGTCGAGCTTCATCGACTGCTCGTCGGGGTTCAGCAGCTCAAGGCCCGCCACTCAGGCTCGCCGGAAGACTTCACCCGGACGCTCGCGTCCGCGATCCGGGCGACCGAACTGTATCCGACGGACCCGGACGCGTGGATCCTGCGCGGACGATGCGCTCTGGACGCGGCAACGGCGCTGGCCACGCGAGCACGCCTGCCCGATGGCTCCACGTCGTCGTCGCCCGAGGAGCTTGAACGCTTCACGGCCGCGGCCGTCGAGAGCCTCGAGCGGGCGCTATCCCTCGATGCCCAGCGGCCGGCGTGGGAGGAGCTGCGGCGATTCAGCCCGACGCAGCGAGAGCAGGTCGGCGACCTCCTCCAACAGGCCCGAGCGTTGCGCCCGACGCCATGACCGGGACCGAATCGGGTGCGATCGCCGTCGCCGGGCCGCGCCATGAACGTAAGCCACTGATATGAATAGCCTTATGACATCGCGTGGCGGACACCCAGGCCGTGTTGTCAACCCCCTGCCTGACGTCTCATAATATATCTTATGTTGCGTTAAGTCGGCAGGGGGGTCGAACGACCGACGCTGACCGAGTCGCTGGATGCACACGTGTTGCGCGCCGTGCCCGATCGTCCCCTCAGACGCCCGCGCCCGGGAGCACCCCTCCGATCATGTCCGCCGGGACGGGCGTGCCGAGTTGGACCAGGATGGTCGGAGCCACGTCGTAGATGCTGGCGTCCACGCGGTGTCCCAGCCCCCAGGTGCGTGCTGCGTCCGGCTGATCCGCGCCGGTTGAAACCCGCGGCTCAGGGAAGTCCGCGCAGGTTGAAACCTGCGGCTCGCTGGTGGGCGGCGCGAGCACGTACATGCCCTGCTGGGCGTGGTTGGCATCCTCCGCGTTGGCGTCGTCGTCGAAGACGTACAGCGTGTCCGAACCGACCCAGCCGCTGCAGCGCCAGCGCAAGTCGCCGAAGATCACGATCAGTTCCGGCGCAATGTTGTTGCAGGCCTGGTAGATGCGCGGCGGGCGGTGGCAGACGTTGCCCATCGGGCGCCCGCGGTCGTCCACCATCGCGGCCAGGCCCGCTTCGAGTTGGTCGAGGAGCCCGTCCACATCGCCCGCTTCAATAATGCCCTCTGGCTCGCGATTCCGCTGGTTGACGAAAATCTGGCCATAGTAGCCTGGCGTCGCCCAGGCCCGCGTCTTCGACCAGTCCACGTAATCGGCCTTGAACTTCTGCCGCGGCGGCGGCGGCGACTTCATGACGAGGTAATCGTTGTTGATCAGCCACTGGTTGATCAGAACCCCACCGTCCAGCGCCTTGGCCCCATGATCGCTGACCAGCCAGACGGCCGTCTCGGAGAGGTCCAGGCATTCGAGCGTCGCGGCGATCTCGGTGTCGATCACTTTGTAATAATCGCGGATCGAGTTTTCGAACTCGTTGCCGGCGACGTAGCGCCTGTGGCCGGGGTCCATGAAGCTCCAGAATCCGTGATGGATGCGGTCCGTCCCCATCTCGACCATGAACATCAGGTCCCACGGCTTTTCCTTGATCAGATGCCGCACCAGCTTGAACCGCCGCTCGGTCATCACGTGGATCTGTTCCAGGATCTGCCGCTTGGTGGCGTCGCGGCCCATGTGGACGTCGACCAGATATTCACCGACGATGCGCTCGACTTCGAGCCGCAGCATCGGCGGCTGCGTATACGGAATGCGCGGGTCTTTCGTCGTCGGCGTGAGGAAATCCGTGATGAGACACCCGTTCAGCGGCTTCGTTTGCGGAAACGTGCCCGGCACCCCCACCACGATCGACGGCCGGCCGGCCGCCGTCAGAATGTCCCACAGCCGCGGTTCCTTGACGCGCAAAGCCGTGCAGATCGTCATGTCACCGTACGCTCGGCTCTTGCGATCCTGGAACCCGTAGATGCCGAGTTGGCCCGGGTCTTTGCTCGCCGTCATGCAGCTCCAAGCCGGTACCGTGACGGGCGGCACGGTGCTGGTGAGGTTCCCGTACGTCCCCCGCTCCACAAGCGCGCGGATCGTTGGCAGATCAGTGAGCCACCTGTCGAAGCACAGCGATGGCTCGAAACAGTCCAGCCCGATGACGGCGACTTTCATAGCGCTTCGCTTTCGCTCGCGAGGGAGTCAGGGAGTGAGGGAACGAGGGAGTGAGGGAAGAGGGTGTGCGACGTTGTGCGCTGCCGTCGTTCCAGTCAGAACCGCGACCGTGAGGGAGCGGCCGGCCGCCCAATCCGAACCGCGACCGTCAGGGAGCGGCTGAGCTGAGCGAGCCGCGTGGCTTTAGCCCGCGCGGAGTCACACCTGTGTATGACGTATCAAGTTGCCGGGTTGCTCGCCAAGGAGCGACGCCACGCGTGTCGACGCCGACATGAGACTCGGCGCTACGTCTGAGCCGGACGCTCCGCGCGGGCTGAAGCCACGCGGCTCGCTGAAGACGGAACGACGCCCCCCCACCGGGTCTTCCCTGACTCCCTTACTCCCTCATTCCCTCACTCCCTTCTTCGATTCAGTACTTTTTCAAATGTTCCACGGCCGCTGCGACGACCATCTTCACCGTATCGCTCAGCGGCGTGTCGATGACGGCGCCGGCCGCCTGCCTGTGCCCCCCCCCATTGAACTTCTGCGCCAGTTCCAGCACCTCCACTCTGCCGTCGCCGCGGAAGTTGATGCGGGTCTTGCCCTTGTTGCCCTCGGTCAAGAGCATGGCCAATCGCACGCCGTCAAGCGACCGCGGGATGGAGACCTGGTCGTCGATGTCCGCGGCCGTGCAGCCGGCGCCGGTGATGTCCTCGTAAGTCGCCGTGCTGTAGGCGATCGCCCCCCCCGCCGCCCGCTTCGTATTGGCGTAGATGATCCGCAGCAGGTCGAACTCGCTCTGCGTCTGGCTGCGGCACAGCCGCTCGCCCAGTTCCGCCACGTCGGCGCCCAGCCGCACCAGCTCCGCGGCCGCGGCCAGCCCCGACGGCGAGGTCGTCGGCAGCGAAAAGCCGGCGGTATCGGTGAGGACGCCCGCGTAGAGCATCGACGCGACCATCGGTGAGACGGGCCTGCCCGCTGCCTGCAGCAGCCGCAGCACCAGCTCGGCGGAACTGCTGGCTTCGGCGTCCACCCAGTTCACGTCGCCGAAGCGCGTGTTGGTGTCGTGGTGATCGATGTTCACCACCGGCCGGCCGGCGGACCAGTCCGTGTTGCGCTGGTCGGGTCCAACGTTGCAGCGCTCCTTCTTGGCTGTGTCGAGCACGATGAAGCCATCGGCCTTTTCGAAGTCCGTCCTTCCCGCCACTGGCACCTTCGCCCAATCGTGCATGAAGGCGAGCCGCTGCGACAGCGACCCGGCCGGAAGCGCCACCTTCGGCGCGCAGCCGTTGCCGTTATAGGCCAGCGCCGTAGCGAAGATGGACCCGAGCGCGTCGGCGTCCGGCACCACGTGCGCCACCACGACCGGGCGGCGCATCCCCCCTACCGCTTCGATGATCTCAACCGGCGCTTCCGCCGCCATCTGCGTCATGGGCACGGTGTCGATCTCCGCGTCAGAAGGTTGAACGCCGAACGCCGAATGCCGAATGTCGAATAACGAATGTCGAATGTCAAATGTCAAGAATGAAATAACGAATAACGAATGGTGAATGGTGAATAACAATTTAAGAGCCCGCGTCGCAATCGCCGCTCACACCCCGTCGCTCTCAGAGGCTGCGTCCTCAGAGCCCCGGCATTCATGCCGGGAGGTCACCGGTTGGAAACCGGTGCCACATCCACTTCACCGGTTGGAAACCGGTGCCACATCCACTTCACCGGTTGAAAACCGGTGCCACATCCACTTCACCGGTTGAAAACCGGTGCCACATCGGAGCCCCGGCATTCATGCCGGGAGGTCACCGGTTGGAAACCGGTGCCACAACCACTTCACCGGTTACAAACCGGTGCCACACATCTTCATTCGTTATTCGCTATTCGCCATTCGCCTTTCGCCAGTCCCCCTATCCCCCACTCCGCATCGCCTCGATCAGAATGTCCGCGATCTCCGGCCGGGTGAACTCCACCGGTGGGCGCTCGCCTTTGACCAGCATCTCGCGCACCTTCGTGCCGGAAAGGAAGATCTGATCGCCTTCGATCTTCGGGAACGTCTTACCGCTGACCATGCCGCCGGCCTTCTTCGACCAGACGGTGTGTTCGAAGTTGAGCGTCTGGATCTTGAGCGCCCCGTCCGGCAGCGTCTCGAAGATGCGCTGGGCATCGTAGGTGCCGTAGTAGTCGCCCACCCCGGCGTGGTCGCGGCCGACGATGAAGTGGCTGCACCCGTAGTTCTGCCGGTAGATCGCGTGCAGGATCGCCTCGCGCGGGCCCGCGTAGCGCATCGCGGCCGGCATGATGGAGAGCATGGTGTGGTCGGGGTGGTAGTAGTTCTCGATGAGCACCTCGTAGCACTTCATCCGCACGTCGGCGGGAATGTCGCCGTCCTTGGTGGCCCCCATCAGCGGGTGGATCAGCAGGCCGTCGCAGATCTCCTGGGCGCACTTGGTGAGGTACTCGTGGGCGCGGTGGATCGGGTTGCGGGTCTGGAACGCCACCACCGTCTTCCAGCCGTGCTTCTCGAACGCCGCCCGCGTCTGGGCCGGCGTGAGGCGGTGATCGACGAACATCGGATCGTGGCGGGCGGTGACCACGTCGATCGGACCTGCCAGGCAGGTATCGCCCTCGTCCATGACCACCTTGACGCCCGGGTGAGCCGGATCCTCGGTGCCGTAGGCCTTCAGCGCCTGCTTCCTCTTGTCCTGCTTGTACTTTTCCTTGAGGGTCAGGTAGCCAAGCAGCCGGCTCGCGTCGTCGACCAGCTTGACCCGGTCGCCGACCTTGACCTTCCCGGCCGTGGCGTCATCGACGGCGCAGGTCACCGGCATCGGCCAGATCGTGCCGTTGGTCAGCGTCATCCTGTCGCAGACGCTGTTGTAGTCCGCCTCGCCCATGAAGCCCTCCAGCGGGCTCATGGCGCCGACGGCGATCATCTCCAGGTCGCACTGCTGCTTCTGCGTCAACAGGACGGTCGCCGCCACCGCCCCCCCGTCGTCCTTCGCGCCCAGCCGATTTATCAGACGTCCGCCATGCGGCGGCACCAGACCTTTGCTCATCTTGGCTTCACCTTCCCGATTCTCGAAGCAGAATCCACGCTTGTCAGTCGCCGTTCCCGGCTCTTATCCGCCGCTCCCGGCCTTCCATCACCATTCCCGGCCAATCCGAGAAACTGTCGCCCTCGGTTAGTCCGGGAGCCTATCGCCCCCGGCTCGTCCGGGAACCGGCGTGGCCCCGGTACACCCCGGGCGGCCCGCCTCGCGCCCGGGCATTCCGGACACCTACCGTCGAAAACCCCCCGTTTTCGGCACGGCCAGCACGATAGGAACTCGCCGCAGGCGATGCAATAGGTATCGGCTGGGGCTGCGGTTGGGTGTGGCGGGGATGGTGTGCCTGACCCTCAGAACCCCGCCTTTCAAGGCGGGAGTTGGCCGCGGGATTGAGCCCTACCGGCGCCGCAGGTCGGCAGCGAGCCGCGGGCCTGAAGGCCGCGCGGAGTCACCCCTCAGCCAAACCGCCAACCCATCGACGCTGCAGCGCCGCCGCCGCCCTCACCGGAAGTCTCCGCCGCACGATCGGATCGCATTCACCGCGTCGGCACCGTAGAATCACGCTTCGAATGAGTAGTTCGCCGATTTCACCAATTGAACTGTCCACGCCGACGGCCGAACATGTGGACGTCAGCGATGATACGCTGAGCGTGGAACTCAGCGACGGCCGCACGATTGCCGTGCCGCTGGCGTGGTATCCGCGCCTGCTGCACGCCACCGCCCGCGAGCGCACTAACTGGCGCCTCATCGGGCGCGGGCAGGGCATTCACTGGGAGGATCTCGACGAGGACGTCAGCGTCGAAGGGTTGCTCGCCGGGCGAGCCTCGGGTGAGAGCCAGGCGTCATTCAAGCGTTGGATGGAGGCCAGGCCGGCTCGCACTAAAACGCGAGCGAAAGCACGGCGCCGCAGCGGGCTATAGCTCCGGAGTTCAGCGGGCGATGGCGCCCAGAGTCTGTCCTGTCGTCGCGCTCCCTCAGAGCCCCGCCTTTCAAGGCGGGCGGATCGGGGCGAGCGTGCTGACTGTCCCCAGAGCCCCGCCTTTCAAGGCGGGAGTTGGCCTGTGGGAGTGAGCCCTACCGGCGCCGCGGGTCCGTAGCGAGCCGCGGGCTTCAGCCCGCGCGGAGTTTCCGGTCCGGCGTGGGCGGCGCAGACCGCCGGTCGCGATCGACACGCCGTCAGCGCAATTAACGCCGCCAGACGAGTTTGCATTCGGCGCGTCGGCGCCGTAAAATCACAGTATGATCGTGGTCCGTTTTCCAGATCCGACCGCCGAGCGGCGGGCGTTGGGCTACCTCGCTGGGCGATTCAGCTTCACCACGCGGGCGACCGGTGAGACGCTGGTTCCCGAGGCCGCCTTGCCGTACCTGGCCGCAGAGGGGATTCCTTTCAACGTGGAGGGCGTCGCCAAGTATGAACTCCGCGTTCCGTCGCTACGAGATTCTGCTTCCAGGCAGCTCGACGAACACCGGCCTGGGGGTACAATGGGGGCATGGGTCTAACCTTTGTGGAAGTCACCGTGACGCCGCTCAACGACCCCACCCGCGTCGTGGTCGATCAGTTCCTTGTGGACTCCGGCGCCAGCGACACGGTCTTACCGGAGGACATCTGGAAGTCGTTGGGCCTGGAAGCACAGGATCACATTCGAATCCGGCTCGCGGACGGCCGCGTCGTGAGCCGCCCCGTTGCCTTCGCCATGATCCGCTTCGACGGCCACGCTGCGCCCTCCCGTGTCATCCTGGGCGAGGCGGATGACAGCAAGCTGCTCGGGGTCGTCACGCTGGAGGAAATGGGCCTCGCGCTCGATCCGCTCAAACGGACCCTGTCCGCGATGGAAATCCGGATGTAGCGCTGCCTGCCAGCCCGTTGAAGAAACCGTGGCACGGGCATTTTGGGGGTGGGCCGGTCTGGCGCCCGCTTCCGCCGGTCGGTTTCAGAGCCCCGCCTTTCAAGGCCGGAGTTGGCCCACGCGAGTAAGCCCTGACATTGCCGCCGGTCGGCAGCGGCCTGCGGGCGTGAACATCGCGCGGATTGGGCGACTGGCGTCGATCCTCCGGCGCCGACGTCTTCCGCAATGCCGCGCGCCGCGTCCACGATCGCGCCATCGGCTAGCCGTATGATGCTGTCGTTTCGACAGGATCAAGCGCAACGGCCTGTTGCGGACTTCCGCTCGGCGTGAGTAGAGTCAAGTTCGACCGCGGGGGGACGCCGCACCCGTCCATCCTGCGCGTCACCTCTTTGGCCAAGGAGCATCTGATGCACACCCTTCGAGCGGGTCGGCTAGCCGTGGTTCCTATTGTGGCGGGATTGACGATCGTGGCGACATGGGCACCCTTCGTCGCCTTAGCCAGCCCCCCGGACGCATCGCAGATCGTGCGGGACGAGGCATTATCTCCCGAGAGTCGAACCCGCATCTGCGTCCTTGGCACGATCCATCTGGGTCAACTGGCCGAAGAGGCACCGCAGCGCGGGATCAAGGCGCTGCTGGATGTGCTTGAAAAGTACAAGCCGGACTTGATCGCCGTCGAGCGCATACCGGGCGAGACGATCGAGTTCTGGCTCCGCCAGACCCCGACGTACGATCAGCAGATCGCCGCCTTCGCCGCGAGCGCGATCGACGTAGGCCTGGCTGCGCAGAAACACCTGAACGTCACCCGTCGCGAGGCCGAGGCCCAGGCGGCCGAGCTGCTGAAGACCTCTCAGGCTGATCCGACCGGACCCGTGGATGCGGGCCAATGCGCGCGTGCGGCGATGCTGCTGGCAGCCGCCTTCGACGTCTCATCGGCCGCGCTGCAATGGAGCTATTTAACGAACGGACAGCGAGCGCAGTTCCCGGCGGAGGCGAAGGCGGTCGCGACTGGGCTCGACAAAGTGCTCCGCTCCCCAACCGAAGACGTCGCCATCGGCGTCGCGCTGGCCCGGCGGCTCGGGCACAACCGTCTCGCTTCGATCGACGACCAATGCGACGCCGCTTTTCAACTGGAACACGGCGCAGCGATGATGGCGGAACTCGGGCAGACGGATGAACTCAGGAAGCTCCAGGATTCAGTCCTCATGACGGAGTTACCGGCCCGCACGTCCAGGGCGATGCAGTCCGGCGACCTGGTCGGCCTGTATCGCTGGATCAACTCCGCCGAATACGCCCGCGCCGACGTCGACGCGCAATGGCACATCTTCCTGCGGAGCCGTCTGGCGTCCGGGCTGGACCGCGCCCGGGCCGCCGCCTGGGAAGCGAGGAACCTGATCATCGCTGCCAACCTCCGCCGCGCAATAGTAGCCCATCGCGCGTCACGCGTGCTTGTGATCATGGGTGCGTCGCATCGACCCTTCCTGGAAGCCTACCTCGGCCAGATGATGGACGTGGAAATCGTCGCACCTGAAACGTTACTTGGGTCGTGACCACGTCCCGCAGAGCGTAGAACATCAGATCACAGCGGCGACTCCGCGCGGGCTGAAGCCCGCGGCTCGCTATCGCAATGCAACGAGGGTTACGCGTTCGCGCTTGGCGTCGTCTTCTTCATCCGTTCTTGGCTGTTCGCTATTCGCCATTCGACATTCCTTCACTCCACCTCAGCCATCCGACATTCCCTTACGGCTGGCTGGACATTCCCAAACCGCCGATCGCGCGCCGCGAAGTTGCGGATCGCGTCGTTCAGCGTTTCCTCGGTGAAGTCCGGCCAGTGGACGTCGGTGACGTAGATTTCGGCGTAGCTGATCTGCCAGAGGAGGAAGTTGCTGACGCGGTATTCGCTGGCGGTGCGGATCAGCAGGTCGGGGTCGGGGACGTCGGCGGTGTAGAGGGAGCGGGAAATCGTGTCGGCGTCTACGTCGGCGGGGTCGAGGCGGCCGGCGCGGACGTCTTCGGCTATGCGGCGCACGGCGTCCACGATCTCGTCGCGCGAGCCGTAGTTGAGCGCCAGGCACAGGGCCAACCCCGTGTTCGACCGGCTCATTTCGATAGTGCGGTCCATCTCGTCCAGGATCGACGCGGGCAACCCCTCGCGGCGGCCGATGTGGCGGAAGCGGACGTTGTTGTCCATGATGGTGCTGCGCTCGGAGATGAGGTACCGGGCGTATAGATCCATCAGAAAGTCGATCTCATCCTGCGGGCGCTTCCAGTTTTCCGAGCTGAAGCAGTAGAGCGTGAGCGCGTCGATGCCGAGCCGGGCGCAGTGGGTGACGACGTTGCGGACCGTTCTGGCCCCCTCGTTGTGCCCGCGAATCCGCGGCCACCCCCGCTGCCTGGCCCAGCGGCCGTTGCCGTCCATGATGATGGCGATGTGCCGGGGGAGACGGTCCGGTTCGAGGCCGAGAAGTTCGCGTGGGTCGAGTGGGTCAATCATGGGTCGGAACTGTATCTTGTGTGGCACCGGTTTCTAACCGGTGTCTTCCATGTGGCACCGGTTTTCAACCGGTGTCTTCCATGTGGCACCGGTTTTCAACCGGTGTCTTCCATGTGGCACCGGTTTTCAACCGG
>QZJT01000056.1 GCA_003597935.1 Phycisphaerales bacterium | reverse complement strand
CCGCGCCCGCAGATCGTGTTCGAGTGCTTCCCTGCCGAGATACTCTTCAATGAGAACGACCTGATCCTCGTGTGCGAAGAGCCGCTGATCGTCGGCGAGGAGATCATCAACACCTTCTCCGTGCGGCACAACAAGCGGTTCTCATACGCTGCCCTCTCGCTGTACACCGCAGCGGTGACGGGCGGACAGTCGCTTTTCCTGACGGTGGACGAAACGACTCCGCTGCGCGACCGATGCCTGGACGGATGCCGTCGGGTGAATCAGGTGTCGATGGCGGCCGATCCTTCCGGGCGGTAAGGGGCGTCGCTGGTCCAAGGCTGGCCAGCCAGCGTCACGTGCGATCGGGCAGAATCTCCGCAGCGCGCCCACGTGCGAGCCTCAGGTTCGCGTGCGTAAGCGTCCATCAGTGCGATGGTGACAAGCGCCGCTAGGCGAATCCTCAGGCCCGCGTCCGTGAGCGTCCATCGCGTCCATCGTTTCCATCGCGTCCATCCAGGTCCATCCAGGTCCATCCAGGTCCATCCAGGTCCATCCGCGTCCATGCGCGTCCATTCGCGGTTCGCATCTGCTCCCCGCCCGTAAGGACCCTAGCCCGCCTTGTCGGCCGCGAGCCTGGAACTGCGGCGCTGTATCCGAAACAGCTCACGGCGCAAAAGGCGCTGGCGGCGCCGCTCGCGGTAGCTTCCGACGCCCCATCGGGAGAGGAAGTAGCCGAGAACCGCGAACACGGTGGCCAGAACGAGACAGCCGACCCACAGATCCGCCCCGAAGCTGACGAAGAGCCCTCCCAGCTCGCGCCAGAATGACCAGTCCACGATCTGCGCCAGCCCTTCGTGGGCGCGGATCCGGGCGAGCAGCGCGTCACGCGAGTGAGAGTTTGATCGGCCCAGCAGCCAGCCGCCGACGGCCATGCACCCGCCGTAGATCGGCCCCATCGTCACGGGATTGGTGATCCAGACGATGGGGACGCACACGGCCTTGTTGGCCCGCGCGGCCGCGGCTGCGGCCACGGCGATCAGCGTCTGAAAGCCGACGAGCGGGAGCAGAGCCACAAACGTCGCGATCCCGACTCCCAAGGCGATCTGATGGGGCGAATCGTCAGCGTGTAAGATCTTGTTAATAACCAGCTTGCGCCACTGTAGGCGTATGCGTCTCACGGATTCTCGTCTCAGTTCGATCTGGCGGCCGGACCGGATGACCACTCGCCCATCATATCACCGATCCGCAGGAATCACAGCCGATCGCCGCGGTCGGTCACGCGATTCCCCGACGTATTTCGGCATTCAGCCGCCGTCAGACGCACCCGGCGCGACTGGTGGCACGACTCCCGGCCCGTCAGGTACGCCGCCACGTGCCGCGCATCGTGTCCGCCGCGCATGCGATGGCCTCCGCGCACTCAAGGCTGTGGTGCTCCAGCGACAGGGGTCTGCAAAGAGCCCGTCACCGCTCGGACTCGCTCAAGGACGTGATCGACCGAAAGATCGACCATGCAGCGATGCGCGTGCGGGCATTGGCGCAGTCGCCGGTAGTAACAGGGTGAGCAGTCGAGTTCGATCCGGCACACGCTCTCGGGACGGCGGAACGGTCCGGTCCGGCTGGGGTTGGTGGGTCCGGTGATGCAAACGACGGGGCGTCGGAGCGCGACGGCGATATGAAGCGGCGCGGAGTCATGGCAGAGGACCAAGTTGCACAGTCCTATAATTGCTGTCATTTCGCGGAGCGAAGTCCTACCCGCAAGGTTGGCGACCGGCTCCGCGTCATCCGCCGATGCGGCCGCGATGCGATCACACAGGTCGCGTTCGTCCGGCGATCCCAGAAGCAGGCACCGTCCCAGGCGTCGCTCGCGGATCGCTCGGATCGTTTCTGCAAACCGATCGGCCGGCCAGCGCTTGGTCTCCCATCGCGCGCCGGGCAGGATCGCGATAAGCGGACCGTCGCCCGGAGCGCATTCGGCCAGGCGACGGAATGCGGCCGTGGTTTCACTCTGCGTCAATGCCAAGTCGAACGTGATCGGCACCGACGCGAATCCCAGCAGGTCGGCGACGGCGTAGTTGCGGTCGACCGCGTGGGTATCCGCCGGACGACGCGGGATCCGATGCGTGTAGAAAACGTGGGCGAACTCCCGCGCCTCGGCGAAACCGATGCGCACCGGCGCCGCGGTGGCCCGGGCGAGAAACCCGCTGCGAAAGAGGCCCTGCAAGTCGATGACGAGATCGAATCTGCCGCGGCGCAGTGCCGCCAGGAATCCGATGAACCGCCTGACCGCCGCCGGGCTGGACAGCATCCGGCCGTACACACGCCGGTCGAACGGGATGACCTCGTCCAGCGCCGGGTGATCGCGGATGAGCGCGTCAAACGGGGGCGCGATCAGCCAGGCGACGTGGGCCGCCGGGTAACGTTGCCGCAGCCCGTGAAGTACCGGGAGCGCGTGTACCACGTCGCCGAGCGAGCTGGGCTTGATGATGAGGATGCGCCGGAAGTCGCGATCGGACAGGTTGTGGGCAAAGGCCGCCGAGTCCGCCGTGTCCACAGCCGCGGCGCCGGCGGTCGGTGCAGCTTCGTCTCCGCCGCGGGTGTGATCCTGGGAAGCCATCTCTGTAACGCTTGCCCGGTCGCGGGCGCGACTACCGACGTCGAAGCGGTTGAGCACCTCGACAGGAGCCGCTTGACCGAACAGTACGGTCCACTTAAGCCCAATACGGTTCACACAAAGCCGATGCGGTTCACATAAGCCGGCTCCGTCACACCCGATCGGCGCTCTTGCCGCCGGTCACACGGGCCATTGCAGGGCTTTCCCGCCTGAGTGAACCGTGTTGCCCTGAACGGGCCAGGGCGTTGCCGTCACGTTCTGAAAGCTGTCCAGCCGAGCACCGGGTCGAGGATCTCGTTCGGTCTGAACGCGGCCTTGTAGCTCATCTTGGCACAGCCGCCAACGTAGAAACCCAGATAATAATAGGGCCAGCCCATCCGGGCGCAATGGTCGATTTCCCACAGAGCAGAGTAGGTACCCAGGCCGCGCCGCTTGTCGGCCGGGTCGAAGTAAGTATACACGCTGCTCATGCCGCCGGGCACACAGTCGACGAGACTGACCGCGACGATGCGGCCGTCGAGCCGGTAGATGATCTCGCGCGACTCGGTGGGCGAGTCGTAAAGGAACGCCTCGAAGGCGCCGGGGTCGTCCGACATCGTGCCGTCGTGCTGGTCGCGCAGATAGCGGGCGTAGATGTCGTGCTTCTCGGCGGAGGGCCAGGGCGCGTCGATGGTGACGTCGAGGTCGCTGTTGCGCCGCCAGTTCCGCCGCTGGGAGCGGCTGGGTCGGAAGGCCGCGGTCGGCACGCGGATGGAGCGGCAGGCGCTGCACTCGGTGCAGAGGGGCTGATAGACGACGTGGCCGGAACGGCGGAAGTTGCGGGCCAGGAGCGTCTCGTGCGCGGCCGGGGAAAGCCGCTGACCGGGCATCAGCGATGCGCCGACCAGGGTAGCGACGCGGCCGGGCAGGTACGGACAGGGATGCTCGCCGCCGACGCGCCGCACGACGAGGCGGCCGGACTCCTCAGCGGACGGGTCGGGCATGGGCGAGCCTTGCTGAGTGGGTGAAGTCATCATTCAACGATTGCCGGCGGACACAGATCCCAGGCAGCCGCCAGTAGGCCGCAGCAGGCGAGCGGGTCCGGTCGATGAGCAGATCACACCTGGCGGGTTGGTGATCGGTTTCGGGTTTCCGAAGTCAACTGGTCTTCGGGCTAAACTCCTGCCCCCCGCGCGGCCGGGCGCGGCGCGACTGTAGCGATTATAACCGATTCAGGCCGAATAGGCGGCCCGCCGGGCACAGATGTGGGAACATGAGTCCGAACTGCCCGCGAGCGAGCCGCGCGGCTTCGGCCCGCGCGGATGGCCTAACGTCGACGTGGCTGCAAATCGGGCACGCCCATTCGGCAAGGAAGCGGCACTTGCAACGCCGCACAGCCTGGCTGCGTGACGCCTCGCGTCGCTCTGACAGACCCTGCCACCGGGTCGCCAGATCGTGGCGATAGATGCCGACGCGGCGTCCCGGTGGTCCTTATTGACTTCTCGCTTCATATAGGCGCCGCGCGTTCCGCACGGTTGATTCGCGGCCGGTTCCAAACGATCGCGCGTGGCCCGCCTCCGGCCGCCGGACGGATCGCCCTGTCAGGCGGCCGGCTTTTTGCTACATTGCCGCCATGACGCACGACCAGATGCTGGACCTGATCCCGCAGCGCCCGCCGTTTCTGTTCGTGGACGAGGTGGTCGGACTGGACGAATCGCGCATCGTGACGGCCTATACGCCGCCGGCCACGCAGGCGTTTTTCGCCGGTCATTTCCCCGGAAACCCGGTAATGCCCGGCGTGCTGCTGTGCGAATGCTGCTTCCAGGCGGGGGCGGTGCTGATGCTGCACCGGGCCCGCGGCCTGCGGGCGGCGGATCCGTCATGCCCGGTGGACGGTTCGCGCGGGGCGGACGGTTCGCGACGGGTGGACGGCTCGCGACGGGCGGAGAGTTCGCGCCGGGTGGACACACCGTCGCCAGCGCGGGACGCGGCCGTGGTGACGCGGATCAGCGACGCCCGCTTCAAGCGGATCGTGCGGCCGGGCGACAGGCTGGTCATCGACGTCACGCTCGACGACGAACTGGACAACGCCTGCTACATGACCGGGCGGGTGAGCGTCGATGGGGCGGTGGCATTGCGGCTGGCCTTCGCCTGTGCGATCACGCCGCTGGCGCCGGGGGGAGAGGTGTGAGTTTTCTTCAACTGGAGGGCAAGACCGTCCTCGTCTTTGGCGTCGCCAACCGGCGCAGCGTCGCCTGGCACGTGTCCCGCGTGCTGGAGGAGAACGGAGCGACCGTCATCCACAGCGTTCGCTCGCCGCAGCGGAAAGAAGCAGCGGCCGAACTGCTCGCCGGTCGCGACGTCTACGTCTGCGACGTGGAACATGACGATCAGATCGCGGCCCTGGCGGCGGCGGTGGGCGAGTCGCACCGGCGCATCGACGGCATCCTGCACTCGATTGCCTTCGCCAATTACGAGTCGTTCTCCGGCACGTTTCACGAGGTCTCCGCGGCGGACTTCCTGCAGGCCGTACACGTCTCCTGCTATTCGCTGATCGCCATCTCGAACGCCTTCAAGGACCTGCTGTCGCCGGACGCCTCGGTGGTAACGATCTCGATCTCGACCACGCAGATGGCGGCCGAGGGCTACGGCTACATGGCGCCGGCCAAGGCGGCGCTGGATTCGGCCATCGCGTTCCTGGCCAAGTCCTTCAGCGGTTTCTCGCGGGTGCGGTTCAACGCGGTGCGGGCGGGGCTGCTGAAAACCAGCGCCTCGGCCGGAATACCCGGATACGTGGACAACTACCTCTACGCCGAGCAGGTCACGCTGCGCAAGCAGGCCGTGGCGACGGAGGAAGTCGCCCACGTGGCCGCGTTCCTGCTCAGCCCGCGTTCGAGCGGCATCAACGCCCAGGGCATCGTGGTGGACGCGGGTATGGCGGTAAATTATTTCGACGCCGTGGTGGTGAAACACGCCGTGTCGGGAGTGTTTCCGGCGGGAGGATAGTCTCTGTTGGATGAACTTCTTGCCATTCTGCGCGGAGCAGTACGTCCGAAGCCGCGGAGCGGCGACAGTCAATAGCGAGGGGCGTCAACCCCTGGGGACGGGATTCACGACGGCGAAAGCCCCCGAGGGGCGACAGTCACCCAGGCCGACACGTCGATCGTTGTAATGAACGCCGATGGCTGCGATAGAACAGGCGACGGATCGGGGGAATCATGATGAGCTTCTGCACAAACCGTTCGGATGGCTGTGGACGCCGACGGTACGCTGGAACCGTCGGCCTTCGCCCGTTGTGGGCTACCGGCGCGTTATTCCTGACGTGGTCGGTGTCCGCGCTCGTTGGCCCGCTCCCGGCGGCGCGATCGCAGGATTCGCCGCCGCCTGCTGGCGTCGACAACAACCACGATCAAGACGGTGCTGACGTCACTCGACAGGCACTGCCCGCCGGGGCCGACCTCGCTCCTGAACCCGCCGCGGCGCTCTTTTTCACCGAGCAGCGGGCCCGGTCGCTGCTGGCGGACGCACGCATCGCGGTCGAGAGCATCCGGTCCATCCGCATGGAGATCGGGACGTCTCTTGCGACCTGGTCCGACGACGGCAAACCCAGTGACACCTCCGTCTACACGGGCATCGGGATCATGAGCCGAAGCCCGGCGCCGGAGGCGCCCCTATGGCAGGTGCGTCTGCGGTGTGAATGGCAGGGCCGGGAAGGGAATGGGCCAGCGCACCGCGCGAAAGCCGCTTACGACGGCGACGTCCTGCGGACCTACTCAGACGAGCGCGGTAAGGACGGCAAGCGAGTGTTTGAGGAGATCCTGATCGGTCCGGGACTGATGGACATGCGCCGCATTTGTGGATCCTGCGGTGCGTTCAATTGGGCCCCGCCGACGATCCCGCCTTCCTACCTCAACGGCAGCTTTCTCGGCGAGCCGGACGCCGATACCCAGGTGTCGCACCTGGGTCTTGCCGCGGCGGGCACTACGATCTGCGAACTGGTCAGGGCTGAATGGAAGGAACCGGGACGGACCGCAGGCTATCCCGGTGATCGGTACGTCCTGCACTTCGCCATAGAGCCAGAAACCAAGTTGCCTTGTGAATCGAGCCTGGCCTGGTATGTGGGGGATCGACTTCAGACACTGCAGTCCTTCAGCGTCAAGAGTCTGGAACTCAACCCGGCGCTTTCCGACGCGGACTTCACGCTCCACCCGCCGCCCGGGTACGAATCGTTGCGTCGGGACCACCGCGGCCCGCCGGTAGGCGCCAGTGTAGGCTACTGGTCCCTCAAAGACAGCACCGGCAAGACCCACACGCGCGAAGACTACGACAATCGCGTCCTGGTGCTCGACTTCTGGGCAGCCTGGTGCGCCCCGTGTCGGCAGGTCATGCCGCAGATTCAGTCACTTCATGATCGGTACAAAAGCGACCCACGGGTCGCGGTCCTGGGTGTGAACTGCATGGAGAAAGGAAACGCCGACCCGGCAGAGATAAGGACGAGAATGGGCCTGACGTACCCCACCTTGGTAGACGGTGATGACCTGGCGAGAGTCCTGAACGTCAAAGCGCTGCCCACGGTGGCCGTCATCGGCCGCGACCGCCGGATTCTCTACGCTCACGTCGGTTACAGCGACGCTATCGGGGATGAAGTGACCCGGGTCATCGAGGAGCACCTCGCCGGGAAGGGCAGGTAAGGCACCCGGCGAGCAAGAGGAAGTCAGGTACTGAGGGAGTGTGGACGGCAATCTGAGTCCTTTGCGCGAAGAATGGCCGGAGTTCAGGCGCCGGAGACCAGCTCCATTCGTCCTGCTGCGTCTCCGCCGCCTGGCGCGTGCCCAGCGGACCTGTCGTAGACGCGGTGCCCGGAGTGCGGTAACGACTCCGCCGCGGGCGAGACGCCCGGAGGCCGGACGCGCCTCGCTCTTGACGCCGGGCGACCCCCGCGACACAATGCCGGGCCTTCGACCATGCCCGACATGGGAGAGGCATAGCGCTGCTAGCTCAATTGGACAGAGCGTCGGTCTACGGAACCGAAGGTTCCAGGTTCGAATCCTGGGCGGCGCGATGCCGGCCGCGGATGCTCGTGGCCCGTCTGACGCATCCGCCCGGCCGCAGCCACCCCGGGCACGGAACGTTTGCGCGGGCTGACCTCCTTTCCGGCGGGCTGCCCTGCCGCCCGGCCGAAGCCACGCGGTTCTCCGCCGGTGTACAATCGGGCGCGGTGATTCCAGACAGGTATCGGAGATTCCCGTGCGAAGCATGATGCTGCTGTCGAGTGGTCTTCTGCTGGTAACGTCGTCCGGCTGCTCGATGCTGGTCAAGCAGACCTATCACGCCGTCAAGGGCGCCTCCGGCCGGTATTACGAGGTGGAGGTCGTCGATGCCGAGGCGCTGGCGGAATACGGGTCCATCCGGTTCGAGCCTTTCACCAACGCGCTGGGAGGGCACGTGCCGGACGAACTCATCGCCGCAATCCACGAGCGTATGCCCGCAGAAGTCGAAAAAGCCGACCTCTTCGACGGCTCAGACGGCCCGGCGGTCGTCGTCAACGGGCAAATCATCCACTACAACGGCCGGTCGGGGCTGAAAGGCGCGCTCCAGTCCGTGATGGGCGTGCAGGAGTGCGTCTGCCGGGTGCAACTCAGCGACGGCGACACCGGCCGCAGGATCGGCGAAGCGGTCTGCTGGAGCGAAGTCAAGTCGGCCGTCCGCCGCGGCGCGGGCGAACTGGGCGAAGGGGTCGGCAAGGGCATGGTCAAATGGCTGGAAGACCGCCTTAGACCGGACGAACCAACCACCGATCACACCGATACTCACAGATGACAAGGAGCGGGAGTCGGGCGTGCTCCGGCCCCGCGGCCGGCGTAGGATTGGCGCCCACCAGGCTGCTGCACCACCGTGCCCGATCCGCAGCCGTGCTTCCGCCCGTGCATCCGCGCGGGCGGACCTTCCAGCCGGCAGGGGCCACGCGGCTCGCTGGCGGGGCGTAATCGCGCGATCGCAGATTTCGCCGAACGACAGGTCGAACCTGGCGATTCAGGGCTGAAAGAACGCCCGCTCCCGTCCGTGCAGATCACTTACCCTTGATATACTTGTCCGGGTCCTTTCGGACCTTGGCGGCGCAGTCGTCGCAGCAGACGATTACGACCTTGCCGCCGTGCTCGACGGTCTGACCCTTGTCCTCGATCTTCCAGTCGCACACGGCGCACTTCTTCTCTGCCATGCGTTGATCTCCTTCGGGCGGGTATCGCCCTTCGCGTCCGGCGGCGGGTGAGCGGGCGCCCGATGCGCCTGCTGAAACCACGTCCCGCCAAATCCGCGCGGCCGCGTCGGCTGACCTTCCCGCCGCTCGTTGACAAGCGACTTTAGGAAGCGACGACCTGAGAGACTTCCAGCTTCTTGCTCATTTGCGCCCGCTCGCTGCGGACCATTCGCCGAAACGCCGAAGGTGAGACGCCGAACTCGCGGCGGAAGGCGCCGGTGAAGTGACTGTGGCTTGAAAAACCGAGTGACAAGGCGAGCGCCGTCAGATCGACGGATGACTCCGCGAGTTCGTCCACGGCCGCGCGCAGGCGCAGCCGCGTCAGATACCGATGGACGGGCATGCCCACCTCGCGGCGGAACACACGATGGAAGTGGTACGGCGACGTGTGCAGCTCACGGGCGACGCCGTCCAGCGTGACGCGCTCGCGCAGCCGGGCGTGCAGCACGGCACGAGCGTTGCGGGCAAGCCGCCGGTGCGCCTTGCGTGTGTC
The DNA here is from genome assembly GCA_003597935.1 of Phycisphaerales bacterium. GTDB lineage: Bacteria > Planctomycetota > Phycisphaerae > UBA1845 > UBA1845 > SURF-32. The sequence goes on along the minus strand of QZJT01000056.1, from coordinate 1,520 downwards.
CGGACGGCTGCGCTCACTGCGGCGGCCGCGGGCCAGAAAACCGCCGGCGACTACACGGCCCACCAATTCGAAAACCGCTTCCTCAATGGCCAGAGCATCCATGCCGCCGCCGGGGCGCAAGACCGACAGCAGCCTTCGCTGCGCCACGAAGCTTTCCGTCTCCGCCGGCCCGGTGGCGAAGCTGAAGGGACGCTCGGGACGTTCCGCCACCGCCGGGTCGAACTCGCTCACCAGGTCGGCAACGCACGCCGGGTGCAGCGACAACACCGTACACGTATCGCCGCCGGGCGCGGGGTGCGTCACCCGATAAGGCTCGTGCCGGTTGAAGAACAGCACGGTGTTCGCATCGGCAACGTGGGTGCGGCTGCCGAAGTGCAGCAGGAACACGCCGCTGCGGGGAAAAACGACGTCCAGCCCGCGCGACGTCTCCTCCGCGCCGGGGGCGGAGTCGCAGCCGTCACAGCGATAGTCGCCGACGAACACCGACTCGCTACGATAGCAGGCGCGCGTGCGCGACGTGGACATGCGCGGATCATAGCCTGCCGGGCCGGCGCCGCCCAATCAGACACGCTCCCGGTGGCGCGGAGCGCGGGGCGCCGCCGGCCTGCCGGTCAGCACTGCGGGTGAAAGCCAGAGCGCTCATTCTGTACCTGCTGTTCACGCTCTCCGGCGTCGCCGGACTCGGGTATGAGATCATCTGGACCCGCCAGTTCGCGGTGGGGTTGGGGCATGAGTTCCCGGCCGTGGTCGCGGTCGTGGCGGCATTCTTCGGCGGGTTCGCGGTCGGGGCGATCGCCCTGGACGGCGCTGTGGCGCGCAGCGCCCATCCGGCCCGCTGGTACGCGGGGCTGGAGGCCGTCGTCGGGCTATGGGCGCTGGCGACGATCCTGCTGATTCCCGCGGCCAACGACGCCTTGGCCGCGTGGGTCGGATGGGAAACCACCCCGCTGCGTCAGTGGTTCGCCTCGTTCATCGTTCCGATGATCGGCCTGCTCCCCGCCACCGCCGCGATGGGCGCCACGCTCCCGGCGATGGACCGGCTGATCGAGCACGTCACGTCGCGCGGGCGGGTCATCGGCGGTCTGTACGCGGTCAACACCTTCGGCGCCGTCGTCGGCACTCTCGCCGTCACCCATGCGATCGTCCCCGCTTTCGGCTACCGCGGCGCCGTCATCGGTCTGGCGATGGTCAATCTCGCATGTGCCGGACTGGTGGTCGTGTGCGCGGGCCAAAGCCGGCCAGTGCCGTGCGGCGCCGGTGCCGGGGCAGTGGCGGTGGGATCCGGTCCCGTGCAGCGTCCACCCGCGACCCACGCAGCCACGACCGGCGCTGCCACGATCGACGCCGCGCCCGGACGACGTTCGCTCTACGTGGTCCTGTTCGTCACCGGCCTTCTGAGCATCGGCTACGAAATCCTTGGCGTGCGGGTCATGGCCCAGGTGCTGGAGAACACGGTCTACAGCTTCGCCTCCGCGCTGGCGGTGTATCTGGCCGGAACGGCGCTCGGCGCCGGCCACTAT
>QZJT01000138.1 GCA_003597935.1 Phycisphaerales bacterium | reverse complement strand
CTGCTCCTGTCCCCTGCTCGTCGGGGAAATACTCGACCCGGCGGGGCAGGTGATCGTCCACCGAGAAGTACCAGCGCTGGGACGGGCAGCGCGACAGCAACGGGCGAAGCGGCGCTTCCGGCTGGCGCGTGTCGGCCGCGGAGAGCCGGGCGTCGACGCGCTCGCACTCCCAGCCCTCCACCTCGTGCCGTCCGCCGTATGCCAGCCGCGCGGCGTTCAGCAACTGCTCGTAGGGCCGCTCCGCGAACAGGTCGGACATCCACAAAGCCAGTTCCGGGCGGGCGAGCGCGGTCAGCGGATGCCGCGTGTGATCCACGGTCACTTGCCAGGGCTTGGCCTCGAACCGGATACTCAACTGTTTGCCGTCGTGATAGAGCCAGACGGTGCTGTCGGGGTTGTCGGTGTCGTAGGTGAAGCAGGAGCGCAGGATGCGGCCGCGCATCGCGACGTGCCCGCCCAGCGCTGAGGGGTGCTCGGCGTCGGCGCGCTGCATCTTCACGGCCGCTTCGACTTGCGGGATCGTGCCCATGAAGCCGGCCTGATCCACCACGGAGGCGTTGTAGATCGCCGTGCGGACCTCCTTCGCCGCCGTGACGGCGTCTTTCAGCACGTCCTGCGGGCTGCGGTTGGCGCCCTGCGGGCCGGGTCTGATAGCCGTCGTCAGGCTCACGATGCTACATGTCACGATCACGAAGCTGCTGCTCATGAATGACTCCTGGAACGTCGCGGATCGCGCCGGGCGGTCCGACCCCCGTCGAATCGGCAGTGTGCGCGGCCCGGTGCGGACGCTCGCCCGAGGTCGGTCCGAAAACAGATCCACGGGCGACTCCGCGCGGCGGCCCTCCGACCCGCGGGCCGGCGCAGCACGCATGGTCCACGTCCCGGCGCACCTGCCGCGACCCACCACCCGGCGGGCGACCAGCCGACGGAGCACAACCCGGGAAGCAGGCTATCATAGCGTTCCGATGGGAGCGACCCAACCGGGCGCGACTCGCGAAGCCGGTCTGCCGGAGTTGGGCACGTGACAGGATCGGCGGCGCTTCTGAGCGAACCGCGTGGCTCCTGCCTACCGGCAGGCAGGTCACCCCGCGCGGAGTCTCCCAGGGATTGCAGTCTTGTGCCGCGAACGCCTTGCTCGCCTGCCGCCCGGCTGGAGCCAGGCGGTCCCAGGGGCGCCCGCCGATTCCGTCAGGCACCCGATCGCGCGTGGTCATACCGGCCCACGCTTGCCCCCACCGGGGCACGGAACTACGCTACAAGCCCGTCCGCTCCGACGGCGAGGCTCCGGCGGCGCAGCCGGTTTGGCCAAGGCGGAAAGCGCGTCGCGCGGCGGTTGCGGCCGCGCCCGTATGTGCGAATCACGCGGTTCAAGGAGTCAGTCATGTCGCGTCTGAAGGGAGTCGCGTTGTGGATCGTGGGTTCGACGGTTCTGGCGGCGGCCGGCTGTGCCGACAGCGAGCGGGACCGGCACATGACCATGCTGGAGGACCAGAACCGCAGCTTGCAGCAGGCGGTCGAGGAAGCCAACCGCCGGCTGCAATCGCTCGATCAGGACCGCGTGAGCCTGGCCCAGGAGCGTAATCAGGCCGCTGCCGACCGGCAGCGGCTGACGGACCAGCTCGCCGCCGCCGAGCGCGCCAACCAGGACTTGCAGGCCCGCCTGGACTCCGTGCCCCCCCCCGCCCCGGTGGCCAGCGGATGGACGGCCGTCGAGGGCGGCGCCATGATCCGGCTCAAAGGCTCCGTGCTCTTTCAGGTCGGCTCGAACGCGCTGACGGATGAAGCGCGGAAATCGCTGGACTCGGTCGCCGCCGTCATCAAGAGCGACTATCCCGAGAAGGACATCCTCATCATCGGGCACACCGACGATCAGCCGATCGAAAAGAGCGGCTGGGACGACAACTACCAGCTCAGCGCCGAACGGTCGCTGGCGGTGGTGCGCTACCTCATCGGCCGCGGGATTTCGCCGTCCAGGCTGGTGGTGGCCGGCTGCGGCGAATACCGGCCGCGGGCGGAAAACAACTCCGCGGCCAACCGCGAGAAGAACCGCCGCGTCGAGTTGTTCGCGATCGAACTGAAGGCGCTTTCTTCGAGTTGAGCCACTCTGCACGGGCGTGGGCGGCGTCGCAGCGATGCTCCGGGATGGGCGGGTGGAGTTCCCGCATGACTGACCCTCGTCCGGTGCTGGCCCAGGCCCGATTCCTCACGTTCGATTGCTATGGCACACTGATCGACTGGGAGACGGGGCTGCGGCAGGCGTTTCGGCGGGCGATGCCGGCGGCTTCGCCGGACGAACTGGCCGCGGCATTCGATCGGTATCTGGCGGCTGAAGCCCAGGTCGAGGCGGAAGCCTACCAGAGCTATCGGCGGGTGGTCGCGGCGGCCGCCGGGCGGGTGGCTGAGAGCCTCAACGTTGAACTGCCGCCCAAGGCCGCGGCTGACATCGCGCAGTCAGTGGGAGACTGGCTGCCGTTTCCCGATACGTGCGACGCCCTGCGGGTTTTGCGCCGGTCGTGCAGGGTCGGCATCCTCTCGAACGTCGATCGGGACCTGTTCGCCCGCACGGCCATCCACTTGGGCCTGGCGTTCGACGCGGTCATCACCGCCGAGGACGTCGCGTCATACAAGCCGGCGCACGGACACTTCGAGCGGTTCGCAAGCCTCCACGGCCGCCAGGGCTGGGTCCACGTGGCGCAAAGCCAGTTTCACGACGGCGGGCCGGCAAGGGAGTTGGACATCCCGTTCGTGTGGATCAACCGCCGCGGCGAAAGCCGCATCGACGAAGCGTCGCCCGTTGCGGAGTATCCCGATTTGCGTACATTCGCCGCGGCGCTGGAGATGGCGAGCCGCGGGCTTTAGCCCGCACGGATGTTCGGCTCGGGAAGGCGGCGACATAAGGCTTGCCGGCCGCCGAGCGTGAACGGCGCGGCTGACCGTCGCAAGACGATGCGTCGTGCTGGCACCGCCGTGGCAGCCATCGTGGATTGTCATCATTCGGCATGAACCCAAGAATCCTCGAACAATTCGAACCCGGGACGCCGGTTCGCGTGATACAGGTTGTGCAGCGCCGCGGCCGGCCGTATGAGGCGGAAGTCGTCGGGGTGGTGGTCGCCTGGGAAGACCAGCCGACCGGAAGCTGGCACGCCCACGGCAAGAACGACAAGTTGTGGCTGAAGCGTCTCAAGCTGCGCAAGGTGGATGGCGAGCTGACCAACCTCGTTGTCGATGCCTCGACCCGCATTGCGCGGATCGAAGCGGCCAAGTGATGCGGCGTGCGGGCGCCGCGGGGAGTGAGGGAGTGCGGGAGTGCGGGAGTCAGGGAAGCATGGAAGCTAGACCGTGTGCGATTCGTGGGCACGTCGAAGGCGGAGAATCCGCGTGGGCTGAAGCCCGCGGCTTGCTGCCGGCGCACCATCGGGCACGGTCATTCGGGCGAGCGTCGTATTCATGTGTGGTGCGGTCGCGCGCCTCGGTCAGGATCTGCGCTCGGGTCTTGACGCACGGTCCGGTCCGTTCTTCGCCCTCTGGGCGGCAGAATCGGATTCCTGAACAGGCAGCGCTTTTACAGACGTGGCCGCTCCCTGACGGTCGCGGTTCGGATTGCGCCGTGCCCATCCATCGCGTCCCCTTCCCTGACTCCCCCATTCCCACATTCCCTCAATTCCTTCTTTCAACATGTTCCTTCTGATCGCCATCTCATTCGGCGGGCCGCTGGTGATGTCGGTGGTCCTGACGGCCCTGGTGCGGCAGTGGTCGATCCGGCGCGGGTTCATCGACCGGCCGGGCGGGCACAAGCAGCACGACAGGCCCGTGGCGCTGGGGGGCGGCATCGCCATCGCCGCCTCCGTGATCGTCCCGGTGCTCGCTGGGGCGGCGGCGGCCTGGGCGGTGGCCGGGGGGGGGCGGGCGCCGCCGGCCGGCTGGCCGTCGATCATCGCCGTCCATGCCTCCGGAGCGGCGTCGAAGCTGCCCCAAGCGGCCGGGATCATGCTCGGGGCGGTCGTCCTGCACGTGGTGGGCCTGATCGATGATCGCCGGCCGCTGGGGCCGTGGCCGAAGTTCGCCGCTCAGTTCGCGGCCGCGTTCTGGGTGAGCGGCGTGCTGGGGCTGCGGGCGGTGCAGGTGCTGGGGCCGCTGCCCTCCGCCATCGTTACGGCCGTGTGGATCGTCCTGATCACCAATGCGTTCAACTTCCTCGACAACATCGACGGGCTCAGCGCCGGGGTGGGGGCCATCGCCTCGATCATCCTGGCCGTCACCGCCGTGCGTGCCGGCCAGGTGTTCGTGCCCGCCATGGCGCTGGCGCTGGCCGGGGCACTGACCGGATACCTGTTCTTCAATTTCCCGCCCGCCCGTATTTTCATGGGCGACGCCGGAAGCCTGGTGATCGGGTATCTGCTCGGCGTGCTGACCATTCTGACCACGTATTATGATCCGCGGCTGGGACTGTCTCCGGTGGGCGTGGCCGTTCCGGTGCTGGTGCTGTCCGTGCCCTTATATGACGTCATCAGCGTGGTGACGCACCGCGTGCGGCTGGGGCTCAGCCCGTTGAAAGGCGATCGGCGCCATTTTTCACACAGATTGGTCCGGAAGGGCATGAGCGTCCGCGGAGCGGTGCTGACCATCTACCTGGCCACGGCCGCCACCGGCCTCTCGGCCATCGCCCTGCCGCGCGTCGGCGGCGCCGAGGCCGCCCTGCTGCTGGGGCAGTGCGTGCTGATCGTCGTGATGATCGCGGTCCTGGAGCATGTGCCCGGCAGGCATGAGAATCGTGCAGATGGATGAGATATAAACCATCCGCAGATGGCGCAGATTTCCCGGATGTGTGCAGATTGTCGTCCGAACTTCGCGAGCATCAGTCCGATGGAATCACGGACGTGACCGCGTCGTCGCTGGATACTCAGGACCGGTTCCACCACGCGCTGCAGGAAGCCTGCGGCCGTCTTTCGCTCGAAATACCCCGCCAAGCGCGCGAGTGCATGTTCGCGCACTACACCCTCATGGTTCAGACGAATGAGCGCGTGAACCTCACCCGGATCACCGACCCGGCCGAGGCGGCCGTGCGGCACTATGCCGATTCGCTTGCCGTGGTCGCGTGGATAGGGGCATCCGGCATCGACGCCGCCCTTGCAACTGAGCCACAGCCGCGCACACTTCTCGACCTGGGAACCGGCGCCGGGTTTCCGGCGGTGCCAATCGCCATCGCCCGTCCTGATGTCCACGTCAGCGCCATCGACGGTACGGGAAAGAAGGTGCGCTTCGTGCAGGCGTACGTAGGAGCGGCCGGACTGAAAAACCTGGCAGCCGTCCACACCCGGGCCGAAGCCTGGGACACGACGAAGCGGTTCTCCCTGGTCGTCGCCAGGGCGCTGGCGTCGGGCGAGCGATGTCTGAAATGGGCCGCTCCATTCCTGGCCGCAGGGGGGCGCATCGTCCTGTACAAGTCTGAGCCGATGGCGACGGCCGAGACGTCTGCGATGCGTCGCGCTGCCGGGCGACTCGGACTCGTCGAATCGCACCCGTACCTCTATGAGCTGCCGGATCGTGGCCAGGGGCTGCCTCGGGCGCTGCGGATCTTCCACCGGGCGGGCGGCGATTGAGTCGCCGCCGGTGCAGCGTCGGGTTTCAAACCGCGCCCACTCGAGTCGAACCACCCGGCGCACGCGTCGCACTCCACATCCGGAAGCTGCATCATGGACCGCCGGAGGTGTCGCCCTCCGTGGGCTCGCTGGCGGCCGCTGCGGCGCGGTACTGCTGGAGACGCTCGGCGACCCGTGCGATCAACTCTTCACGTCCAGCCGCGGTGGCCAGTTCCAGGCACGTTTCCATCGTCGCCGCAGCTTCCGCGAACCGGCCCTGGTGCGCGTACAACGTACTTAGGTTGTAGTGGGCGGAGATCATGTCGGGAGACAGGCGTACGGCCTCTCGATAGTGCTTCTCCGCAAGTTCGAGTTGCTCGAGCCAACCGTGCGCCATCGCCAGATTGTGATGGGCCTGGGCGAAGTCGGGCTTCAACTCCAGCGATCGCCGGAAGGCGGCCACCGCTTCATCGTAGCGTGCCAGCACCGCCAGCGCGTCTCCCAGATAGAAGTGCGCCAGCGGCTCGTCCGGCCGGGCGGCGATAGACTGCCGGAGCAGGTCGATCGCCTGCGCGGGCCTGCCCAGGTCGAGCAACCGGGCGCCCTGCCGGAGCAGGTCTTCGGGGTCTGAATAGCCCGGCGCCTCGGCCGGCGGCGCTCCCACGGGATGGGGCGAACGCGCGCCTACGCCGTCCCGCGGCGCCAGCTCGTACGCTTGGGCGAGCCACTGCCGCGCTTCCTCCTCGCGCCCAGCACGCCGCAATGCGCTGATGAGCATGGTCAAGGCGTCGGAGTCGCTGGGGTCCAGCAGTACGAGAAACTCAAGTTCGTGAATGGCTTCCTCCGCGGCGCCGATCTCGAACAGCAGGGCGACCAGTTTCACGCGCGGCCCGCGCTCGTCCGGCTTGAGGCTGAGCGACGTGCGGTAGTGCGTCATCGCTTCGTCCCGCCGCCCCTGCTCGCCGAGCACGTCCGCCAGCACGGTGTGAACGTCGGCCAGTCCCGGGTCCAGCGCCAGCGCGTGCCGCAGCAGTTGTTCGGCCTCCGCAAAGCGGCCCTGTTCGGCACGCAGGACGCCGAGGCACTTGTGCCAGGCCGGATTGTCCGGCTCGATCTCGGTCGCCCGCCGGTAGTACGCCTCGGCGTCATCATGCCGGCCCGCGGCGGCATAGGCGATGCCCATGTTGACGTAGGTCTGCACGCACAGCCGGTCCTGGGAGACCAGGCGCAGATTGGCCAACACGCCCCCCACCGCCAGCACGCTACAGGGGAGCACCAACGGACCCAGGCGGCCGGCCTTGAGCAGGGCGGCCCCCCGCACGAGCGCCGCGCCGGCCAGCAGGGTCAGGATCGGCACCATCGGCATGCGAAATCGCGCGTAGACGTGGAATACCGCGATCCCGGCCGTGATCGACGCCGCCAGCAGATAGAGCAGCCACACGTCCCGGCGCCGCGGCCACGACAGGACGATCCCCGCCAGCGCCACCGGCGCCAGCGTCCCGAAGTGGAAGACCGCGCCCAGTGCTTTCAACACCCACGACCGCTCGGCCAGCGCGGGCAGGGCCACCACGTCCGGGATCTCCACCGCATTCCAGACGAGCAGGAACTTGCGGACCATCAGCCGCAGCCAGCCTCCCGGCTGCATTCGGATGAAGTCCAGGCCCTTTCCCATCCAGTAGTTCGATACCTCGCCGGCGGTGAGCGAACGGCCCAGGGCGCGCTGGGCCAGGTCGGTCGCGTCCCGCCGCTCATAGTCGGGATCCGCACGGCCGGGAATCAGCGGGTAGTACACGCCGGTGGCCCGCTCGTTGTTGCCAAGGTAGAAATTCGTGCCCATCTGGCTGGTCGTGGGCGCGAACGCCCCCCCCAGGTGATAGTTCCGCGCCGCCACCGGCACGAGCAGCAGCCCTGCCCCCGCCACGAACGCGCCCGCCCAGCGGACCCGATACCCGATTGTGTGGCCGCGAAAGCGGAACCAGATCCAGATCAGAACAACAGGCACGAGCAGCAGCGCATTCTCGCGCGTCAGCGACAAAGCGCCCAGTACCACTCCGGCGACGCACCACGTACACGCTCCGGGCCGCGACTGCACGCGCGACAGCACGTAGAGCAACAGCGCTGAAAGGAAGGTCGCCAGGGCGGCCTTCTGGATCTTGCCGTCGAAGAATATCGCCGGCGGGTAGAGCGCCAGCAGAAGCCCTGCCACCAGGGCGGCACGGTCTCCCACGAAGTGCCTGCCGGCCACGACGACCAGCACGCAGGCGCCGGCGCCCATCAGCATCTGGACGACGAGCACGCCCCACGGGCTGTGTCCGAAGAGCGCAAAGACGAGCGCCAGAAAATAGGGATACGCGGGCGCCTGATAGAAGACTTCGTCGCCGAACCAGTCGCCCGCCGCGATGCGCTGTGCCCAGGCGTCGTAAGCGCGGGCGTCGACGACCGGGTGCTCGATGAGGGGAACGTCTCTGATCTCGATCAGATAAACCAGCCGTACCGCCAGCGCCAGGAGGAAAAGCCACAGCAGCCGTCGAGCCGGTCCGGGCGCGGCGGGACCACCGCGTGGACGCTGCGGAACGCCTGCTCCGGCAACGCCGGCAGGATCAGCGCCGGCCGCCTCGGGTGCGCCGCTGGGCGAGTTCACGGCACCCTGCGATCCATCCCTCCGCGGCCGGTTGTCCACGTTCTGCTGACTCGTCAGAACTGCGCCTTGGCCCGAACCTTACCGATCAGGCTTTGAGCGGCCACCGAGATCCCCTTGACCCGGCTCGACAGCGCCTCCCGGTTGGGGGCATAGGCCATGGCCGTGTCGTAGTGGACCAGTTCCTTCTCCACCAGCTCCGCCAGCGACAGCGTGAAGGATCGCATCCCCTCGCCGGTACACTGCTCGATGATGGCCGGGATGTCCTCGTCTTCCTCGGCGCGGATCTTGTCCTGCACCGTAGCGTTGTTCAGCAGCACCTCGGTGGCCGGGTAGCGCGAGTTCTCGTCGATGCCGGGCAGGAGCCGCTGGCAGAGGATGCCGCGAAGGCTGTTGGCGATCGAAGACCGGATGAAGTCGTGCTCGGCCCGCGGGTAGTACTCGAGGATGCGGTTGAACGTCTGCTGGGCGTCCTGCACGTGCAGCGAGCCGAATACCAGGTGTCCGGTCTCAGCGGCCTGCAGGGCCGCCAGCATGGTGTTCTTGTCGCGCATCTCGCCGATGAAGATGCAGTCCGGGTCCTGCCGCACCACGTAGCGCAGCGCCTCGGCATAGTCGGGGATGTCGATGCCGATCTCGCGCTGCGAGATGACGGATTTCTTGGGCGAGAGGATGTACTCGATCGGGTCCTCGATCGTGATGATGTGGAGCTGCCGCAGCTCGTTGACGCGGTCGATCATGCAGGCCAGCGTGGTGCTCTTGCCGCTGCCCGTCACGCCCGTCACCAGGAACAGGCCGTCGATGTGCCGCCCGGCCACGTCGTGGTAGATCGGCGGCAGGTTCAGCTCCTCGAACGTCGGGATCCGGTTGTTGACGCGGCGGATGGCCGAGTGCATGTCGCCGCCGGCCCGGAAGATGTTGATGCGGAACCGGTCGCCCAGCTTGCCGCGGTAGGCGAAGTCGAGGTCGCCGTGCTCGTCGTACTCGTGCCGCCGGGTGGGCGGCACCAGCGTGCGCAGCATCGCCTCGATGTAGGCGGAATCCTCGATGACCGGCATCTCGATCCGGCGCAGGTGCCCGCCCACGCGGTAGTAGGGCGGGTAGTGCGTCTTGAGGTGCAGGTCGGACGCGCCGAACTTGGTCGTCCCTTCCAGCAGTTGCTGAATGCACTCTTCGGGCGGCGGCAGCTTGTCCATCATGTGTTGAGGGCTCCTCCCGCCGGCGGCGTGCGGCCGCGCGATCCGTCAGGATCGAAGCAGAGCGACGACCCCGATCGCGGCCGCGATGACCGCCAGCGTGATTGCAAACGAGAACACGTACGTGAAACGCCGAGTCTGCTCCGTAAACAGGACCGCCAGCCGCTCGTCGCGCTCGGCCGCGTCGGCGTGCATCTTCCGCAGCGCCGCGGCGCTGGAATGGGTCGCCTCACTCAGGCCGCCCACCGAGCCGGACAGGTGCTCCAGCGTCTGTGCCACGCGGGCGTCGGACTCCGACTGCGCGCCGAGCATTCGCTCATCCAGGCGCCGCCGTTCCACCGCCTCCTCACGGAACTGGGTCGCCACCCGGTCGAGGGCCTCGGTCTGCCTTCGGGTCTCGGCCGGCAGGTGACGGACGCTCTCGCTCAGCGCACTCATCGCCTCGACCAACTGCCGGGTGCGCTGCTCCTGAACGTCCATGTGCCCCTGGATGGACTCGACCAGCCCGACGACCTTGTGATACCCCTCTTGCAGTTTTTCCAGCGTCAGCTCGGTGCGCTCGCGCCGTCCGGACCGCACGATCGCGCCGGCTTCCGCGTCCGGTTCTGCGATCACCGCACCGTTGCCATTGCCCCCCCGCTCCCGCGGGGCCTTGAGCCGCTGCACCATGCGCGAGAAAATCCCGTTCTGCTCCATCGTCGAACTCCTTTGCTTCGATGGACGCGGCTCTCGCGCCACGCAGCGCGGCGCCCGGCGTCCTCCCTGACATCCACGCGGCAGTATACCACGCCACGGGCCGGTTGGAAAGCGGTCCTTCGCGGCGCGCGGCGGCGGGGGTGCGTGACAGAATCGGCGGCTCGTCCCTGGGATGGCCAGGCTCCAGCCTGGCGGCTTCGGAGCGAGCCGCTGCGATTGGGAACCGAGTCTACGTAGCACCCTCCGCGCGGGCTGAAGCCACGCGGCTCGCTCAGATGCCTCGCCGATTGTGTCACGCACCCATTCCGGCCTGAGCCATACAGTCGGCCTTGACACAATGAGGACGACTCCCCAAAATTGATCCCTCGATGGCTGCCGGCCTCCGGCCCGCAAGTAGCGGCGGCGCGCCGGGATAGCCGCTGGGGCGATAAGCTTGTCGGTCGGGCGATGAGCCTGTCGCCCCGGCGATGAACAAGACGGTGCGGCGCTGATCCCGTTGGCCGCGCAGTGGCGGCCTTTTCGCCGGTAGCGAAGTCTCCGCCGCGGGTAGCGCGGAACTGGTCGCCGGCCGGGATTCAGGATCGGTCGATGGTAGAGCGAGCGGCTGTTAACCGCTAAGTTCAAGGTTCGAGTCCTTATGGGGGAGTTGACCCGGGTTCCTCGAAAGAGAGGGCCGGATTCCATTAACGGCCACGCCGCAGGGCGGGCGTACCGCGTGGTCGCGGATAACCGAAAGCCCGCAAAGGGTTACCGCGATTCCGCCGCGGCGTGCGGCGCTCTGAAGTTCGTAGCCGTCACGTTCCGGGTCCGATCGAAACCTGGCAGGTTGCGCTCGAACCCCGAATGAAGGCGTCTCGAACTCTCGCGCTCTCTCGTTAACATCGCCCGTTAGATAGTTGCTGTTGCACGGGCGGTCTGCTGCGTCGAAATCCCCGAAAAAACCGTCGATTTTGACAACTTTTGACGCGCCGGGCCGGCCTTGCGCGCGTCTA
>QZJT01000069.1 GCA_003597935.1 Phycisphaerales bacterium | reverse complement strand
GCAAACGTGCAGAATCTTGTTTTTTTGGCAAGAACTCCGGGCGGCCGACGAGTGCAAGCCGTGTTCTTGGGTTGGGTTGCGGGCAGTGCCCGCGCTGTGATACTCTGCGCTCCACCCAGCGTGCCGAGCTTCTGGAATTCTCCGTCCTTCCATAGGTACGCCGTGGTGGTCAGGTGGCCCTCTTCATCCGTCCAGCCGACCACTTCATCGTTATTATTCATGGCCCATGCCGCGCTGGGTGGGTGACCGATGTCCACCAAATGCCGCTTGTCCCAGAAGAAGGGCCCGCCATACCAGCCGCATATGTGGCCCGCATCGTTGATATCGTTGCCGCCGCCCACGTAATCGGGCAGAATGCTTCGGAGCACGCCTTCGTGCCACACGAATGCCCGGGCGTTGCCCATCTCGTCGCGGGCGTAGCCGGTCACTTCGCCCTTCTCGTTGATTCCCGCCGGCACCGCCTCGGCGCCCCCAAACGTGCCCAGGTCAATCAACACGTAGGGCTGCGCCTCCGCCGGCGCCGCCACGATCCCCAGCAATCCCCATCCTGCGGCCACCAGCACAGCCATCGGGCCGTTCAAGCCAATCCTCTTCGAAGCTGCCATGTCACCGACTCGTAACGGACCGCCCGTCTCCCCGTCCGGCACGTGCCACACGGGATTCTCCGGGCGGAAACCAGGATCTCCAGTACTACGTGCGCGCCGCGCGGAAGATCTGACATGGCATTGTCAGTAGGAACGCATTCGGCGCCGCCAGGAGCGGCAGATGTCGCGCGAGGTGCTTCCCGATGCACAGAATCGAGCGTGTTGCAATCGACAAACAGTTCGACATTATCGGACGAGATTCAGATGCGTCTGCGGGAATGGCATTTGATTCTTGACAAGCACCACCCGCCCAAGGCGCGCCCGGCCCGAGGAAAAGGAGTCCGGCAGGGCCGGGAAACCCGCCGGTGGCGCGGCCGCCGGGCCCGATTCCCCCGCGTCCGGGTGAAGTCTGTGCCACCGGGCAGACGGGAATACACAGGCGCCCGGTACGGAATACCACGGCGGCGGGCGGTCCAGACGCCGACCGGCCGCTATAATCGGCGAATATTCCGCGGGCGCCGGCCGGCGTCGTGATGAGGGCTTCCAGCCTGCATCGAGGCAGCCGGCTGCCGTCCCGGTTGAGGCGCAGTCTGGATGCCTGCACCAGAAGGGCGCGAAGACGCAGCCTGGATGCCTGCACGACAGTGTACGCGAATGAACTGGAGTTGGAGGTGACCGACATGGCACGGCCCGAGACCGCGAACACCGAACCTGCTGCGCAGCAGTCCAGCCGGGTGCGAACGCTCCTGCTGCGCTTCTGGCGCGAATGGCTCAAGCCGATCCTCGTAATCGTCATCGTGCTCAGTACCTTTCGGTCCGCGGTGGCGGACTGGAACGACGTGCCCACCGGCTCGATGAAGCCGACGATCGTCGAGGGCGACCGCATCTTCGTGAACAAGCTCGCCTACGACTTGAAGGTGCCCTTCACCACCTGGAAGATCGTCGCCTGGTCGCAGCCGGAGCGCGGCGACATCGTGGTGCTCTTTTCGCCGGAGGACGGCACGCGGCTGGTTAAGCGGGTGGTGGGCCTGCCCGGCGACCACATCGAGGTACGCGGCAGCCGCCTGTTCATCAACGACGTGGCGGCGCAGTACGAGCCGCTCGACGATGAGATCATCGCCCAGCTCGACGCCGACCAGCGGGCAGGACACAGATTCTACGAAGAGCAGATCGACGGCCGCGCCCACGCCGTGATGACGACGCCCGCCCGAACGAACGACGCCCGCCGCGGGCCGTTCATCGTGCCGGAAGGCCACATATTCGTGATGGGCGACAACCGGGACAACAGCCGCGACTCCCGCGTCAGCGAAGTCGGCGCCATCCCGATCGAGCGCGTGGTCGGCCGTGCGACCCGCGTAGTGATTTCGCTCGATCGCGAGCACTACTACGCCCCGCGCTGGGGACGGTTCTTCCGGGCGCTCGAGTGACGCGGACCCCCGGGGGGGGGTCGGGATTCGCCACACATCGGCCGCCCGACCCGCCGGCCGCATGGGGAGCGGCTCGCGGTCCCGGCGCGCGCAGGGTACCCTGGGTCCATGTCCGAGCGCGACGGCTCTGCAGCGCCATGGGTGGTCACGTCCGCGACCCGCGTGTGGGTGGCCGGTCACGCCCGGCGTCCACGGCCACTGATCGAACGGCTGGTGGCGGGCGGAGTCCGACCTGCGGAGGGGCCGATCGACCTGGCGGTGATCGCAGCGGTTTCGGCGGAAGAGCTTGCACACTTTGTGCAGAAAGTCGCGCGGCGCTTCCACGCCGGCAGCGAACTGTGGGTGGTGTGCTCGCAGGCGGCGACGGGTCCGGACGACCCCGTCTCCCTCGACGCGCTGGGATCCCTCGGGATGGCGGTCCTGGCCCGGGCCGCGCTGGAACGCGACTGGATCGCCGTGCGCGTAAGCCCGTGATCGGTGGCCATCGGCATCGGCGGCGGATCGCGTGGAACGGCGAGCGGGTCGGTACAGTCCGAACCGCGACCGTGACAGGCTGTCGGAATAATCGGTTTTGATTATTCAGACACGCATTCTGAGGGTACTTTCGACCTCGAAACCCCGGGTTTCCGAACTGCACCTTTCGTGAGGTTCGCCGGGAGGATTTCGACAGCCTGGTAAGGGAGTGGCCTTTCCCGCGACGCGTCACCCCAACCCCGCAATCACCTTCCCGCCGCGGACGATGTCGATGGGGCGGTTGCCGGCGCTCATGAGCTTCTTCGTCGGGTCTACGCCGATGCGGGTGAAGATCGTCGCGGCCAGGTCCGCGGGGCTGACGCCGCGCCCGGCCGGCTCGGCGCCGGTGGGGTCGGTGGCGCCGATGACCCGGCCGCCGGCCAGCCCCCCCCCGGCAAGCGCCACCGAGAAGACCTTCGGCCAGTGGTCGCGGCCGGCGTCCTTGTTCAGCCGCGGCGTGCGGCCGAACTCGGTGGACAGCACCACCAGCGTGCGGGCCAGCATCCCCCGCGAGTCGAGGTCGCGGATCAGCATGGCGAACGCCTGGTCCACCTGCGGGAACTGCCCGCGCATGCGATCGCGGATGTGGTCGTGGAAGTCGAAGCCGCCGAAGGTGACGGTGACGAACCGCACCCCCGCCTCGACCAGCCGCCGGGCGATCAGCAGCCGCTGGCCGATCGAGTGCCGCCCGTAGGCGTCGCGGAGCCTGCCGTCCTCGGCGCCGATGTCGAATGCCTCGCGGGCCGCCTGCGAACTGATCAGCTCATACGCCTTGCCGTAAAACGCGTCCATCGCGTCGAGCTGTTCGCTCTTCTCCATGCGGCGGAAGTGGTCGTTCACCGCGTTCAGAAGCTCGCGGCGGCTGGTGAAGCGCGCGTCGTCGACGTCGGGCGGCAGCGCCAGGTCGCGGACGCGGAAATCCCCCGCAGCCGGGTCCTGCCCGAGACTGAACGGGCCATACGCCGATGACAGATACCCCGTCCCCATGGCCGGCTGGTTCGCCGTCGGCACGGCCACATAGGGCGGCAGGCTCTGTCGCCCGCCCAGTTCGTGCGACACCACGGCCCCGAACGAGGGATACTCGATGGCCGGGCTGGGCTGGTAGCCGGTCAGCATGGAGTGCGTGCCGCGCTCGTGCGCCGCCTCGGTGTGCCCCATCGAACGGATGACGCAGATCCGGTCCGCCACGCCGGCCGTCTGCTGCAATAGGCCGCCGAAATAGTCGCCCGTCGCCGTCCGCACCACACCCAGCTCGCCCCGCACTTCGATGGGCGCCTCGGGCTTGGGGTCGAAGGTGTCGATGTGGCTGACGCCGCCTTCCAGGAAGATGTGAATGACCGAGTCGGCGGGTGGTACGCCGGGCGACGTCGCGGGCGCGCTGCCACCCTCCTGAGCCCTCGCCGTAAGCGCGAACCAGTCGCCCAGCGACAGGCCGATCCCGCCGATGACTCCGACCTTGAGGAACTCCCGTCGCCGCGGAGGGGGGCGGAAGTGGGCCGGGTCGTCGTTCCAGGTACCGCGCACCGGTCGCGTCGCATCGCCGCGGCAGGTGCAGCCGTCGTCGCACCGGGAAGATCGGCGTGCGTTTTTAAAGATGCCGCGTTCGGTCTCAGACATCGGCGTCTCGTCGGCTTGGTAATGGCCGAGAACATGGGTAAACTGCGTCGAGCAGTCAGAGCCTATCACGATCACGGCCGGACGCAATGGAACCGCCGGACACGAAGAGGAATCGAACCCCACCCGCGCCCATCCGCGCGTGGGCGTGCGCGAGTCTGCGAGCGTGCGCCAGCACGCTCCGACAGCGAGCCGCGGGCTTCAGCCCGCGCGGAGCCTCCTGCGGTGACCCTGCCACACAACGGGCAGAGCCATGCACAACTCGCGTACGAGTGACTCGTGGCGACTCCGCGCGGGCTGAAGCCCGCGGCTCGCCGAAGATGCACCTTCGCGCGCGCTGCAGCAAATCCGCAATCCGACTCGCCCTGTCGACGGGCACACTCATGCCGTTTTTCGCCTGGCTGCTGACCAGTACGGTCATCACCGCGCCACTGGCGGCAGGTACGCCTGAACTTCACCACGTCCTGCCCCGGGGGGGGCAGCGCGGCGCCGACGTGACCGTGGAGTTGTCGGGCGTGCGGCTCGATGGCGCCCGCGACCTGATCTTCTACGGCGCCGGCATCGCGCTCAAAGAGATCAGGCCGATCGACGCCGACCGGGCGGCCGCGACGCTGACGATCGCCGCCGATGCGCCGCTGGGCGTGCAGGGCGTCCGCGTGGTCACCGCCGACGGCGTCAGCAACCTGAAGCTCTTCTCGATCGGAAACCTGCCGCAGATCGGCGAACTCGAATCCAACAACGACCGCACCGATCCGCAGAAAGTCCCCTGGCCGGTCTGCATCAACGGCACGATCACCAACGAAGACGTCGACTATTTCGCTTTCGACGTCGCCGCCGGGCAGCGGCTCAACTTCGAAATCGAGGCGATGCGGCTGGGCGACACCGTATTCGACCCGTATATCGCGGTGATGGACGCCCGCGGCGCAGTGCTGGCGGACGCGGACGACACGCCGCTGGTCCGTCAGGACGCGATCATCAGCCACACGTTCGGTGCGGTCGGGACCTGCGTCGTCCAGGTGCGCGAGTCGTCCTATCGCGGCGACGGCAACTGTCACTATCGCCTGCACGTCGGCGCGTTCCCCCGGCCGCAGGGCGTTTTCCCGCCCGGGGGGCGGCCGGGCGAGACGATCGAGGTTCGCTGGCTGGGTGACGCAAGCCTTGGCGCACAGACATTGGCGTTGCCGCGAGCCGCGCCGGGGGCTGAGTGGACACCAGTGTATCCGGCGGACGATGCCGGCGTTTCGCCCAGCCCCGTGCCGATGCGCATCGGGCCGCTGGCGCAGGTGCTGGAGGCCGAGCCGAATGATTCCCCCGAGGCCGGAACACCGTTCGAGGCGCCGGGGGCGGTCGCGGGCGTCCTGCAAGCGCCCGGCGACGTTGACTGGTTCACCTTCAACGGCGTGAAGGATCAGACGCTCCTGGTGCGCGTCTTCGGGCGCGAGCTGCGTTCCCCCATCGACTCCGTGCTGACCATCCGCCGACTGGCGAGCGGCAACACGATCGACAACGACGACTCCGGCGGCCCGGACAGCCTGCTGCGTTTCGGCGTGGCGGAAGACGGACCGCTGGCGGTGGGCGTGCGCGACCTGTTGGACCGGGGGGGGGAGTCGTACACATATCGCGTCGAGGTGGCGCCGGTGGCGCCATCCCTGGTGCTGACCGCGACGCCGGATCAGCAGGTCCTGCCGGTACCGGCCGGGGGGCGCAATGCACTTCGCCTCAGCGCCCGGCGGAGCGAGTTCGCCGGGCCGATCCACGTGGAGATGCACGGCTGGCCGGAAGGGGTCTCGGTATCCGCGCCCGCCGTGCAGGCCGGCGTCACCGACGTGCCAATCGTCGTCACGGCTGCCGAAGGGATGGCGCCGGCCACGTGCCTGCTGGAGGTCGCCGGCCGCCACGCCGATCCGAACGTCGCCATCGCCGGCCGGTTTCGACAGGAGGTGCGTCTTTCGGACTACATGAACAACACGATGTGCGCGTACACCGTCGATCGGCTGGCGGCGGCGATCACGCGGGCCGCGCCGTTCTCCATCGACGTCGTACAACCCCAGGCGCCGCTGGTCCTGAACGGGTGGATGGATCTGAAGGTCGTAGCCCATCGCAGCGAGGGGTTCGACGCGCCGATCCAGGTCCAGTTGCTGTGGAACCCGCCCGGAGTGGGGTCCGGCAGCGGGACCATAGCACCCGGGCAGACCGAAACGACGATCCGCATTAACGCCAACGGTTCGGCCGCCGCCGGCGACTGGCCGCTGGTGGTCACGGCCGTGGCGGACGTGGGTGGGCCGCTGCAGGTGTCATCGCAACTCGCGACGTTGACGGTGGCGGCGGCGCCCTTCGAGGTCGCGCTGGATCGCGGTCGGGTGACGCAGGGCGAGTCGGCCTCGTTCCCGGTGAAGATCACGCTGCGGGCGGCGTCCGAGGGCGCGGCGAAGCCGGAGGTCAGCAGCGCGGCGAAGCCGGAGGTCAGCAGCGCCGCAGAGTTGGAGCCGCGCGGTGCGGCGAAGCTGGAGCTGCGCGGCGCGGCAAGGTTGGAGTTGCGAGGGCTGCCGCGCGGCGTGACCGCCGAACCGGTCAGCGTCGACGCGACGGCGACGGATGCGGCATTCGCGCTCCAAGCGGCCGCGGACGCGCCGCCGGCGCGGTCGGACACCGTCTACGTGACGGTCGAACTCCTGGTGCTGGGTGAGCCGGTGCGCTTCAATTCCGGCCGCGGCGTCGTGTTCCTCGACGCCCCGCTGCCCCGCGTCGCGCAGTCCGCCGCGGCGCCCCCAGCCGCCCAGTCCGCCGAGCCGCCCCCGGCACCAGCCGGCGAAGCGCCAGCGAAGCCCAAACGAGTGAGGCTGCCGCGCCGGGCTACGGCGGAAGATCCCAGCTAGCCCATGAAGTCCATACGGTCCATTCAGTCCATACAGTCCATGCGGCCCGTGCGGCCCGTGCAGCGGTCCCATCGCCGCGTCACACTCTCCGACTCCGCACGGGCGTTCAGGCGGTCTTCACGTGTCACCCTGATGTTGTCGGCGGCGGCTCTGGCGACACCCGCGCTCGCGCAGGCGCAGGCGTCGCCACCCCCGCTGAATCCCCCCCCGGTCACGCAACCCCAGCCACCTGCGCAGGCCCCGTCGCTGCACGCCTGTCCGCCGCGCATCCAGCTCGACGCGCAGAACGACGTGCAGTGCGTCGTCGTGGTCCGAACCGGCGCCGACGGCATCACCGCGGACGTTTCCGCGCAGGCCCAGTTCACCTTCACACCCGCGGGAATCGCCGCCCGCACGGATGGAAACGCCATTGGCCCGCTGGCCGACGGCGCCGCCGTGTTGACGATCACCCTCGACGGACAATCCGTGGACGTTCCCGTGACCGTGGCGCAATCCGCAATGGTTCGCCCCATCAGCTTCCGTCACGACGTCGCGCCGGCGCTGATGAAGGCGGGTTGCAACAACGGCGCCTGCCATGGTAACGCCCGCGGACAGGAGGGGTTCCGCCTGTCGCTGTTCGGGTTCGACCCGGCGATGGACTACGTCAACCTCACGCGGCAGATGTCCGCCCGCCGCGTGGACGTCGCCGACCCGTCAGCCAGCCTGATGTTCCTGAAGGCCACCGCCCAGGTCGGCCACGGGGGGGGGCAGCGGCTGGAGGTCGATGACGAACTCTACAGGCTGCTGGAAAGCTGGGTGGCGGCCGCGGCGCCGGACGACCCGCCGGGCCTGGCGTCGCTGACGGGCATCAGCATCCGGCCGAAGTCCTGCGTGCTCCCGGCCGGCGGGACGACGCAGCCGTTCATCGTCCAGGCGACCTATTCCGACGGCACCGACCGCGACGTTACCTCGCTGGCGGTGTTCCAGTCGCTCGATGATACGGTCGCGGCGACGGACCCCGCCGGCCTCGTGACCTCGGGGCAACCGGGTGAAGCCTTCGTCATGGCCCGCTTCGGCACCTTCGCCGAGGTCAGCCAGGTCATCGTGGTGCCCGACCGGCCGTTTGAATGGCCAGCGGGTCTGAAGGCCGACAACCTCATCGACGCAGCGGTGTATGAGAAGCTCCGGAAACTCCGCATCCTGCCGTCCGAACCCGCCGACGACGGCGCCTTCCTGCGCCGCGTCTATCTGGACATCATCGGCGCGCTTCCCACGCCGGACGAATACCGCGCGTTCACGGCGGACGCCTCGCCCGACAAGCGGGCGCGGGTCATCGACGCCCTGCTGGCCCGGCCCGAGTTTCCCCAGGTATGGGCGATGAAATGGGCGGAAATGCTGCGCATCGAATCGACGAAGCTGGGCGTCAAGGGCGTCCACCTTTATACGAACTGGATCCGCGACGCGATCTTCCGCGACGTGCCGCTCGACGACATGGTCCGCTCACTGCTCACCGCGGAAGGGGGCGCCTATCACAACGCACCGGTCAACTTTTATCTCGTAGAAAACGACCCGACCCACGTCGCCGAAAACGTCGCCCAGGTCTTCCTCGGCATCCGCATCCAGTGCGCCCGCTGTCACAACCATCCCTTCGAGCGCTGGACGCAGGACGACTATTACTCCTTCGCCGCGTTCTTCGCCCAGATCGGCCGCAAGCCGGCGGAAGACCCGCGCGAGATGGTGCTGTTCAACTCCGGCGCCGGCGACGTGCGGCATCTGCGCACCAACGCAGCGATCGCGCCGAAGTTCCTGGGGGGGGCGTCGCCGGACGTGGCCGGCCGCGACCGGCGGGCGGCGCTGGCCGAGTGGCTCACCGCCGCGGACAACCCGTACTTCGCCCGCTGTTTCGTCAACCGCGTGTGGGCGCACTTCTTCGGACGGGGCATCGTCGATCCGCCCGACGACGTGCGGGTGACCAACCCGCCGTCGCATCCCGAGCTGCTGGAGCAACTGGCCCGCCGCTTTGTGGCCGGCGGCTACGACGTCCGCGGGCTGGTGCGCGACATCTGCAACTCGCGCACCTATCAGCTCAGCACGGCGGCCAACGAAACGAACGCCTCCGACACCCGCAACTTCTCCCGGGCGATGGTGCGGCGGCTGCCGGCCGAAACGCTGATGGACGCGATCTGCAGCGTCACCGGCGTGCCGGAGAAGTTCCGCGGCCTGCCGCTGGGGGCGCGGGCGGTCGAGGTGGCCGACGCGGACGCGGGGAATTACTTCCTCACCACGTTCGGTCGCCCCGCCCGGCAGACCGCCTGCACCTGCGAGCGCCGCAGCGAACCGACGCTGTCACAGGCGCTGCACCTGATCAACGGGGAGACGGTGTGGAGCAAGATCAAAGCTGGGGGGGGGCGGCTGGAGCAGGGCCTGGCGGCGGGCAAGGCGCCTGGCGAATTCGTGGACGACCTGTACGTCGCCGCCCTGTGCCGGATGCCCACTGACTCCGAACGCCAGACGGCATTGAAATACGTTGAATCGGCCGGCGATGTCAGAAAGGGAATGCAGGATGTGTATTGGGCCGTGCTCAACGCGCAGGAATTCGTGTTCAACCATTGACAGACCCGAGCCCCGCCATTCATGGCGGGCGGACGCCCCCGAGCCGCGGGCTTGTGCCCGCGCGGTGCCCTGCGAGCCGCAGGCTTCAGCCGGCGCGGACGACCCGGTTGCAACGCCGGCGCCGTTCTATTCGCCCAGCGGGCGCACGATCGTAGCCAGGGACTTCAGTCCCTGGTGCATGCCCCCCCCCGGCCTTTCCGCCCGGAGGGCGGACGGGGCGCGGCCGGAGAATCTCGTCCGCCCTCCGGGCGGCAGAGGAATAGGAAGGCACGTCTACCAGGGGCTGAAGCCCCTGGCTACGACCGTGCGCCCTCCGGGCGGCAGAGGAATAGGAGGGCACGTCTCCCAGGGGCTGAAGCCCCTGGCTACGACCGTGCGCCCTCCGGGCGATCCGCGCGGGCAGAGTCGAATCCCGGGCGTCCGCACACGAATCCCCATTGTCCGCACCCGAATCGCCGACGCCCGCGCCCAGTTCTCCAATCCTCGCAGTCAACATGATCGAAGGGGCCCAACTCTTCCGGATCTCTGGATGGCGTGCGCGGGTTGGCGCCTGCGGGTCGTGTCCACCTCACCGACGGGCACTCCGCGCGGGCTGAAGCCCGCGGCTCGCTGCGGGAAGCCCGCGGCTCGCTGCCGGCGCTTCATTGGATATGCCGCTGCGGCGCAGACTCTCGTGGCCGCGGGCATCTTGTTCTTCCCCGCGGCGCCCGTCTTTGCCCAGGATTCAACCGCCGCACCACCACAACCGCCGACCTCTCCTTCCCCCGCGCCCGATCAGCCCGATGCGTCGCCGCTCGACCGCCTGCTCGATGCACTGGCCCGGATCGATCCGGCGCAACTGGCCGAGCACCTCACGAAACTCGAGGCAGAGCGGATCTCGCTCCAACAGCGTATCGACCAGCTCGAGAGGGAACTCGCCGATATCCACGCCAGGCAGGCGGCACTCGAAGGCCGCATCGCCATCCTGAGGATCCTCGCCCCGCCGCCGCCCGCACCGGCGCAGGGCGCGACTGCTGAGCCCCCACCGGCGCCTCCCCCCCCACCGGCGCCCGCGCCGCCTGCGGACGCGACGGCGCCCGAGGCCGCGCCGCCCGCGGCCACACCGCCTGATCCGCGCGATGGACAGACGCAGATGTCCGCCGAGGCCGAAACGGCGTCCAGGCCCATGACGTCGGAAACGCCCGATGCCGCCGCACCCGCCGCGCCGTCGCCCCCCCCCGGGCCGGACGCGGCGGCGGCCCGCGTCACCTACGACGACCACGTCCGCCCCGTCTTCCTGGAGAACTGCGTCTCCTGTCACAATCCCGACAAGGCCAAAGGCGGTCTGGTTCTCGACTCCTACGCCGCCGCCGTGCAGGGCGGCGCCAGCGGCGCGGTGATCGTGCCCGGCGATCCGGACGGCAGCCGCCTCTGGCGGCTGGTCAGCCATCAGGAAGAGCCGAACATGCCGCCGCTGCGCTCGAAGATCGACGAGAAATCGTTGACGCAGATCCGCACCTGGATCGAGCAGGGCGCTGCGGTCAACGCTTCCGCGAACGTCGAAGCCCCGAAGAGAAGCGCCCTGGCCATGTCGGCGATGACGGCGCCC
>QZJT01000084.1 GCA_003597935.1 Phycisphaerales bacterium | reverse complement strand
ACCTGGCCGGCACCACCTCCACCAATCAGCACCGTATCAACGACCTGTCACTGCAGGTCACGTCGCCGTCGGGCGTCATCTACCACGGCAACGTCGGCCTGCTGGACGGCAACTGGTCCACACCGGGCGGCAGCCGCAACACCAAGGACACGGTCGAGAACGTCTGGGTGCAGGATCCGGAGCCGGGTACGTGGCAGATCGAGGTCAGCGCCGATGAGGTGAACCGCGACTCGCACCCGGAAACGCCGCAGGTCGACGCCGACTACGCTTTGGTCGTTTCGGGCGTGATCGCGGCCGAACCGGAGCCGGCGGCCTGCTGCTTCGGCGACGGTGGCTGCGATGATCTGCTGCCGGACGAGTGCGCCAGCCAGGGCGGCCGGTACTACTTCGGCAAGGAGTGCGAGACGTTCGAGTGCCCGCTGACCGGCGCCTGCTGCGTCAGCGACAGTGAGTGCCGACAACTGCTGGAGCGCGAGTGCAACGGCATTCCTGACGCGGAGTTCCTCGGCGAGGGCGTCGCCTGCGAGCGGGCGTGCATCTGCGACAACGTCAAGAAGTTCAAGGGTAAGTGCAAGAACGGCGGGCTGCTCAAGGTGGTGGTGAAGTTCCGCGACGACCGCTACGACGGGCGGATCGTGAGCATCAAGGTCGCGGACCGCAACCCGATCGACGTGCCCATCGACGGCAAGGCGGCGAAGATGGTCACCTGCTGCTTCAACGGATCGACCCGCGTGGAACTGGTGGATCCGGACGGGTGCGTGAATCCGATCAGCGTGAACTGCCCGTAGGCATCGAGCCGCTCGCTGCGGGTCGGCGGTCGCATCGAGTGTGACCGTTACAGTGCGAATCCGAACCCCGACCGTGAGGGAGGGGCCTGGGCTGTTGTGAGCGGCTGTCACAACGGGAACGTCGCGCGAGTTGCAAACCGCTCGCTGCGGGTCACCGGTCGGATCGAGTGTGACCGTTGCAGTGCGAAACCGAACCCCGACCGTGAGGGAGGGGCCTGGGCTGTTGTGAGCGGCTGTCACAACGGGAACGTCGCGCGAGTTGTAAGCCGCTCCCTGACGGTCGCGGCTCGGATGGGGCCGCTCCCTGACGGTCGCGGCTCGGATTGTTCCGCGTTCATCCGAGACCGCTCACTCACGGGAGGGCGGACGGCGGCGGCGCAGGCGCGGTCAGTCGACCGTCGCGATGACTTTCAGCTCCACGGCGATCGGCGTGGGCAGGGCGCTGACCTCGACCGTGGTGCGCGCCGGCGGGTTGACCTTGAAATACTCGCCGTAGATCCGGTTGAACGTGGGGAAGTCCCGCTTCATGTCGGTCAGAAACACGGTGACGTCGACGATACGTTCCCAGTGCGATCCGGCGGCCTCGAGGATCGCCCGGACGTTCTCGAAGACGGCGTGACACTGCGCTTCGATGTCGTGGTCGATGACGTGGCCGGCGGCGTCCAGCGTCACGCCGGGGATGGCGCGGCTGCCGCGCTGGCGCGGCCCCACGCCGGACAGGAAGAGCAGGTTGCCCACGCGGCGGGCGTGCGGGTAAGGCCCGACCGGCTCGGGGGCCTTGTCGCTGTAGATGGTGTGTGGGTGTTCGTGGGTGGTCATGGCGCTTGGGGGGGGGTTGATGGACTCGATGGACTGAATGGACTGGATGGACTGTATGGACTCGATGGAAGAAGCTGCAGGGAGATCGGCTGTTCCCTCGTTCCCTCTACCGCATTCCGATGCAGACGTTTTTCGGTTCGGTGAAGAATCGCATGGAGTCTTCGCCGCCTTCGCGGCCCAGGCCGCTGTGTTTCATGCCGCCGAAGGGGACGCGCAGATCGCGCAGCAGCCAGCAGTTGACCCACACCGTGCCCGACTGGATCGCGCCGGCCACGCGATGGGCGCGGGCCAGGTCGCGCGTCCAGACCGTCGCCGACAGGCCGTAACGGGTTTCGTTGGCGCTGGCCACCGCCTCCTGCTCGTCATCGAACGGCGCCACCGTGACCACCGGTCCGAAGATCTCTTCCTGGTTGGTGCGGCACGACGGCCCCAGCCCGGTGATGACCGTTGGGGCGATGAAATACCCTCCGGCGCAGCGCTGACCGGGAGGCTGGACGCGACGCCCTCCGCACAGGATTTCTCCCCCTTCCCGGCGGGCCACCTCGATGCAGGCGAGGACTTTCTCCATGTGCGGGCGTGAGACCAACGCCCCGTGCTCGGTGGCGGGGTCGAGCGGATCACCCGCGGAGAGCTTCGACGCTCCCTCCACCAGCCGGGCGACGAACGGCTCGAAGGCCGGCCGCTCGACCAGAATGCGCGACCCGCACAGGCAGATCTGCCCCTGATTGGCGAACGAGCTGCGCATCGACGTGGCCACTGCCTGATCGAGGTCCGCATCCGCGAAGATGACGTTAGGGTTCTTCCCCCCCAGCTCCAGCGACAGCCGCTTGAACATGGGAGCGCAGGTGGATGCGATCGCTGCCCCGGTGACCGTGCCGCCGGTAAACGAGATCGTGGGCACGCGGGGATGGGCCACCAGGGCCGCGCCCGCCGCAGGCCCCCGGCCGTGGACGACGTTGAGCACGCCCGGCGGCAGGCCGGCCTCGGTGCAGAGCTGTGACAACAGGAACGCCGTCATCGGCGTGACTTCCGACGGCTTGGCCACGGCCGTGTTGCCGGTGGCGATCGCCGGGGCCACTTTCCACGTCAGCAGATACAGCGGCAGGTTCCACGGCGAGATCAGCCCGGCCACGCCGCGCGGGCGGCGCTGGGTGTAGTTCAGCGCCAGGCCGTCGGTCATGTGGGCCTCGGAGGCCGCGTGCTGGATCGCGCCGGCGAAAAAGCGGAAGTTGGCGGCTGCCCGCGGGATGTCCACCTTGCGGGCCAGCGTGATCGGCTTGCCGTTGTCGATGCACTCAGCCTCGGCCAACGGGTCCAGGTTGGCCTCGATGAGGTCGGCGATCCGCGACATGACGCGGCCGCGCATTTCCGCCGACGTGTTCGACCACGCCGGAAACGCGGCTTCGGCGGCCGCGACCGCCCGCTCGATGTCCTCCGCACCACTGTCCGGGCAGCGCGAATAGACCTTCCCCGTGGACGGATCCTCGTTGTCCAGGTAGCGGCCCCCGGCCGGCGGCGTCAGCTCGCCGTTCATGTAGTTCAGAATGGTTTTCACGTGTGAACAACCATGCGGACCACCGGTTGAAAACCGGTGCCACACTCAGAGCCCCGGCATTCACGCCGGGCGGTCCACCGGTTGAGAACCGGTGTCACACTCAGAGCCCCGACATTCATGCCGGGCGGTCCACCGGTTGAGAACCGGTGTCACACTCAGAGCCCCGGCATTCATGCCGGGCGGTCCACCGGTTGAAAACCGGTGCCACACCGGACCACCGGTGGAAAACCGGCGCCACATCAATTCCCGGTGCGCGGCTCGTACTGGACCACCAGCGTCAGCATGAAGGATCCCTGGGCGGAGTCGCGCCCCATCTCGTTGACGGCGCTGGTGATGTGTACGTCGGTCGGCCGCTCGCTGGCCAGCCACTCGTTGACCTGCTCTTCCACGGCGATGAAATCGTCGCGATGGTTCCCCGGCGCACAGAATATCTTGATCCGCACTGTCGACCTCCCAACTCGGCCCGGTCCGTCGGACGCGAGCGAACACGGCGATCCGCGGGCGACAACACCTGCCCCGCGGGCGGCCCAGTCTTGACGCTCCGCCGCCGGGAACATACCACAAAACGGGTCGCAGCGGTGCAGTCGAATCCGCCGGACCGATCGGACCCGACCGCCACGGCCACCCAGGCGCCGTCCCATGACCCGGCCCAACCGATGGAAGGCTTCGCTGTCGCGCCGCATGACGCTGCTGTTCGGCGGCGCCGTGGTGGTCATCGTCGTCGTCACGCTCGTGTTCCCCACCGTCATGATGCGGGCCCAGAACGACAACGCCCTGCGGCTGCAGGCGTCCCGCGTGGCCCAGATCGGCTACGACCACCTGCTCGACGTGGGCGGCTCCGACTGGCAGGAGCCGCAGCGGCTGTTGGCCGAACGCTGGCCCCTTTATAAGAAGGGTCTCGGACTGGACTGCGAGGCGCCCCGGCTGCTGACGGTCGAGCAGATCGAGCTTCTCAAGTCCGTCAGCGGACAGGGATTCCTGCACGACGCCGTCGCCTACCTTCGCACCCATCCGACCGAGACGACCTACCCGGACCTGAAGGGCGACGGCGAGACGTTTCGGCTGGCCATGGCCGTGCGGGCGACCGCCACCGACCCCCGCCCGGGGGAGTTGCTGGGCGTGGTGGACGTGGCCCTGCCGGTGCCGGCCGAGCTTCGCGCCCAGCGAGTGTGGATTCTCGTCGTCACCGGCCTCAGCGGCGCGGCCGGCGTGGCGGTGGCGGCGCTGATCTTCTACCTGGTCACCCAGAGGCTGGTGCTCTCGCCCGTCAACGCCCTGCGCCGGGTGGCCGAGCAGGTGACCCGGGGCGACCTGACCGTCCGTGCCGACCTGCACACCGGCGACGAGTTTCAGCAGCTCGGTCAGGCCTTCGACGATATGCTCACCCACCTCTACAACGTCAACCGCTCGCTGGACGTCCGGCTGGGCGAACTGGGGGAGAAGAACGTCGCACTGTACGAGGCCAACCGGGTCAAGAGCGAGTTCCTGGCCAACGTCAGCCATGAACTGCGGACGCCGCTGGCGTCAATCATCGGCTTTGCGGAACTCAGCCGCGACCTGTGGGATTCTCCGCAGCCGGACGCCAAACGCGGCCGCCGCTACGCCGGCAACATTCTGGTCAGCGGCCGGGCGCTGCTGGAGATCATCAACGATCTGCTCGACCTGGCGAAGATGGAGGCCGGACGGATGCAGTTGCACCGCTCCGTCTTCTCGCCCGCCGACGTGTGCCGGGACTCGGTCGATTTTATCCGGCCGCAGGCGGACAAGAAGAACATCGACCTGCAACTGACGGTGGCCGGCGAGCTGCCGCCGATGGACAGCGACGCGGGTAAGCTCAAGCAGATCCTCTACAACCTGCTCAGCAACGCGGTGAAGTTCACGCCGGCGGAGGGCAAGGTCGCGGTGGAGGCGGCCGCGGACGGCGACGGCTACGTCCACCTGTCGGTCCGTGACAGCGGCCCGGGCATCGACCCGGCCAAGTTCGCGCTGGTGTTCGAGAAGTTCCACCAGCTCGACGCCTCAAAGACGCGCGAGTTCGAGGGCACCGGCCTGGGCCTGGCGATCACGCGCGAGCTGACGCACTTCCTGGGCGGCAGCATCGGCGTGGACAGCACGCCGGGCCATGGGGCGACGTTCACCGTGCGGCTGCCGGTGAAGGCGCCGGGATAAGAGGGTCGAAGATCGAAGATCCAAGGTCGAAGGTCAAAGGTTGAAGGTCGAAGGTCTCATGTCGAAGGTCGAACAGCGAAGGTCGAAGGTCTCCCCTCAGACCACCGACACCGTCCTGATGATTCGGCCGGCCGTGTTCGGCGTGAACGTGCAGACTGCGGCCAGCAACGAGTACCAGGAGGCGCCGACATCGGCCGGAGCCGACCTCTGCGCCCGGGCGGTTGCCGAGTTTGACGCGGTAGTAGCCGCGCTGCGGTCCGGCGGCGTTCGTGTGCTGGTGATGGACGACACGCCCGATCCGCCCAAGCCGGACGCGGTGTTCCCGAACAACTGGATCACCACCCACGAAGACGGCAGCGTCGTCTTCTATCCGATGGAGGCGCTCAACCGGCGGATCGAGCGGCGTGGGGACGTCGTGCCGTTTCTG
Organism: Phycisphaerales bacterium; assembly: GCA_003597935.1. Lineage (GTDB taxonomy): Bacteria > Planctomycetota > Phycisphaerae > UBA1845 > UBA1845 > SURF-32. Next base: position 5,485 of record QZJT01000084.1, on the reverse strand, counting down.
GAGGCGGCCGGGTTCCAGGTGAATCGCGTGGTGGATTATTCCGTCTGGGAGGGGCGCGGCGCGTACCTGGAAGGGACCGGCAGCATGGTGCTCGACCGCCCCGGCCGGCGGTGCTACGCGGCGATCAGCTCGCGCACCCACGAGACGCTGCTGGGCCGCTTTTGCTCGGACTTCGGCTACGAGCCGGTGACGTTCCACGCCATGGGCCGGCGCGGGCCGATCTACCACACCAACGTGATGCTGGCGATCGGCGCCGGAGTGGCCGTGGTCGGGCTGGACACCGTCCCCGATGCCGGCGAGCGCGAAAACCTGCGCCGCCATCTGGAATCCGGCGGCCGGACCGTCATCTGCATGACGAACGACCAGGTCCACGATTTCGCCTGCAACGTGCTGGAGCTGTGCGGCCGGGACGGGCCGGTGCTGGTGCTGTCGCGGCGGGCGCTTGACGTCCTCGACGACCAGCAGCGGCGGTTGCTCGCCGCCGCCGCCACGCTGCTGCCGGTCTCGATTCCGACGCTCGAATGCGGCGGGGGAAGCGTCCGTTGCACGCTGGCAGAGGTGTTCCTGCCGCCAGCGTAAGCCACACCGGCCTGCGTGAGCCACGCCCGCCCGCGTACGCTACACCCGTCTGCGTGAGCCGCGCCCGCCCGCGTGAGCTACGCCCGCCGCAGCGCACCGAGTCCATTCAGTCCATCCAGTCCATCCAGTCCATTCAGTCCATTCAGTCCATAAGGTCCATGAGGTCCATCAGCCTTGCTTTTCACCCCGCACCGCCGCTACAATGGCGGTCTGTTTCGGATCGTTCCCGCTCAGGCTGAGCATCGCGCGCCGATTCCGGGTGTATCCCCCGGAGAAGGCGCACGCACGCGCCCATCGTCCCTGTGTCGGGGCGGTTCTCATGTCCGAAGCCCAGTTCTTTTTGGGGAGAATGAGACCATGCTCAGAAAAGTTCAGTTGGTGTTGTTGACGTCGGTGCTGCTGATGGCGGCGCGAACGGTGCCGGCCCAGGTGCCCGGGGCCTGCTGCCTGCCCGACGGCACGTGCGAGGAGACGGACGAGCGGACCTGCGCCGCCAAGGGAGGCGTGTTCTTCCCGGAGCGGCGCTGCGAAGACGTGCCCTGCGAACAGCTTCGCTACGCGTGTTGTCTTCCCGACGGGCAGTGTATCGAGACCAACAGCCGTGAATGTGCCGCCCAGGGCGGCGCGTTTCATTTCGGGGTCCACTGCAACCAGATCGAGTGCAAGCCGCGCATCTGGGCCTGCTGCATTCCCGGCGCCCCGTGCACCATGACCGACAAGGAGACCTGCGACGGGCGCAACGGTCGCTTCTTCGAGGGCCGCACCTGCAACGAGGTGAACTGCAACGAGCCGGAAGTCTGGGCCTGCTGCCTGCGCGACGGCACCTGCGTCGAGGCGACGCGCGAGGAGTGCGCCGACAAGCGCGGCGACTGGCGGCAAGGGCTGCACTGCGACGAGGTGCGCTGCCCGATTCTGCCGGAGGAATGGGCCTGCTGCCTGCCGGACGGATCCTGCGTCGAGACCGACAAGGAGACTTGCGTCAATCGCCGTGGTGAATGGCACGAGGGTGTGCTGTGCAACGAGATCGAGTGCCCCAGACAGGATGAATGGGCCTGCTGTCTGCCCGACGGGACATGCGTGGAAGCGAACTTCGAAGACTGCCGCGCCCGCGGCGGCGAGTGGCACCAGGGCGTACACTGCGACCAGATCGAGTGCCCGAAGCCGCAGGAAGACCGTTGCATCTACGTCGTCGCCAAGGTCAAGCGCCTCGGCGGTCTGTGCGGCGAGGTGTGCCAGAAGTGCGAGTATGAGCGCGGCGACAGGTTCTGCGTCGGCCGTTGCGAGACCGAGAAGGACTGCAAGAAGAAGCTCAAGGTGTCCGTGCCCTGCCACGAGGGTGGCAGTTGCCACATCGTGGCGAAGCTGGTCGGTTGCGGTCAGTGCGAGTCGCCCTGTCCGTAAGCGGCTGGTGCGCCGGCGTTCACTCGTCGAGCGGCGGCGCCGCGGCTGATCATTCACGCAGGAGTCAAAGGGCGGCCGGTCGGTGGACCGGTCGCCCTGTTTTCATGGGCGACGTGGCGCCGTGGCGGGTAAGGCAGAGACTCCAGTCGGGGCGCGGCGCTACACCGATCGTCGCAAATGACCGATTGTATTGAGAAGGGTCAGCCCACAAGAACCGACAGGCCGTTGAACGACCGAGTTCACGTTTACGCTGGCGGGGAGCGGCACGGGGTTATCAGGTGTAAGGGTGTGTACCACCTCGGACGGAGAAGAGTCGGTGGGTACGTCGCCCCCACTGCTCGATGGCAGCGGCGAGCGCTGCGCTCAAAACAGTCGCCGTAGCCGGTCGCGCTGCTGATGCCGAACTGCTCACTGAAAGGACTTCCATGCGCGCACGACGAACCCCCATGTCAGTCCGGCACGCCCGGGTACCGGCGACCATGACGCTCGTTGCCGCTCCTCGGCTCACGATCGTCAAGCGCCGTGCAGCGGCGGCGCTCGGTTGCCTGACGTTCGCCTCGGCCGCCGTGGCCCAGACGCTTCAGTTTCAGGTCGCCGACGGGGCGTGGCATGAAAAAGAGAACTGGTCCACCCAACGGGTGCCCGACCTGGAAGACGACGTGATCATCCCCGTGGGTGCGACCTGCCGGATCTGGGACGTCGCCGAATGCCGCAGCTTCGACGTGCGCAACAGCGGGGTCCTGCGCGTCGAGGCGGGCGCCTCGCTGACAATCCATGCGGACAGCCTGCTGATCATCGGCACGCTCCAACTGGCCGGCGCGCCCGGCGCGCCTGCCACGCTCATCATCGCTGAGGACCTCACGATATCGGGCAAGGCGACCGGCATCGAGATGTCATACGGACGGATCACCCGGCCGCCGGACCGTGATCCGATCCTGTCGTTCGTTCGAGCGCCGGGCCCCGGCCCCACGCCGCCGCGCATTTATGGCGACGGCGAGATACGGGTCCGCCTCGACAATCACGCCTGGGTGTGGGCGACCGATGCGCAGCGCCCGCTGGTGCTGGCCGGCAAACCCAAGTCCGGCTCCGGCGAGTGGCAGGCCCGCGACGGCGGCATGCTGCTGGTCAAATGCGACGTGACCGGCGAGGCCGACTGGCGCATCCACCAGGGAGACGCCTCCCGGATCTGGGTGCGACGAGCCCTATCCAACCTGACCGGCCGCATCGAACTGTTGACCGGCACGATGCTCATCGATCAGCAGTTCTGCACGTCCGGACCGTTGCTCGCCGGCGCCGGCGTCCTGCGATTCCGCAGCCGCGAGATATCCTCCGTCGGCCAGCCCTGCCCGCCCGGGGAGTAGTATCCGAGAGCCACCTCAGAGCCCCGGCACTCGTGCCGGGCGGGTGGCCGACGCTGCCCCACTGGGGTGGTCGTCCATGCGGTCCATCGAGTCCATGCTGTCCATTCGGCAAGCACTGCCCACGGCGGCAGCGATAGGAAAGCGGCTTCCACCCGGTGTCCGCCCGGCACGAATGCCGGGGCTCTGGCAGAACTAGCTTCAGCCGGTTTTTTTCCACCGCGACGCACGTTTCAGGGCGATCAGGCGTATAATCCTTTGAGGACCGGAGACGCTTCGTCATGCCCGATCGCGCCGTCGCTATCGCCGCCGCCGGCCTGGCTGTGGCCGGGTTGTGGATGTTCCGCGCCGCCGCGGAGCCGCCGCGATACGACGGACCGAACCGGCAAAAGACGATCGACCCGCTTCCGCCCGAGCCGCCGGCCCCGCCGCGCGTCGCCGGCCAGGCGAACAACCCGATCGACCAGTTCATCGCCGACAAATGGCGTCGATTCGCCGTGCGGCCGGCCAAACTCGCGACCGACTTGGACCTGGTGCGGCGGATCTTCCTGGACATCGCGGGCGTCGTCCCGACCGTCGAAGAGGTGGATGCGTTCCTTCACGCCGACCGGGGCGCGCGAGTGGGCAAGCTGGTCGATCGCCTGCTGGCGTCGCCCCAATATGCCGAGCACTGGACCGTCTTCTGGGGCGATCTGCTCCGCGAGCAGTCGCAGACGCGCGGGGCCGAACCCTTCGCGCTGCGCGATTACCTCCGGGACGTGCTGGCCGACGGGGTGCCGTACGACCGCTGGGTCCGAAGCCTCATCACCGCCGAAGGCACCACCGAAGATGACCCGGCCGCCGCATTCGTACTGGGCCACCGCTCCGACCCGGATGAACTGACCATCACCGTCGCCCAGGCGTTCATGGGCACGCAGCTTGCGTGCGCCCAGTGTCACGACCACCCCTTCGAGCCCTGGCTGCAGTCGGACTTCCTCGGCATGCGCGACTTCTGGCGCGGCACGCGGGTCCGCAACGCCGAAGCGCGGACGGTCCTCGTTCGCGGCCGGCCGGTTCAGTTGCAGTTGGAGACGGTAATGAGTGGAACCGGCGCCGGGAGTTTCGTGACGGGGGCGGAATCGGCGTCGGGCGCCGGCCGGGCAGCCCTGGCGGAGCTGCTGACCGCTGCGGACAACCCCTACTTTGCCCGCGTGGCGGTCAACCGCGTCTGGGCGAAGCTCATGGGCCGCGGGCTGGTCGAGCCGGTCGATGAGTTCCGCGCCGACAATCCGCCGTCGCACCCGGAGTTGCTCGACTGGCTGGCGCGGGAGTTCATCGACAACGGATACGACCTCAGACACGTCATCCGGCTGATCTGCACGTCGCGGACCTATCAACTCGATACTACACGCGGCGTAGTTCCACGGAACGTCTACACGGAGGCGTTCTTCGAGCGCATGCCGCTGCGGCGGCTGACGGCGGAGCAACTGCACGACTCGATCCTGGTCTCGTGCGGACTGTTCGGGTCGGACCGGCCGATGTATCAAAGAGCGTTTGACCAGTCCTATCCGCGGCCGGCGTCGTCGTTCATCGGCACGTTCCACGGCCACGACCGCCAGACGCTGCACCAGCGCGACACCGAAGTGACCATTCAGCAGGCGCTGGAGCTGCTGAATGGGCCGTTCCTCAACAACGCCGTCCGCTTACACGACGCGCATCCCGTCCGCCGTTGGCTGGCCGCGGGCGATTCGGCCTCGCTGGCCGTGCGGAAGCTGTTCGTCAGCACCCTCGGCCGCGAGCCGACCCGCCCGGAACTGGACGCTGCTACGTCGTATGTCAGCGGCCCCGGCAGCGATCCCGCGCGCTGGGCCGACGTCCATTGGGCCCTCATCAATACGCGGGAGTTCATGTTCATAAGGTAAGAAGGGCGTGAGGGAGTAAGGGAGTGCGGGATTAAGGGATTAAGGGATTAAGGGAGTAAGAGATTAAGAGATTAAGGGATTAAGGGAGTCAGGGAGTCAGGGAGTCAGGGAAATGGGGAGGGGGCGCGATGCAACGTCGAGTTGCCGCACTCCGAACCGCGAGCGTAAGCGACCGGCCAATCGGAACCGCGAGCGTAAGCGACCGGCCACTCCGAACCGCGAGCGTAAGCGACCGGCCAATCGGAA
>QZJT01000103.1 GCA_003597935.1 Phycisphaerales bacterium | reverse complement strand
CGCCTTCGGGGCAGGCAGCATCCGGTAGCGGGAGGCGTTTTCCAGCCTCACTGGCCGCATGGGCCGCCTGCCGCGCAGACTTGTGTAGAAGAGCGAGGCTCCAACCCCCGGGTGCGTGACGGAGTCGAGAGTTCTCCTGAGCAAGCCGCTGGCTTGAAGCCCGCCCGGCGTTCCCCGGTGAGTGCGGCCTTACGCCGCGGAACCTTTCCCCGCTGCCCCCGGGCTGCCGCCGGGCGGTCCCAGGGCGATCCGCCGATGCTGTCACGCACCCGGCGTCGTGCGGTCGTGCGGTCGTCGCGTGGTCGTCCGCCGTGCGGCATGGTACCATCAGGGCGCTTCGCGACGACGTCAGGAGCCATGTATGATGACCAGGGATGACACGATGGGACGCTTTTCGGTCGAGATCGAACTGGCCAACAACAAGGATCTCGACCTGGCAAGCGAAGGATTTCTTCCGCCGTCGGACGTCCGAAGAGTGTGCGTACGTGGCGTCGTGGACACCGGAGCGACGCGGCTGGTGCTGCCGGAACCGGTCGCTGCGCAACTGGGTCTCGCCGACGTCGGCGACACGGCCGTGCGCTATGCCGACGGACGCACCGCGCAGCGCCGCATGGTCGGCGGCATTCACCTGACCTATCTGGGACGCAGCAGCGTCTTCAACGCCATCGTGGAACCCGGCCGCGAGTCCGCCCTGATCGGCGCGATCGTGATGGAAGACCTGGACCTTGTCGCCGACTGCACCCACCAGACGCTCGCCCCGCGCGATCCGAGGCACATCATTTCGGAGATCGAGTGACCTCGCACAAAGCCGTTCGCAGCGGGGCATGTCCTGGCTGACCCGACGCGCGCTTGCGGCTTTGCCGGCCTTGCACGCCGCGGGCGGGCGCAGGCGTTTTCCGGCCGTTTCGTCTATAATGTCGACGTGTGTACACCGCCGCCCGCCCGTGTGGCATGGAACTCGGCGGTGCGTTCATTCGCCCCGGGGGCAACGGAGGTCGAGATGAGCACGCTTCTTAGCCCAGGTCGGCGGTCTTGCCGTCCGCGAGGGTCCGATTCACAACCGCCTGGCCGCGGTGTGCCGCGTCTGCGTCTGGCCGTATGCGCCGCCGCGATTATCCTCGCGGTCGCGCTAGCGCCGGGCGCGATCTGGAGCGAGCCGGAACCTGCCCGGCCACCGTCGCAGCCCGGATACAAACCACTGAAATCGGACTTGGCCGCGCCGCAGGACGACACCCCTCAGCCGCCCGCAGCACAACCCACCCCGACCCCCAAGTACAAGGAGCGCCCGTCGATCCAGCCGAAGTCCGCCGCGCAGCGCGTCGAGGAGCGCGAGCGGATGGTGAACCGGCAGATCGAGTTTCCCCGCGACCGGCCGCAGGTGAAAGACGCCGACGTGCTGGCCGCGATGCGGGCCGTGCCGCGACACGTGTTCGTCCCGTCGCACAGCCGCCACACGGCCTACGCCGACTCACCGCTGCCGATCGGCGAAGGCCAGACCATCTCTCAGCCCTACATCGTGGCGCTGATGACGGAACTGCTGGCGGTCGAGCCGGACTCGAAGATCCTGGAGATCGGCACTGGTTCGGGCTACCAGGCGGCCGTGCTGGCGCATCTGACTCACCACGTCTACTCCATGGAAATCATCGAAAAACTCGCGACTTCCGCCAGGAAGACGCTCGACGACGAGGGCTACAAGGAGGTCCACTCCCGCTTCGGCGACGGCTACCACGGCTGGCCGGAACACGCTCCGTACGACGGCATCATCGTCACGTGCGCCGCCGGGCATCTGCCGCCGCCGCTGTGGGAGCAACTCGCTCCGGGCGGGCGCATCGTCATCCCCATCGGCAGCCCCAAGGAGGTGCAGCGGCTGGTGGTGATCGAAAAGGACGCGGAAGGCCGCCGCACCAGCCGCACGATCATGCCGGTGAACTTCGTGCCGCTGACGCGCGGGGACGACAAATGAGCGAGCCTCCGGGGAGGGGGGCGGCCCATGGCGGTGCAGGGAACCTGCCTGCCTTTTCCGAGCGATCCTCCCCCATCGCAGATTTCCGTTTCGACATGGGCGTGTTCCTCGTCTCGGCCGCGTGCCTGGGCTTCGAGATCAGCCTGATGCGCATCCTCCTGGTGGCGAGCTGGCACCACTTCGCCTTCATCGTCATCAGCATTGCCATGCTGGGCTTCGCCGCCAGCGGGACGGTGCTGACGCTGACCCGGCGCCGCGTGCTGCGGCATGACGCCGCCGTGCTGAGGGCCGCCATGCTGGCGACGGCCTTCTCGATCCCGCTGTGTACGGCGCTGGCGCTGCACGTCCCGGTCGAGGCGCGATGGGTGCCGGCCCTGCTGTGGCGGCAATTGGCGGCGTGGGCGCTGTGCTGGCTGCTGCTGATGATCCCGTTTTTTTTCAGCGGGGCGGCCATCGGGCTGGCGCTGATGGCCGGCAAAGACCGCGTCGGACGCATCTACGCCGCGAATCTCGCCGGCAGCGCGGCCGGGGGGGGGCTGGCCACGGCCGCCATGCTGGCGGTTCCCGCGGCGTACCTGCCGGCGCTGGCGGGCGCGGCAGCGCTGCTGTCGGCCCTCGTGCTTCCGCCGCACAGGCGTGCGCGAACGTCGTGTTCCTCGGCCGCCAGGCTGGAGCTTGGCGGTCCCAGGAGCGAGCCGCGGGCTTCAGCCCGCGCGGAGTCGCGTAGCGAGATTCACACCGAAGCCGGGCACTGCCCGCCTGACCCAGCCGGCGCGATTGGCGGCCGGTCTACGCACGGAGCACCCGCGCGGGCTGAAGCCCGCGGCTCGCTGATTGCGGAGCATCGCGCACGGTCATTCAGCCGCAGCGTACTCGCGCGCGGTGCAGCGGTGCTGGCTTACGCGGCCGTCATCGCGCTGCTGCCGAAGACGATCGCGCAGGACCGCGACAAGTATGGCGCCTACGTGCTACGGCTGGTGGAGCAAGGCTCGGCCCGGCAGATCGGCGCGGCGTTCGGGCCGCGCTCCGACGCGCGGGCCTGGGCCGGCGACGTGTTTCACGATCTGCCCTTCCTGGCGGTGGGCGCTTCGCCGCCGCGGCTGAGCGTTCTGACGGTGGACGGACACTGGGCCGGATCCGTCCTGAACGTCGCCGGGCTGGAGGAGGCCGAGCCGGTCGAACACACGCTGATGGCGCTGCCCTACGCGATGGCGCCGCCGGCGGCCTCCGTGCTGCTGCTGGGCGAGTCGTCGGGCGCCAACGTCTGGCTGGCGCTGCGGCGCGGCGCGGCCCGGGTCACGGTGGTGCAGCCCGACACCAACGTCGTGCGCTTGTGGCGCGGCCCGCTGCGGGCGTTGGGGGGGGGCGTCTTCGATCGCGAGGGCGTGTCGGTACAGGTTTCCGAGCCGCGGCAGTTCGTCGATCGGCAGCAGGAACGCCACGACGTGATCCAACTGGCTCTGCTGGAAGGCTCCGCGGCCGGGTCCGGCGGGCTGGCCGGGTTGGGGCAGGACGACCTGATGACGGTGGAGGGCGTGCGGGCGTGCCTGGCGCGGCTCACCCCCGACGGCGTGCTCTTCGCCTGCCGCGGCATCCAGACGCCGCCGCGCGACAACGTCAAGATCCTCGCCACGTTCATCGCGGCGCTGAAGGCGCAAGGCGTTGACGACCCGGCCGACTACGTCGCCGTCGTCCGCGACTACCTGGCGGTCTGCACCATGGTGAAGCGCTCGCCGTGGACGGCGGAGGAGGCGGCCGGTCTGCGGGCGGCTGTCGCCAGGCGTGAGCTGACGCCCGTCTGGTTCCCGGGCATCCGCGACGACGAACTCAACCGGCCGGACGCCTTGCCCACACCGGCATATCACGACGCGGCGGTGGCGCTCTTTTCGTCCGATGCGGATGCGTTCCTGGACCGCTCCGATTTCGCCCTGCGTCCGGCCACCGACGATCGCCCGTTCTTTCATGACTTCTGCCGGCTTGCGGCGATGGGTCGCTTGCGGGCCGCCTTCGGCGATGCGTGGACCACGCGGGTCGAGATGGCGTTTCCGTTCGTCCTGGTCGCGGCCGCAGGGCTGGCGGCCGCAGGGGCGCTGCTGTCGCTGGTGCCGGCGGCGTTGATCTCAGACGTCCGCCGCACGCCCGGCCGCGCCGCTGCGGCCGGCTACTTCGCCGCCATCGGCCTGGCGTACCTGGTGCTCGAGCTTGCGTGCCTGGCGCGGGTCACGCGGCTGATCGGCGACCCGGTAACGAGCGCCGCCGTCGTCATCTCGACGTTCCTGTGCGCTTCCGGCGTCGGGAGCCTGCTGTCGCAGCGCGTGCGGCCGGGAAACTCGCCGGTGGTGCGGGCGGTGTTCGTACTGCTGCTGGCTTGCGTCGGCCTCTTGCTGGCGGCGGTCGAGTGGGCGCCGCGGCTGGCGGGCGGATGGGCTTTGACAGCCAGAGTGGCGGCGACCGTGTTCGTACTGGCGCCCGCGGGCCTTCTGATGGGGTTTCCCATGCCATTGGGGCTGGCCCGCCTGCACGTCGAAGCGCCGGCGCTGATCCCGTGGGCGTGGGGAGTCAACGGTTTCGCATCGGTGGTGGCCGCGCCCCTGGCGACCGTCATCGGCATGGCAGCCGGCTTCCGCGCCGCGGGGCTGGCCGCGCTGGCGCTGTACGCCGCGGCGTACGTGTTCTTTTCACGCGGAACGCCGGCGCCTGGCGGCCACGCGGCGGCGGAATAGTAACGAGCGACGCCATTCGGGCGGAGAGGTCTCTTGACTGGGCGCTCAGCCCGTTCAGGAATGAGAAAAAGGTGCTCGGCGCATCCCAGTTTTGAGAATCGAAGTGAAACGCGGCCGGGCGCCGCGCACAGACCGTCTCGAGTCATAAGTGATTGTCGGATAAGACTATGGACTTCGTCCGGCGTGGACTTCGTCCGGCGTGGACTTCGTCCGGCGTGGACTTCGTCCGGCGTGGACTGGCACGTGCGATGCTGGTCCTTTGGCAGCCTCCGCGGCTGGTTATCGGATGGCCGTGAACATCCGGCGCGACGGAGACGTAAGAGCCCATAGAGGAGAGGTTGCTATGGCAGAGTGGAGAAAGCTGTTGGATGAGGGTCCGCCGGCGGCGAGAGTGATCGTCGCCGCGGTGCTGGTGATGCTGGTGGGCGTGGCGGCGGCGGGGGCTGCGACCTACTACTGGGACCAGTACGACGATGGCAGGTGGAGCCACGAGGCGAACTGGACGGGGCCGGCCTCGTGTACGGCTCTTTGCTACCCGTTCACCACCAACGACGACGCGATCATAAAACCGGACAGCACGAGCGGAATTGGCCTGGACGGCGACTACACGATCGACGACCTGGCGTTCGACAACGCCGGTCGCGGACGGTCCGTCAACCAGTACGGCATTTCCGCTCGGCAACTGTCGTGCGAGTCGATCGTGCTTACCGCTGAGAGCGAGGTGTTCGTGACGGAAGGCGTGACGATCATCGCTCGCAGCGGCGCGGGCTGATCCGCACTGAAGCCGGCGCGCCCGCGGCGCGAAGTCGCGCCACGCGGGCGCCGGCCGGCATGAGATGAATGATTCGTAGAATAGGCGAATCGAAACCGGGACGGGGTCGTCCAGGCTCGCGTCCCCGAGAGAGAGAGTCCCTTGACGGGGGTCCGAGGCGCGGACGGTTGGGTAGGGGTGTAGATGTGTTTCGCCACAGCGGATGTCATGTCGTCGTTGCGTTAGCGGCCGCCCTGGCCCCACCCGCCGGCGTCTGGGCCCAGGCCGAGATCCCAGAGGGCTACGAAGTCATCGAAATCGCCCGGTCGCCGTGGTACGTGCGCTATCCGCGCATCAACAACTGTGGCCAGATCGTATTCGACTGGCAGTACGGTCCCGACGGCAACGACCGGGAAATCTTTCTGTACGACAACGGCGGCCTGGTTCGGTTGACGGACAACGACGTCTACGAAGTCGGGGCCTGGATCAACGAAGCCGGCGACATCGTGTGGTCGCGAGAAACGCTGCCGCCGAACCAGGATCAGATCATCCTCTGGCGCGACAGTCGCGAGTGGATCGTGGACGAGTGCGGCCCGGATGAGATGACGATCACGCCGAGAATCAACGATCTGGGCTGGGTCGCGTGGGGGCGCGGCTCTCAGTATGGCTGCTTCATCGGCGACCTACTGCTCTGGGATGGCGTCAGGACGCGCCGCATCAGCGAACGCAACGACCGCGAGGATTACACGCCCGCCATGAACGGTCTGGGCGACGTGGCGTGGGTGCGGATGGACGCCTGTGCGATTCCCTGGACCTCCGACATCCGATTCTGGTCGGAGGGAAAGCGAATGACGATGCCGTCTGCCCGCATCCAACTTCATGGTCCAACCACGAACGACCGCCGGCAGGTTGCCTGGGACGGTGACGGGGGGATCGAGATCTGGGAGGACGGCCGGACACGGCTGCTGACCGATTCGGGGGGCGTTCCTCACCTGAACAACCTGGGGGATGTTCAGTTCTGGCGCCCCGGCCAGTACAACATCCAGTGTTGGCTCTACCGAGCCGAAGACCAGCGCTTTTTCCGGCTGGTCGATGATCCGTTGGCCCAACACTCTTCCGGCGACGTCAATGACTGGCGCGAAGTCGTGTGGCATTGGGGGTACGGACCGCCCGAGCGCAGGCACGGCGTCATGTTCCTGCGCCGAGTCCGTACCGGAGACTCGCAGTTCGACGGCGCCATCAACGCTGGCGACTACCGGGACTTCGCCGACTGCATGACCGCCCCCGGGCGGGTGGACCGCCTCTGCGACTGCCGCTTCCTGGACCTCGACTACGACGGGGACGTGGACCTGGGCGACTTCGCCCGGTTTCAGAACGCCTTTCAGGGGCCGTAAGGATACACACACATCGGCACGGATGCCGCCGATTACCTTTGTTCAGTTATACCGCTGGCGGCACGTACCGCCTGACGGAAGATCCGGTGGTTACGGCGCGCGGAGTCCGCGCGCACATGGAGAATACGAGATGAGGCTTTTTGTCATTCTGTTCGCGATCCTGCTGGTCGCCTTGGCGGCGCCCGGGGACTTCGTCCCGGCCGCGACGGCGCAGGAAATCGTGAACGTGTGGGAAGGTACACAGGATGGGCAGAGCTGGAGCGACCAAACAAGATGGAGTCTCGATCACCCACCCACGAATACGGAAGTGGCCTTGATCGACAACGGAAAGATACCCTACGTCACGAACGGCGTGACCGGCTACTGCAAACGGCTGGTGGTCAACAACGACAACGGCAACGGCTCGGGCGTGAAGATCGAGCAGGGCGGAACGCTGATCATCGGCGACGGCGACGAATGGACGTCAAGCCTGGAGAAAAGCGGCAATGAACTGGAGATAGTCGGTACACTGAAGATCTCCGGTATCCAGACGTTCATCGGCAAGGGCACCATCCGCATGTCGAACGAAGACACCTCGCTGATCCAGGAAGCCAACGGGGCCGACGACCTGCTGGTGCTGGAGACGGAGTGCGTCTCGTCGCCCATCGACAGAGGCTGCTCGATCACGCTGGCCGGCAAGGGGAACGTGGCCGTGGCGGTGGACAACCGCTCGTTCGTGGTGGCCGACTACGACGGCTGGGACCCGGTCAAACTGAGCCTGACCACGCGGCCCAAGACCACCAGCGGCGGCGCGGAAGCCTACTGGATCTGCGAAAACGGCGGCACGATGTTTATCTACACGACCATTACCGGGTCCGGCCACTGGGAAGTCGCGGACGTCAACTGCAAGGACTACTGCGCGATCCGCCTACAGAAGTGCAACGGCACGATCGTCGTGGACGCCGGCGGCTGCGTGCGCGGAACCGGCGACGTGGTGCTGGAGGCCGGCTGCGGCGGCACCAACGACCACCAGCTCAAGGTGCGGTACAACACCTTCTGCACGACCGGCAATTTGACCTGGCGGTCGGTGAGCGGCGGACCCAACAATTTCAAGTCCAGCCCCAGCATCTTCATCGATGACACGTTCTCCGCCTACGCGACGGCGATGTTCGGCCTCAGCAGCGACTGCGACTCAACTTTGTGCAGCGATTGAGCCGTGTGATTGAACTCCAGGCGTCCGGCGACGCAGCGTGCGGCGCCGGACGCCGGGTCAACGTCGTGGAGTAGCCGGTCCGTCGCAGCGCCCCGCCCGCCTCGGCGCGCCCGACGCATCGGACACGGATCGACGGACTGCATGATTCCGGCGCCGCCGCTGCGCGACGCCGGATCATGCTGCGATTTGCTTCAGCAAGAAGAAACGGAGGGTGCGGCGATATCCGCCGGCAAGCGCTCTTCCCTGACTCCCTGACTCCCTGACTCTCCCATTCCACACTCCCTGACTCTCTGACTCCCTCATTCCCTGGCTCCCCCACTCCATCACTCCATCACTCCCTCACTCCCTGTTTCCTCACTCCCCGCTGCCGGCCTGGTTGCAGCCAGGGGCCACGGTACGATGAGGGCGTGCCGCCCGCGAAGAGCAAGCCTGATCCGATCGCCCCGACGGCCGGCCGGTGCGCGGTGACCGTGCGGGTGGCGGCGTGGCCGCGGCGGCGTCCGGTCGTCTCGGCACTACTCGTGGTCGCCGCGGGCTTTGCCATCCACGGTCGCGTGGGCGGGGTCGAAGGTGTCGGCAATAATGCCGGGCGAGTCGATTCCGGCGGCGACGTCTCCGGTGGGCTCCATACGGCGGAGTCAACCTCGCCGGCGCTGATGCCGGCGGTGAGGATTCCGCTGGCGTCAGAATCGGGGGCGTTGGCCGCCTCGGCGCTTCCGCGCCAGGCTCAGGCGACCACGTCGCCCGCACGGCTCGGCCCGGGCGTCGCCCTGTACCGTCGCCCATACAGCACGAACGCCACGCACAGCACGGCCGTGGACATCACGATCATCACCCGCCGTGGCTGCGGCTCGCAGAACACGGCGTCGTAGTCGAGATCCGGCAGGTGGGAGACGAAGGCGGCGATCCACGCCGGAGGCTTGACCGGTTCCGGCGTCAACGGCGGGGAGGCGTCGGCGGGCGGGCCGATCGGGGCAACGGATACATAGCTGCCGGGCTCGATCTGGATGCCCAGGTCGCGCTCGGCGAGCCGGTACACCACGGCCGGGTCCACGCGCACGGCTTCCAGCAGCCGGGTCTGCCGGGCGAGTTCGCGTTCCAGCCGCTCGATCTGTGCCCGCTCGATCTGATCCGCCATACACAGCGCCTGGTAGTGCCGCCATTCCGGCAGCAGCAGCGACGGGACAAGCCCCAGGGACGCCAGCAGGACCAGTCCCCAGTACATCCAGGGCGCCGAAGCCGGCTCACGGAGTCGCGCGGGGGGATGGGTTCGGTACGTGTCGGGCATCCGTGCCGTTCGCCGGGAAATGTATGTGGCACCGGTTTGTAACCGGTGTCCTCATGTTGCACCGGTTCCTAACCGGTGTCTTGCTGTGGCACCGGTTCCCAACCGGTGTCTCGTTGTGGCACCGGTTTGTCACCAGTGTCCGGCTGTGGCACCGGTTTCCAACCGGTGGCTCCGGCCGACGGCAGACCGCCCGGCATAAATGCCGGGGCTCAGGGTCCCCGCCGCAATCTTTGCGCCCTCGGCGTCCTCCGCGGTTCCGCCCGGCATAAATGCCGGGGCTCAGGGTTCCCTCCGCAATCTCTGCGCCCTCGGCGTCCTCCGCGGTTCCGCCCGGCTGAATGCCGGAGGGGCGCCGCCCGTCAGCCTACTTGTTCCAGTACTTCGCGCCAAACACCGCCGCGTCACCGAGGTGGTCCTCGATGCGAAGCAGCCGGTTGTATTTGGCGATCCGGTCGCTGCGGCACAGGCTCCCCGTCTTGATCTGGCCGGCGTTCGTGGCCACGGCGATGTCGGCGATGGTCGTGTCCTCCGTCTCCCCGCTGCGATGGCTGATGACCGCCGACCAGCCGTTCCGCATGGCCAGGTCGATGCAGTCGAACGTCTCCGACAGCGTGCCGATCTGGTTGACTTTGATGAGGATCGAGTTGCCCGCCCCCATCTCGATGCCGCGGGCCAGCCGTTCGGTGTTGGTGACGAAGATGTCGTCGCCGACGAGCTGCACGCGCTCACCGAGCCGTTTCGTCAGCGCCGTCCAGCCTTCCCAGTCGTCCTCGGCCAGCCCGTCCTCGAGGCTGCGGATGGGGTACTTGTCGCACCACCCGGTCCAGTGCGAGATCATGTCCTCCGACGACAGGGCCCGATCCGGGTCGGACTTGAAGAACCGGTACGTGCCGTCCTTCTTGTCGAACATCTCCGACGTGGCCGGGTCCAGGGCGACGTGAATGTCTTCGCCCAGCGTGTAGCCCGCCTTCTTGACGGCCGCGGCGATGACCTCCAGCGCCTCCTCGTTGGATTCGAGGTTCGGGGCGAAGCCGCCCTCGTCGCCGACGTTGGTGTTATACCCGGCCGCGGAGAGCACTTTCTTGAGGGCGTGGAAGACTTCCGCCCCCATGCGCAGCGCCTCCGAGAACGTCTCCGCCCCCCAGGGTTGGATCATGAACTCCTGGAAGTCGACGTTGTTGTCCCCGTGCCGCCCGCCGTTGAGGATGTTCATCATCGGGACCGGCAGGACGTGCGCCTTGGGCCCGCCCAGGTAGCGGAAGAGCGGCAGTTCGGTCGCCATGGCGGCCGCTTTGGCGGTGGCGAGCGAGACCGCCAGAATGGCGTTCGCGCCCAGGCGCGACTTGTCGTCCGTGCCGTCCAGTTCGATCATCGTGCCGTCGACGTCTTCCTGATCGGTGGCGTCCAGGCCGATGACGGCGTTGGCGATCTCCTCGTTGACGTTCCGCACCGCCTGCAACACGCCCTTGCCGCCGTATCGGCCGGGATCGCCGTCGCGAAGCTCGACCGCCTCGTGCTCGCCGGTGGACGCCCCCGACGGCACGGCCGCCTCGCCGTAGCTGCCGTCCTCGCAGACGACCGTGGCCTCCAGCGTGGGGTTGCCACGGGAATCGAGAATCTCACGAGCTTCGACGTGGGCGATGGTGGTGGACATGGTCGTCTCGGTCGGATGCGTTGTCCTAGCCAGACTATCGGCTCGGCGGCAAGATCCGCTCCATCCGCGTGGGCCTCCGAAGCGAGCCGCGGGCTTCAGCCCGCGCGGAGCTTCAACCTCCGCCAGACGCCCAGCCTCCGCAAGGCAAAAGCGTGCCGCGGGCCTCAAGGCACGCCGCTCACTCCAAGACGCAGACACCGACCGACCTCGCGAACCGGCAGAATCCCGCGGCGTCGAAACTCCGCGCGGCCTGAAGCCACGCGGCTCGCTCAGAAACGCGGACAACCCGCGGCGTCGAAACTCCGCGCGGGCTGAAGCCACGCGGCTCGCTCAGAAACGCGGACAACCCGCGGCGTCGAA
>QZJT01000046.1 GCA_003597935.1 Phycisphaerales bacterium | reverse complement strand
CCCGCGACCGGATGCTGCCTGCCCCGAAGGCGTTTTTCAGTATCACGGCGAGGGCCGACCTGACTTGTGTAGTATGACGAGGCATGAATGCCGGGGCTCTGAGTGGTCCGCATGAATGCCGGGGCTCTGAGTGACCCGCATGAATGGCGGGGCTCTGAGAATGCCGGCGGATGCCGGGGCTCTGAGAATGTCCGACGTCCTTACGGAACAACGCGGCCCTGCCCGCTGGATCGTGATGAGCCGCCCGGTGCGGCGCAACGCCCTGACGCTGGCGGTCATAGACGCACTCCATGCGGCGTTGCGGTCGTGCCTGATCGATGACGACGTGCGGGCGATCGTGCTCGCCGGTTCGCGGCCGGCTTTTTCCGCCGGGCTGGATCTGCACGAAGTGCGCGCGTTGCACGCCGGTAACGACCGGCCGCACCCCCTGGTGGCGGCGCTGGTGGACCTGCTGCACGACGTGCAGACGGGGGGCAAGCCCGTCATCGCGTGCGTGGCGGGCGTGGCGGCCGCGGGGGGGGCGGCGCTGTCGGCCGCCTGCGACGTCGTCGTCGCCGGGCGCTCGGCGCGCATCGGCTATCCGGGCATCCGGCGGGGCCTGTCGGCGCCGATCGTGGGCCACGTCCTTATCCCGCAGGTCGGATTGAGGCGGGCGAAGTATCTCGTGCTCACCGGGCGGCTGTTGGGCGCGGAGGAGGCGCTGCGGCTGGGGCTGGTGGACGAGGTCGTGGACGATGAGCGGCTGGAGGAACGCGTGACACAGATCGCCGAGTCGCTGGCGGAACTGAACCCGGCGGCGGTGGCGGCCTCCAAGCGGATGCTCAACGCCGCCGCCGCGGCGCCGGGACGCTCGCCCGCTACGCCGGGAAGCTCGACCGCGGCGCTCGGGGGCTCGGCCCTGGTTCGGGGGAACTCGGCCGCAGCGCCCGGTCGTGGGGGCGACTCATCGTCCCCCAGTGGCCCCCAGGGATTACGCTTGTGGCTCTCAAGCCTCCGACACGAACCGTAGCGGGCCACGCGCTCCGCCGGCGCGGTGTCGGCTCCGGCACTTTGGTTTCTGTTTGATTCATAATTACGAGGTGGGAACGCGCACCTTGAGCGCTTTTTCTCTCCCGCAGGGCGCACGGGCGTAGCCAGAGACTTCAGTCCCGGGAAGCAACGCTCTCCCCAACTCTTCGCCCGGGGGGCGAACGATCGTAGCCGGGGACTTCAGTCCTTGGAAGGAACGCCCCCCCCCCGGTCTTCGCCCGGAGGGCGAACGAGGCGCTCGGATGGATCGCGCGGACGCTCCAATCAAGGCGCCATCATCGTTTGAATGCGTCCCCTTCATTGGACTCGATCGGACAAGATCGCGGGATGGTCAACGGCGCGCAGAATTCCCCACGATTGTGTTGTTCTCATTGCCGCGCATGATATTCATCGAGGTCTGAAGGCGGCCGACGCGCTGACGGTGATCCCCGCATGACACAACCCACCCGGAAGCAGACGAATCCACACGATCACATCCGATGCGACGGGATTCGGCAGCTCTGGTATTCCGCCCGTTCTGCTGAGAGCCCCTCGTCCGCCCTGCCGGGCGAAGGAACCATTGGGAGCCGTGCCCCCCAGGGACTGAAGTCCCTGGCTACGATCGTGCGCCCTCCGGGCGAAGAGCGGGGGATGCGGCACAATCGCTTTCGCGCGTCGTGGACGTTCTCCCCTTCCGGGCGAACCGTCAAGGATGTCGCGGAATGACCGTCGCGCGTCGTGGGTGTCCTCCCCGTCCGGACGAAGAGTGCCGCTCCGAAGTCGGGCTTCTCCCTTTTTATTGCTCCAATTGCAGGAACTCGAACATGTAAGAATCATACGTCGCCTGGTCGCGGGGGTTGGCCATCACCAGGCCGAGTTCGTTGATGACCTTGGTGCCCATCATCACCCATTCGCGGAAACAGGAGACGCAGACGTGGTCCATGATCTTCTGTCCGACCGCGCCTTTGAAGGGCGGTTTTTCGTGTTTGCCGCTGGGCCGGCCGCAGCGCGAGCACTGGAAGCCCTCGACGGTCTGCCCGCCGGCGGGTCCGGCCATCCCACCGGCGGCGCCCGCCGCCGTGCCGCCCGCGCCGCCGCCCCGTGCGGCCGCGGCGGCACGCAGCGGTGGAACGTCCGCTCCGGCGGCGCGGAGCCTGTCGATCATGGCGTCGCGAGCCTTGATGTCGCCGCGCTCGTCCGCGACCGTCACGCCCCGGGTCAGCACCTCGATCGCCAGGTCGGCCTGGCCCGCCCTTTCGAGGGCTTCGCCGAGCAGGTCGTACGCCTTGGAAAGCTGCGGGTTGACGTCCAGGGCCCGCTTGAGCGCCGCGGCCGCCTCCTCGAAGCGCTGCGCCTCCAGGTAGGCCCTGCCCAGGCTGAAATGACCCAGTTCGTTGTTCGGGTCGTCGGCCGCCATCTTCTCGAACTGTGCGATGCGCGTATTCAAGTCCATCCGTCTGTCTCCGGGCGATGCCGTCGCCGGTTTGTCGATTCTCGCGTTCCGTAGTTCTCCGAGCCCCGGCATTCATGCCGGGAGTTTTCAGAGCCCCGGCATTTATGCCGGGAGTTTTCAGAGCCCCGGCATTTATGCCGGGAGTTTTCAGAGCCCCGGCATTCATGCCGGGAGTTCTGCCTCGGCAGACGCCAGCGACGATTCCGCACGATGCTCCCGCAGAACTCCCGCCTTGAAAGGCGGGGCTCGGGGCCGGACCGCCCGCCTTGAAAGGCGGGGCTTGGGGGCTCCGCCCGCCTTGAAAGGCGGGGCTCCGGGGCTCCGCCCGCCTTGGAAGGCGGGGCTCGGAACGCTTGTCACGGTCCATTATCGGGAGAGTCGGGCAAGCGTCCACCGGCGGGCGCCGCGTGTGAGTGACCGGCGCCGGCTACCCTGCTTCTTCCGGGCTCGAGCCCGCCGGCGGAGCGGGCGAAGTTCGGTGATGTGCAGGATGGCCAGTTTCACCGTGGTCTCGTAGACGCTGCCGTTGTCGGCCGCTTCGGGAGGCATTCCGAGAGAGACGTAGCCGCGCGTGACCACCGCCTGGTCCGGGTGCAAGACGTCGAACACCTGCCCATCCGAAAGTGCGATCTGGAACGGCTCGAAGGGCTGGGCTTGAGTTCCGCCACGATATCGCGGGGAGTTAACATCCACCCGCATGGTAGCGATGGTCGTGGGATTCGGCCACTCCGGAACTCCGCCTTAGCCGGCTGGCCGGATGTTCAACCGGGGGTTCCGTGGCAGTGTGGCGCCCTGGCAACGTGGCGATTCGGCGCCCCGGCACTTCGGCAACTGCGTTGAGTATCGCGGATCGGCGCGGCACAATGGCCGGCTCGACTTGAACGCGTCGAATCGACGCATCGGAGACAAGATGATGAAACCAACCCGTCTGGCGACCCTGACGTGTATCGGCTTGCTCGCGACCCTTCCGGCGTTGGCCCAACACTCCGGCGGGGGCGATGCCGCCTCGCCGCAGCGCACCCACACCATTGTTGCCGAAGACTACTTCTCGCTCGACAACGTCGCCGAGTGCCGCTTCTCGCCCGACGGCTCGATGATCGCCTACGCCTCGGCCCGGTGGGACAAGGACCTCGACCGCCGCAACACCGACCTGTGGGTCGTCGAAACGGCGTCAAAGGAAGTCCGCCGACTGACGTTCGACCCGGCCGGCGACGGCTCGCCCCAGTGGAGCCCGGACGGCCGATGGCTCTATTTATCCAGCGGGCGCAAGCGGGCGGGCGAAGACAAGCCGCCCTACGACGGCAAGACGCAGGTCTGGCGCATTCGCCCCGACGGCACCGGCCTCATGCCGGTCACTCGGGTGGCGAAGGGGATCGAAGCGTTTCAACTGTCGGCCGACGGGCGGGCGGTCTACTACCAGACCAGCGAAGAGGACACCGGCCAGGAGTGGGGCGATCTGAAGAAGAAATACGGCAAGCTCGAATACGGCCACGGCATCGAGGACTTCTCCCAGATCTGGAAGCTGAACCTGGCCGACTGGCGGGAGGAGAAGCTCATCGACCCGAAGCGCGTCATCGTCGAGTTCGCCGTCACCGACGATCAGCGCCGCGTCGCCATGATCACTCATCCGACCGGCGAGCTGATCACCTACGAGGGCCGCTCGACGGTGGACGTTTACGACGCTGCGACGAAGCAGATCACGACGCTGCCCGACGGGCTGTGGCGGGAGGAAGCGCCGTCGCCGTACGGCTGGATCCTGGGGCTGGCGTGGTCGGGCGACGGCCGGTCGCTGGCGTTCCGCGTCGATTTCGACGGCTATCCGGGCGAGATCTTCGTCGCCCACTTCAGCAGCGGCGACGAGCCGACGACGGTCAAGCTCATCCGGCACGACGAAATGACGCCCAGCGGCGGGCACTTGCAATGGCTGTCGAAATCACACGACCTGTGCTTCACGGCCGAGAGCCGCGCCCGCGACCGGGTCTACGCCCAGCGGATGGTCCCCGGCGCCGCCCAGTCGAAGCCCGTCGTGCTCACGCCCGGCGACGTGTGCGTGAACACGTTCGACGTCTCGCGCGGCGGCGACGCGCTGGCCATCGTCATGGCCGATGTCACCCATCCGCCCGACGTTTTCACCGTTCCCATCGCCGGGCGCGGCGACTTCAGGTATGACCGCTTGACCAACGCCAATCCGCAGGTGGATACGTGGAAGCTGCCGCAGATCTCGCTGGTGCAGTGGAAGAGCACCGACGGCACGGAGGTCGAGGGCATTCTGGAACTGCCGCCCGACTACCAGCCGGGCACGGCGCTGCCGATGGTGGTCGAACTCCACGGCGGGCCGACCGCCAGCACGCGCTACGAGCTGCGCTTCTGGATCTACGGCCGCACGCTGATGGCGTCGCGCGGGTACGCGCTGCTCAGCCCCAACTACCGCGGCTCGACCGGCTACGGCGACAAGTTTCTGACGGACCTGATTGGGCGCGAGAACGACATTGAGGTCGAAGATATCATCACCGGCGTCGAGGTGATGATCGAACGCGGCATCGCCGACAAGGACCGCCTCGCCGTGATGGGCTGGAGCAACGGCGGGTACCTGACCAACTGCCTCATCACCCGTCCTGAGCGGATCGCGTTCAAGGCCGCCAGCAGCGGCGCCGGCGTGTTCGACATGGCGATGCAGTGGCTCGCGGAAGACACGCCCGGCCACGTGGTCAACTATCAGAAGGGCTTCCCCTGGAACCAGACGGAGCTGATGCGCAGGTCTTCGCCGCTCTACAACGTGGACAAGGTGCGTACGCCGACGCTGATCCACGTCGGGGAGAAGGACGAGCGCTGCCCGCCCGAGCACAGCCGCGGCCTGTACCGGGCGCTGCACCATTACCTCAATGTCCCCTGCGAGCTGGTCGTCTACCCAGGCGCCGGCCACGGCCTGACAACCTACGAGCACCGCAAAGCCAAAATGGAATGGGACCAGGCCTGGTTCGACAAGTACGTGACGGAACCGGGCGCGAAGCCGGAGGAGGCGGCCACCGGACCTTCGTAGCATGTGTATAACCCTGCATCCGGTTTCTGGATGTGGCACCGGTTTGTAACCGGTGGTCTCCGCTGTGGCACCGGTTTTCAACCGGTGTATCTGGTGTAGCACCGGTTTCCAACCGGTGGTCCATGTCTGCGGCAAAGCCCCCACTCGGGAACGCCGCGCGGGCTGACGCGGGTAAACGCGTGTTGAAGCGGCTCAAGCCCGCGGCTCGCTCAAAGGCGCCGCTGAATCCGTCCCGCACGCGATGCCGCCATGCCGCCATGGGCGCGGCGGGCCTTCCTGCTTGACTTGCCGCCCCGCTTTTGCCACCATGCCGTCGTAACTCGGGTCGGAGTGACAGGAGGAACGACCATGCGTTCCGATGCTCGCTCTGCCGACGCCGACCGCTGCAACCCACTGACTGCTCCCGATCGAAACCTCCCTCGGCATGCGCCGCTTGCCGTTCGCCTGCCCGGCGGCGTGTTGATCGGCGGCGTTCTTGCCCTGATCTGGCTGCTGCTGCGCAGCGGCACCCGGCCCAGCCGCGTGGCCTATCCCTGCCAGCAGGCGGCGCTGTCGGCCGCCACGCTGGCGTTTGGAGCGCCGCTGCTTTGCGGCGTTTTCAGCACGGTCGGGCGCCGGCGAAGGCGGCGGGCTTGCACCGTCGGGGCGCTGATGCTCCTTTGTTCCGCCGCGGCAGCGGGCCTGTGGGGGTTCCTTGACCGCCAGGCCCCTTACAGCGGGCCCGTGCTGACGCATTCCGCCGACTACCGCGCACAGGTCTTCCGCGTATCAGACTGCCCCCAGGATCCGCAGGGCGACCGTTTCGTCGGTCTGGATCGCCTGCTCGTCCTGATGGGCCGCCAGGGGCTGAAGTTCTACCGCAGCGACACAGCGTCGCCGGTCGCCGGGCCGGACGGCATCATCGCCGCGGACGACGTGGTCGTCATCAAGATCAACTACCAGTGGCCGCAGCGCGGCGGCACCAACACCGACCTGCTCCGCGGGTTGATTCTCCGGCTCCTCGGCCATCCGGACAGGTTTACCGGGGAGGTGGTCGTCTGCGAGAACGCTCAGTTCAACTCGACGGAGAACTTCGACCGCTCCGAGAACAACGCCCAGGTGTACGCCCAGTCGCCGCATGACGTGGTGGAGCGCTTCCGCCAGCAGGGCGGCAACGTCAGCCACTATGACTGGACGCTCATCCGCAACACGGCCGCGGCCGAATACTCCGAAGGCGACGACCGCGATGGATACATCGTGTACGCGTACGACCCGGAAGTGCAGGGGCGCGTGTCGTACCCGAAGTTCCGCACTCAAGCCGGTACACACGTCAGTCTCAAGCACGGCATCTGGGACCCGGACCGCCGGACATACAACCGCGAGCGGCTCAAGTTCATCAACGTGCCGGTTCTCAAATCGCACAGTATCTACGCGATCACCGCCTGTATCAAGGATTACATGGGCGTGGTGTCCGGCGCGCTGAACACGAACTCTCACAACGGCATCCGCTACGGGATCCTCGGGGCGATGCTGGGTGAAATCCGGCCGGCCGACCTCAACGTCCTCGACTGCATCTGGATCAACGCCATCCCGGGCGCCGGCCCGCGGACGTCCTACTCGCAGGCCACCCGCCGCGACGTGCTGGTCGCCGGCCGCGATCCGGTGGCCGTCGATATATGGGCCGCCAAACACGTCCTGGTGCCCGCCTTCATAGAAAAGGGCTACCCGCCGCCGTGGCAGGGCGCCGACCCGGATGATCCGAGCAGCGTGTTCCGGACCTATCTGGAC
Organism: Phycisphaerales bacterium; assembly: GCA_003597935.1. Lineage (GTDB taxonomy): Bacteria > Planctomycetota > Phycisphaerae > UBA1845 > UBA1845 > SURF-32. The sequence continues at coordinate 4,094 of QZJT01000046.1, read as the reverse complement.
CGGTCGATGAGTCGGCTCTTGCAGGCCGGGTACGACGTGACCAACGACTTCGAGCAGATCGACGCGTTCAGTTGGAACGGCGCCGGCGACACCGACGACGACGGCGACGTGGACCTGGCCGACTACGCCGACTTCGCCCGCTGCCACGCCGGCCCGGGCGCCGAACCGCCGCAAGGGTGCGAAGCGGCCGCCTTCGACGAAGACAACGACGTGGACCTGGCGGACCACGCGGGATTCGAGCAGGTGTTCAGCGGTTCGGCGGGTTTCTGACGGGTCAGGTCGTCCGGTTCGTTCAACCCTGCGCGCAACAGGGCAACAGCGATCCGCGGCTGCCCCGGACGTAGAACGCGTTGACGCACAAATCAACGCTCCAAATCGTAAGCGTCCGTTAAGAGGCTTTCCGCGGCACTTCCGCATTCGGGGCACTTGCCGGACACGTTACCCGTCAGATCGTATCCGCATCCGCAACGGGCGTGATCCTGTTGCAGTCGATGGTGAAACCACCTGAATAGGACGATCGCGATCCACCAGGGGGGGGTCGCGATGATCAGTTGTGCAAAGATCCGCGGCAGGAGGAGATTACGCAAGCCGTAGAGATCGTCGGGCGGGCCAGTCAACCTCCATAGCAACTGATTGATCTCATACGCGAGGCCCAGTCGATAAGCCATGGTCCATAGCGCGAGGTAGGCGAGAATCCAGACGACTGCCGGCAGCCAGATCAGCCGTCGCTCGACGCCTGTGGTTGCCACGGGTCTGGTCTGCCGGGAGAAGCGCGCGTACACGCCGATGCCAAGGGCGCTCGCAATAGCAACGATGGGTAGCAGCAGGACAAGGGCGCTGTACTCCCCGCCAACGCTCATGCGAAGGCGACTGGCGAGAACGAAGAACATGCCGTAGCTCGCTTCCCAGCAGGCGAATGCCGCGAGGGCATACCACCCCCTGCAACGCGCTCTGGGATGCACCGGAGCGCGCATCACGGCATTACCTCGGGATCCATCACCCGGCGGCCCAGCTCCGTGGCGGCGGTGACGTTCCAATTGGCGTTGTGGCCGACTACCATGTGGCCGTCCTGCCACCGCTGGGCTGGCAGAAGCCGCTCCCTCACGGTCGCGGTTCTGATTGCCCGGGCCGGCCATGGAATCACAACCCCACCGCGTGGTCCACAGGCGGATGACTCCGTCCGTGCGGGTCATTCCTGAGGGTCATAAAAACTCGCGAAAACGGACCAGTCGAAAAGGTCCACGCTACCGTTGCAATCCAGGTCCATCTGATGGCAATGCGGCTCGGTTACGCCGTCCGGACCCGTGAGGCAATCGAAGAACACCTTGTAATCCGCCAGGTCCACGCGGCCGTTCAGGTCAGCGTCGGCGGGGGCGACGATCATGGCGGCCGTGCCCTGCGGGTTGCCCAGCGCGGTGCGGCCGTCGATCTGGTAGAGCGTGTCGCTTTCGGCCACGTATTCCAGCCCGTCGCCCCAGCCGCCGTCGTACACCGCGGGCGGACCGGCGGACCATGATTCGTTGGCGGCGTCGTAGACGTACACCTGCCGGTTCGCCTCGCCGCCGATCACGAAGAGCAGGCCGCGGGCGTGGTCGGCCGTGATGGCCGGACCCCAGATGTCCTGCGCTCCGCTGCGGATGCCGGGCACGATGCCGAACTGCTGCAAGGTGGGCGTGCGGCTCCACGTATCCGTCGCAATGTCGTAGACGTTCAAATACGAGTCGGAGCCGTTGACTGCCCCGCCGTTGAACAGGCCGCGCCAAACATAGACCTTGCCGGCCAGATATTCCGCCTCGGAGGCCGGCCCGAACTCGTCGTCCGCGGCCGTGGTGACGCCCAGCCATTTGTCGCGGCCGGGATTGTAGATCGCCAGTTTTCGCTTCAGCGACGGGTCGCCGACGAACAGGACTTCGACCATCGTGGCATAGATGCGGTTGTTGTCGCGGTCGTACGCGATTGCTTCATTGGCGACGAGTTGATCGTTGATCGTCGTGGGCGTCCGCGCAAACCAGGTATTTGCGTCCGGGTCATAGGCGTAGAGCTTTGAGCCTTTTCCGGCGCCGCTGTTGCGGTCGAACTGCACGCCTACGGTTGCGAAGAAGAGGCCATCGGCGAACTGCACATCGCCGCCGTCCCATACCGGCTCGCTGATCGGCGCCTTTGGCTCGTAGCGATTGGTTTGCGGATCGAAGCGGAGGAACTCAGTGCTGTTGGCGGAGCGCAGCAGGTACAGTTCAGAGTCGTCGGTGGCGAAGTGCGTGCCGTTGGATGTGTCGAACGGCGTGCCGTTGGTGCGCGTGTTGCGTCCCAGGTCTTTCCACGCCCGCTCGCACAGCGTCCGCGGGTTGGTCAGCTCCTCGATGTTCGGATCGCCGACCAGCGGGTGCGGATCGCCCGGCGCGGCGATCGCGCCGCCGTTGGTGTAGGGCACCTTGGTATCGCCCAGCCCGTCGCCGTCGAGGTCTTCTCCGTCGTAGTTCGACCAGTAGTTGCCGCCCAGCCACGGGCCGCCGACGACGTTCTCGCCCTTTACCGGCTCGACCGACCACACGTTGCGGGCGCCGTTGCCGACGGCCGTGCCGCCGACGTTGCCGCCGACGAGGTTGTTGGTGATGTCGCTGTCGGTCGTGTTGATCAGCTCAATGCCCAGCCCGAAGTTGCCCGTGATGACGTTGCCGCGGATTCGATAGAAGTTGGAGTTTCGCTGATCCGGCAGTTCCAGGCAGGGAAACTGCTGCGGCGGGAAGCGCTCGGAGAAGTCGGTGCGCAGCACGATCCCCTTGCCGCCGTTGCCGATGATGCGGTTGTCCTCGATGACGTTGTGCTGGCCGTGCTCGATCTCGATGCCGTTGGTGTTGTTCGCCCGGATGCCGTTGCCGCGGATGACGTTGCCCGAGTGCGAATAGCCGAGCCAGAACCCGTAGTTGCTGCCGTTTGCAATGTTATCGATAAACCGATTCCCGGAGGAGAACGTCGCCTCGAAGGCGTTGGCGCCGGCATAAGACCCATCGTTGCCTTTGACCAGGTTGTCGTTGCTGGGGCAGCCGTGCTCGTTGCCGATGAAAAAGCCGTCGCCGCCGTAGCGGAAGCGATTGCTCAGGATCCGGTTGCCGTGCGAGCCGTTCACCAGCAAAAACCCTGCCGAGTCGCCCAGCCCCTTGCGGGTGCAGCGGTCGGCCGTGTTCTCTTCGATCGTGTTGCCCGTCGAAGCGTTCAGGTGTACGCCCCACCCCGTGTTGTCGGACGCTTCGCTGCCGGCGATCAGACTGTCGTGAACGTCGTACAGGTCGATGCCGTTCTCCTGATCGACGAGCGTGCAGTCGACCACGGTTGCGGCCGTCACGCTTCGCATGAAGATCCCGCCGCCCAGGTTGGTGCGGTCGTTCAGATTCGGCGGGGCGTTGATGTTGAGGAAGGGCGGGTTCGGTCCGCGCGAGCGCGGATCGACCCAGTTGCTGGAAGCGTCGCAGTTGCGGATGGTCACGTCACGGCCGCTCTCGACGCGGATGCCGTAGAAGTAGTTCGTGAGTCGCCCGTTGATGACCGTGACGTTGTTGAAGCCGGTGCAGGTCAGCCCGAAGTTGTTGCCGGCCGTGCCCACCAGTTCCGCCCCGTTCATGTCCAGCGTCACGCCCGAGGCGCCGATGGAGACGCCGTTGGGCAGGTTGTAACTTCCGGGAATGAAGACGGTATCCTCCCTGATGACCATGCCGTCGGTCGGAATGACCTGCCCGCAAGCGGCGGTCACGGCCACCATCGCAGCGGTCGCGGCGCGAAGCATCCCCGGCCGGAAGCGCGAGGTCAGCGCCACTGCGACGCGGTCGACGCTGCCCCGGGCCGTCGAGCGGCAATCTGCCCACATGACGCAACCTCCTTTCGTCGTCGGCGCCCGAAGGACTGAGTTTATCACAATGCGGCCTCGCGGCCAAAGCTCTGCGGCGCCCGCGCCTTTGCGGCCCGTGACGCTTTGCGGCATCATCCGTCGGCGTCTTACGGTCGCCCCCCAGCACCCGGCGCCGGTAGCTCAGTTGGACAGAGCATCGGATTTCTAATCCGACGGTCGCAGGTTCGAGTCCTGCCCGGCGCGTCGGGGA
>QZJT01000144.1 GCA_003597935.1 Phycisphaerales bacterium | reverse complement strand
GGTCGTCCCGGCGCACAGCTTCAAGTTCGCAGCCGCCCTGCAGAAGGCCCAGTCCGGCCCGGCGCCGATCCTGATCCGCATCGAGACCCGCGCCGGCCATGGGGCCGGCAAGCCCACCACCATGCGCATCGAGGAGGCCGCCGACCGCTGGGCGTTCCTGACCAGAGTCCTGGACATGACGGTAGCGTCGCCGCCGGCGGAAAAGCCGGCCACGCCCGCGTCCTGACGGCCGCACAAGCCGGAGCCTGCCTATTCCCGCGTGGGTTTCAGCGCGATGCCGACGCGATACATGCCCTGTTCATTCGGCTTGGCGGCGGAGTTGGCGACCCGGCCGCTGATCTGCATCCCGCGGCGCTTATCGAGCACCCAGACGCGGTGCTCGGTGGGCAGGGGCATGGGAAACAGGAAGGCGATCCCGCCGGCGCTGGCGTCCAGCAGCGGTACCTCGTGTTCCGTCGGATCGCCGTCGACGCGGACGGCGACGACGCGGTTGGTGACGGTCCAGCGCGGTGCCCGCCGCTGACCGAGCTTGCGCTTGTCCTGCATGCGGCCCAGGCGGATGCTCGACAGCCACTCGTGCAGCACTTCCAGGGTGGAGGCGCCCTTGCGCAGCCGCTTCTGCAGGCCGGCTTCAATGCCGAAGCTGGTCAGCACGTCTTCCAGTTCGCTCGGGAGCGCGTCCAGAAAGGCGCCGTACGGCGCGGTGTCCGCCAGCAGCAGTTCCACGGCCGGGCGGCAGTGGAGCAGATCGTAGGAGGCGGGGACGCCGTAACCCAGCACCTGATTGATCATGTCGGCGAGCAGGATCATCAGCCGATGCGTGCGGTGCGGGTCGTCGGGTTCCGGGAAGCGGTGGTGGTCGGATATCACCGCGGTGAGCGCCTTGGGCAGCTTCCACTCGGTGGCGATCAGCTCGCCGAACTCCTGGTGCGTCTGGAAGCAGATGTACTCGAACGTGTCGATATCGATCCGGCAGTTGGCGAAGTGACGCTGGCTCTCCGCCTCGCGCAGCACCAGCACGTTGCCGATGTCGTGCAGCAGCCCGAGGAGGAAAGCGTCCTCCGGGTCGACGCCGGTCAGCGCGGCCAGCCTCCGCATGACGTGGGCGGCCGCGACCGACCGGTACCACAGCACCGCCGCCAGTTCCTCATCGACGCCTTTGCGTCCGAAGGTGGCGGCCTTGAGCGACTGGTGGAGCATCAGCGTGCGGATGGCCTCGACGCCCATGCGGGCCACGGCCGGGCGGATGGCGGAGATCTTGTTCAGCCCGCGATAGAGGGCGGAGTTGGCGATGCGGATCACCTCGGCCGCCATGACCTGGTCGTCGGCGATTTCGTCGGCGATCTCGGCGGCCCCGCAGCTCTTTTCGCGCATCTTCCGCAGCACGCGGTCGGCCGAACGCGGCAGCGGCGGCAGCGACAGGTCATGGCCGTCGAACTGCTGGACCAGGGCGTTCTCGAGCGCGCGGGCCTGGCTGGACGTTTCCGGTGGTTCGACCGGGGCGGGTTCGAGCAGGGCCGTCCCCTCAGGGGGCGCATACCACGCGGCCTGCGGAGCGGGCGCCGGGGGTAACTCGGCGCCGGCGACGCCATTGCCGCGGGGCGTAGCCGTGGAGTCGCCGCCCGAATCCTCCGGCCGTTCCGCCACCGCCACCGAACCGGCAGTGGCCTGGCGCAGCGTCGCCCCGTCCGGCTCCCTGGGAGCGGCGGACGCGCTCCCGGTCAATGCGTCGAGAATTCGGTTCCACAGGCCCACCGGACCGTACCTCACCTGAACCCGCTTGCGCTCGTCGTAGCCGCCTGGCGGCCGGGGAATCCGCGCGGGCAACACGCCCACCTGCCCGGGGGCAGCGCGAAGCGGAGTCCCGCGTGCTGGGGCCGCCTGATGGCGCGCGGCGACGCAGAGCCGGGTCCACACAGGCGCCGCGGCGCGCCCCATCGGGTTATCGGCTCCGTACGCTCGCCGCTTTTGTGAGCTTCGGGTACGCGCGTCCACTCGCGGCGCCGCGTGGGTTCGCGGCGGCAGGTCGCACCCGAGCTGCCTTGGACGGCGGCCAGGCCCGAATCGGCCCCGCCCGGCCGTATCTGGGCAGGATCGGGCGCTGGAACGCGGCTTGCTGAACCCGTGGGAATGATCGGCGTCCGGAGAATCTGCGCGCAGTTCACCAGCGCGCTGCATCGCGGGCAGCCGCGCGGTTCGTGCCGCGCAGTCACCAAGTTCAGCCAGGGAATGGAGAATCGTATGCTTCGACGCAGCCTTGCGGCCGTATCGGGACTGGCCGTCGCCTTTGTCCTCTCGGCGTGTGACAGCCTCGACCTCAGCGCCTTGACGTCCGGCCTGGGCCTGACGCTGGACGTCAACATCAACACCGACGACGGAAATGACAACGCCGACGATGGCGGAAATGACGATTCCGACGGCGGATCGAATGCGAACGGGTCCGCCAACGCCAACGGAGACGGCGACGGCGACGGCGGAGGGAACGACAACGAGGACGGTCCCGGCAATGACAACGACGGCGGTTCCGGGGAGGGCGGCAACGACAACTCGGGGAACGGGAACGACAACGAAGGCGGCCAGGGCAATGGCTCGCAGAACGACAACGACAACGACGACGGCGACAATGACAACGACGCGCGCCCGGACAATGACAACGACGACGGCGACGACGGCGACAATGACAACGACGACGGCGACGACGGCGACAATGACAACGACGCGCGCCCGGACAATGACAACGACGACGATGACGGCCGAGACAACCGCAATGACAACGATCGCAAGCGGCGTCGGGCCCGTCCGCGAGCGGCTCGGTAGCTGGGCAGCGTCCACGCCGGAGGCCGCCTGCGTCAGGCGCTGCCCGGACAAACGAACACGCCCGCGATGAGCAAGTCATCGCGGGCGTGCCGCAGTCCGGATCCGGCCGGCGCCACAGCGCTCAGCCAGTGATTAAAGCTCTACCGACAGTCGACCGCCTTCTTGCCGTTGATCTTCTTGCAGAACCCGCGTCCGCCGTCCGGGCAGGGGATCTGCTTCAGGTTGAGTTTCTTGGGGCAGTCCTTCACTTCCTCGCAGACGTCTTCGGTCACGAACTCATCTCCCTTCTTCGGGCATGAGCCGCAGCCCTTCTTGGCCTTGACCTTCTTCTTGAGCACGTAGACGCAGTTGGTCTCACCGGCGAAGTTGCACTCGCCCTGCAGCTCGCGCACGACCAGGTCGTCATAGTACGCACAGCAGGTATTGTTGGCGTACCAGTCGAGCGACCCGATCTCGGCGGCGTTGCTGCCGTTCATCGCGTCGCGCCAACTGATGGGGGCGAAGTAGAACGGCGTGCCGTCGTAGTAGACCTGGTGCAGGTCGTTCGGGTAGTCGGTGAAGTGCGCCAGCAGACGCAGTTCGACCCACTGGTCGGTCTTGAGCGGAACCGTCTCCCCGCCGAAGTCCGCGGTGGCCACGCCGGTGGCGGCGTTCATGTGGATCTGCACCGCCCAGGTGTACGGCCCGCCGTGGTTGTAGATCGACTGCATGATCCAGTACGTCTCACCGCTCTGATTGGCGGGAACGTACTGATACGTGATCACCTCGTAGCACGGACCCCGCCAGTTGCCGCTGGGATCGTCCAGTTGCAGCACGAGGTCGGAGTCCGTAAAGCCCATCTCGCTGGCGACCGTCTTGACGGACTTCGAGCCCGAATGAGCCTGTTCGGTGTTCACGATGGCGTCGGCCACGGGGTTGTTATCCCACGTGTCCCAGACGTTCGACTGCGCGGAAAGCCCCGCTGGAGCGTTGTACGCCTCGAAATCGTCGGAATACGGCAAGTCCGCCGACAACGTCTGACCGAACCCACCGGCCGCGCAGACCAGAACCAACATCGACCCCAGACCCAGAATTGTACGGTGCATGACACTCCTCCTTGCACACTGGACCGACGGAACCCCCCGGCCGTCCTTATCGTGCGCAGTAACCTCAAAACGACCCGCGCGCGGCGAACGCGGAGGTACACCGACGCGCCCAAAGAGACCTGTTACGGGACGCCGTTTCGGACCGGTGACTTGAAAACGCAGGAGCGATCCGCCAGGACGCAATGGCCCCCCGCGTACTCCAGCCTGAAACCACGACCACTGCCACGATAATACCGGCGGTGCCGCGTCAAGTCAACCCCCAATCGGCGAAGAACCGTGACGCGGGTCCATCCTGTCCATCCTGTCCATCCTGTCCATGGCGCCCAACCGGCCTTGGCATCCGCTCTCCGGCGCCCGGGCCAGGTGCGTCCGGCCGCGGATCGGCGCCTCCGGCGTGCGGCCCTTCCGTGGCCCGCAGACGGCCCTACAATCGGCCGGCGGCGCTACAGGTATCGAGGCCAGGTTTGCGCAAAGCGACGGTCCACACCATCCGCCTCTACCCCCTGGCGATCCCGCTGCGCCATGCCGTCGCACACGCCGGCGCCGAGCGCGAGGTCGCGGAGCCGATCGTCGTCTCCATCGAATTCAACGAAGACGTCACCGGATACGGCGAGACGCTCCCGCGCGCCTACGTCACGGGAGAGACGCACGAGTCCGTCATGTCCGCCCTTCAAGGTCCGCTGCAGAAACTCCTGCTGACGTTCAACCCGACCAGCTTCGGCGCGGCGCTCGAGCAGATCGACGCCCTGCCCTTTCACGGCCCGGACCGCACGCCCCTGCCGGCCGCCCGAGCGGCGGTCGAGCTGGCACTGCTCGACGCATCGATGCGGTTCTTCGACCGCACCTTCGACGACGTGGTCTCCTGGATGGGGCTGCCCGGCTTCGGAACGCCCGGATCCTTGCCGGGCCTGAGGTTCTCGGGCGTGCTGGCCTGCCGCGATCCGCTGCGTCTGCGGCGGCAGCTCCGGCTGATGTACTGGGGCGGGCTGCGGCACTTCAAGCTGAAAGTGGGCATGGCGGACGACGACGAGAGATTCGACGCCGTCACCCGATACCTGGGCGGCCCCCTGGCAGCCGGCCGCGTCACCGTGCGCCTGGACGCCAACGGCGCCTGGAGCAAGGACGAGGCCATCGAGCGGCTGGGCGACTGGCGCGATCATCCCATCAGCGGCATCGAACAGCCGCTGCCGCGCGGGCAGGAGGAGGACCTGCCCATCCTCAAGGACCTCTTCGACTTCCCACTTATTCACGACGAGTCGGTGATCACCCGCGACGACGCGATCCTGCTCAACGACCTGGGCGTGGCGGATGTCTTCAACATCCGCGTCAGCAAGTGCGGCGGGATCCTGGCGTCGCTGCACCTGGCCCAGCTCGTGCGCCGCATGGGCGGGGACGTGCAGATCGGCTGCATGGTGGGCGAGACCAGCCTGCTCACCGCCGCCGCGCTCCGCCTGCTGTCCGTCTGCCCCGGCGTCCGCTGGGCCGAGGGCGCGTTCGGACGGCTGCTGCTGAAGCGTGACGTCGTCGGCAAGCCGCTGCAGTTCGGATACGGCGGTCGGGCGCCGCAGTTGCGCGGCCCCGGGCTGGGCGTGGAGCCGGATCCGGCCGCGCTGCGAGGCCTGTGCGTCGGCGAACCCATCGTCACGCACCTGTAATGGCGGAACCGCTCAAGCTCCAACCCTATGGCGGGCCGATATCCGGCGATACGCTGGCTTCAGCTATCAGCGATCAGCCGTCAGCCATCGGAAGGCTGAAAGCTGGCGGCTGCGGGCTGCGGGCTGAGGGCTGACGGCCGCGGGCGGATCGGATGCTCTGCAAGGGGAAACCGCCGTGTCCTACGTTGCCATGACCTTCTGGCTGCTGGTGATCGTGCTGACCGCCTGGGGCGTGTCTCAACTGTGGGGCGGCATGATCCGGCCGAAGTTCTTCAACACGCTCCTGCTGCCCGGTACGCTGTTCGCCCAGACGGGCCACGTGATCGGCCTGCTGATCACCGGGGCGACCATCTCCAACACCACGCTGATCAAGGATGACGAGTCGGCCGCGCCGCAGGCGACGACGAACCCGCAGCCGCGCATTCCCATCATCGGCCCCGTCATCATCGGCATGTTGCCGCTGCTGGCCTGTGCGCTGGGCATCTTCCTGGCGACGTATTACCTGGACGGCGCCGTCGGGCTGGCCCCCATCCCGCCGGTGGTGTCCGACCGCCTGCCCACGTCGCTGCCGGGCTGGTGGCAGCTCCTGCGCGACCTGGTGACGCTCATGGAACGGATGGTGGGGGTGCTGTCGGCATCCGATCCGACCAACTGGCGCGCCTGGCTCTTCGTATATCTGCTCATCTGCATGACCATCCGCATGGCGCCGTTTCCGGGCTACCTGAAAGGGTCTCTGGGGGCCATTCTGGTCCTGGGCGTGCTGGCGGCCGTGACGACGAGACTCTTCGCCGTCGAGGATCCGCGCGTCCAGACCGGGTGGGCGGTGCTGAACCTGTCGGTGGCCACGCTGCTGCTGTTGCTCGCCACCAGCCTGGTCATCCGCGGCGTCGTGGGCCTCGCCCGCGTGCTGCGTCAGAACGGGTGATCGCAGTTCCCGCTCGCGGCCGGCGGAACGGCGCCCGCCTGGGCGTCCGACCGGGCGGGAGACTGACGCAACCGATTCAGCCCGGCAGCGCGTCGATCAGGGCTTCCTCGCTCTGCCCGCCAGCGCCGATGCGGCGCTGCAACAGTGGGCGGATCCGCTCGAAGTCTCGTGCCGGCCGGGACCGGGGGAAGAGGCTGCTGATTCGTCGCCCGGTAGCCAGAGCCGCGTAGAAATCGCCCTCGCGGAGCTGCGAGACGAACCTCGCCCGAAGCTGCTCGAAGGTCGACCGTGCCGCGGCCGCGAGTTCTGCCTCACGCCGGGCCACGAAATCCACGGACTTCCTCTCTCGCCACCCCTCGAGCATCTGACGGGCATCATCCAGCCCGCCCGCGGCCAGCGCGTCGCGCCACGACTGGGGTGGGTCATCCTGGGCCGGCGCTCGAACGGCGTTTCCCGCCAGCCGCGGAAACGAGTGCGCCGAAAGCGTCGCCGCTACCAGTTCCGATGCCCGCGGCTGTCCTTCCGCCGCCAGGTCGATCGCCTCCGACGCCTGCAATGCCTCGACCCGGCGCTCCAGCGCCATCAGGCGATCCTCCAGCTCGGCGGAGCGGCGCAGCAGCGGCATCCACCACACCTGCGCCCCCAGCAGATGGTCGCATAGCGACCACAGGCAGATCACGCTCAGGAGGAAGATCGCGCCGATCGCGGTGTTACCGATCTGGCCGGATTGGGCGGTGCGATACATGACGTACAGCCACAGCAGCACGTGCAGCGTGGCGAGGGCGAAGGTGAACCTCCTCGCATGGCGTACGTAACGCGGAACGTCATGCGGCGTCATTCGATCTTCCCCCAAGGATTAGACGCTCGGCGCGACCCCTGCCGTGAGCGTGCCCTTCGGCCCATTGAGTGCTTCCTCCTCCGTGTGGCACCGGTTTGCAACCGGTGTCCGTGTGGCACCGGTTTGTAACCGGTGTCCGTGTGGCACCGGTTTGCAACCGGTGTCCGTGTGGCACCGGTTTGTAACCGGTGTCTTCAGCCCGGCCTATCCTCATCCACCGGCCGCGGCGCGGTGAGCGGAACATAGGCGGGCGGGCGCGACGCCGCCGCGGCCCGCAGCTCTGCCCGCTCAGACTCGCCCAGTACACCCAGCGAACTTGCGACGGGCGCCGTCACCTCCAACCATAAACAGTTGTCCCGCGCACACACCCGCCCTTCCTTCAGCCCGGCGGGGATCAGCACCGTATCTGCGGCGCCGAAGGTCAGCGGGTCCGACGATCCGGCATGGGCGATCTCGCCCCGTCCTTCCAGCACGATCCACACGACCATCTCATCGTACGGAATGGGCTGCTCGACGCCGTCGATCATGCGCACCCGCTCGATGACGAACGCTTCGCAGGCCACCAGCCGTGTCACGGCCGTCCAGACGCTGGCCACGTGCGAGCGCCGCTCGTGCTCGGCCGGAACGTCAGCGTAGCTGACGCACTCCAGAGCCTGTTCCACGTGCAGCGGACGCGGCTGGCCGGTGGCCGGATCGACACGGTCGAAATCATACAGCCGAAACGTGGTGTCGGAAGGCGTCTGCACCTCCGCCACCAGCACGCCCGCGCCCAGGGCGTGAACGGTGCCGCTGGGCAGGTAGTAGCAATCGCCCTTCCTGACCGGAATCCGCCGCAGCACAGACTCGACCGTCCCGGTCTGGATGGCGGCGCGCAGCGCCGCTTCGTCGGTCCCCGGCACGAATCCGCGATAGATGAAGCCGTCCGGCTCGGCGTCGATGACGTACCACGCCTCGTGTTTGACGCGCACGTCTCCACCCATCCGCCGGGCGACTTCCTCAGTCGGATGCACCTGGACGCTGAGCGTCTGACGGGCGTCGAGGAACTTGATCAGCAGCGGAAAGCGGCCCTCGACCAGCGACGCCCGCCCGGTCAGCCGCGCGCCCCACCGCTCCATGAGCGCGGGCAGCGACAGCCCCCTGGCCGGGCCTCGGGCCACCGTCGATCGATCTGTATCCAGATCGACGATCTCCCAGCTCTCGCCGACGGTGGCGCCGGGCGGCACCGACTTGCCCAGGACCGAGGCGAGCCGCGTGCCGCCCCAAAGCCGCTCCTTGTAGACTGGCTCGAAGACGAGCGGGCAAACCTCCATATCCGCGGGCGCCTCCTGTGACGTGCGATTGTAGGTGGTACGCGGTCGACTGCAAGGTGGACGGGAGGGTACCGCGCGCGGTGGCTGCGTGACCCGCGCGGCCGGGCTCTTGAGGGACCGATTCCATCACGCGTCCGGATGCCGCCCACAGCGGACCCGCGCATTGCACGGTGGGTCGGGCGCTCGTAGACTTCCATGTCTCGTGCCCCGCAACGCCGTGCGCCGTGTTGCGGCGTCCGGGGGATGCGGCCGCCGCCCATCGCGCCGCCTTGGACCGGCGTCCGGCGACCCGAGGATCGCACCATGACCGAAGCATCGGACATCATCACCATCGGCGATTTCGCCAAGGTCAAGCTGCGGGTGGCGCGGGTGCTGGAGGCCCGCGAGCATCCCAACGCCGACAAGCTGCTGATCCTCAAGGTCGACCTGGGCGGCGAGCGGCGGCAGATCTGCGCCGGCCTACGCGGGCACTACACGCCGGAACAACTTGTCGGGCGGAACCTGGTCGTGGTGGCGAACCTGGCGCCCCGGATGATGCGCGGCGAGGAGAGCAACGGCATGTTGCTGGCCGCCAGTGACGGCGAGCACCGTCGGGTCGTCTTCCTCACCCCGGAAGCGGACATCGAGCCGGGCGCGGCCGTGTCATAGCCGGGCGGGTGCGTGACCGAGGCGGCAGGCGCCCCTGAGACCGCCCGGCTCCAGCCTGGCGGCCGCGGGAAAACGTGGTCGCGGCTTGAAATCACATTCACCGGCAGACTCCGCGCGGGCTGAAGCCGCGCGGCTCGCTGGCAGGGGCCGGCGGTTTTCTCACGCACCCTGGCCGGGCCTCCCGGCCCACTGCGCGGCGACTGCCCCGAGCCGGCGCGTTACAATCCGGGCATGGCCGAGCGGAAGATCAAACGCGCCCTGATCAGCGTTTACGACAAGACCGGCGTCGTCGACTTCGCCCGCGCCCTGGCGGAGGAGTTCGGCGTCGAGATCATCTCCACCGGCGGCACGGCCGCGCTGCTGAAGGAAAACGGCGTCCCGGTGACGCTTGTCGAGGAGTTCACCAACTTCCCCGAGATGATGGACGGCCGGGTCAAAACGCTGCACCCGAAAATCCACGCCGCCATCCTGGCCGACCGCGACAACCCCGAGCACATGCGGCAACTCGCCGAACAGGGCATCGAACCGATCGACATGGTGGTGGTCAACCTCTACCCCTTCGAGAAGACCGTGGCCGACCCGAACTGCACCTTCGAGCAGGCCATCGAGATGATCGACATCGGCGGGCCGTGCCTGCTGCGGGCGGCGGCGAAGAATCACCGGCACGTGCTGGTGCTGCACGACGCGCGTGACTGTGAGAGTGTACTCGTGTTCCTGCGCGAGGACGCGCTGACCGACGAGGGCTGGCGGTGTGTGCGAAGAGACTACGCCGCCAGCGCGTTTCTGCTCACTTCCAGATACGATGCCCGAATAAAGGCATATCTGGCCCGGCGTGATCGCGAAGAGCACGGTGTCGCGGGGAGCTTTGATCCGTTTCTTACCCTGTACCTGTGCGAGTGGGGCGAGAAGCTCCGCTACGGTGAGAACAGCCACCAGCAGGCCGGGGCGTACCGCGTGCTGGATGATCGAGTGGGCGGACTGTTGCCGGTCTGCGGCGACCACGAGTCGCTCCAGCAGTTGGCTGCCAGGGTCCATGCGGAACGTGGCAATCCACCGCGGTCTTTCAATAACTACGCCGACGCGGATGCGGCGCTGGCGCTCTGCGTGGACTTAACAAGGGCGTCTGCTCAATGTGGCACCGGTTTTCAACCGGTGTCTTTGCAGAGGGAACAGGTTGCCAAGTCTGAGATCGAACTGCCACCCCAGCACCGCGCTCCTGATCCATGTGGCACCGGTTTTCAACCGGTGTCTTCGCGGAGGGAACAGGTTGCCAAGCCCGAAATCGAACTGCCACCCGAACACCGTGCTCCCGATCCATGTGGCACCGGTTCTCAATCGGTGTCGCCCCGTCCGACGCTCGCTCCCTTGGAGAGCAGCCGCGCCACGTGGCGCAATCTGCCCCACATTCAGACACCGGATCGGACCTACTTCATCACCTTTCGGCTGAAGGAGAGGCGAGAACTCTCTCCACGGGAACGGGACATCGTCCTCGCCGCGTGCAGATTCTGGGACGGCAAGAAGCTCGACCTCCATGCCGCTGTGGTCATGCCGGACCATGTACACTTGCTCTTGACGCCGCGAGAGATCGAGCGCGGAAACTGGGCCTCTCTGGGCCAGATCCTGCATTCGATCAAGCGGCACTCCGCCCGCGAGATCAACAAGTTGCGCGGGAGGTCCGGTGCGTTGTGGCTTGACGAAAACTTCGACCGTATCATGCGCGACGAGCGGGAGTGTTACGAGAAATGGACGTACATTGCGAACAATCCTGTTGCCGCTGAGTTGGCAAAAGCCGTCGGCGAGTACCCGTGGTACTGGGATGAAACCAGGAAATCCCCCGAACCCGGGACCGACAGTGAAGAGCACCGCTTACAGACCGGTGCCACACAGGATCACCGGTTGAAAACCGGTGCCACACAAGCCCGTTCCGTGGCACCCCCAGCGACCGTCCAGTCGGCGCTCACCACTGCGCAGGGCGGGGAAAAGCCGGCGGCTGGTCCGTCAGACGGTTCGATGAGGCGGCCTGCGGCTGCAAAGGCCGAAGACCACCGGTTACAAACCGGTGCCACACAGGATCACCGGTTACAAACCGGTGCCACACAGGATCACCGGTTACAAACCGGTGCCACACAGGATCACCGGTTA
>QZJT01000123.1 GCA_003597935.1 Phycisphaerales bacterium | reverse complement strand
CCTTCGGGGCAGGCAGCATCCGGTAGCGGGAGGCGTTTTCCAGCCTCACTGGCCGCATGGGCCGCCTGCCGCGCAGACTTGTGTAGAAGAGCGAGGCATGAATGCCGGGGCTCTGGAGCCCGCCCGGCATGAATGCCGGGGCTCGGGAAGGCCCGCAACCGGATCTTCATCAATCCCTCACGTGATCTCAGCGCTTCCAGTGATACAATCGCAGCCATGAACCGATTCGACAATCTCGCACCCGTTGTCCATACCATCGTGTCGCTGCTCGTCGCGCTGGCGCTCTGCGGAGCCGCCGGCGCGCAGGAAGCCGAATCCGAGCCTCCGCCGGCCGATCACGTCGGCCACACGCGGCACCACCACCGCCACAACGAACCACACCCGTCCGCACCGGACGGATCGCGATTCACCACCAGCCGCACCGGCGCCGTGCTGCCGCTGCCCAGCGAGACGGACGCCTTCACCTTCGCCATCTTCGGCGACCGCACCGGCGGGCCGGTCGAGGGCGTGGCGGTGCTGGCCGATGCGGTGCGCGACGTGAACCTGCTTGAGCCGGATTTCGTCATCACCGTCGGCGACCTGGTCGAAGGCTACAACGCCACGCCGCAGTGGATGGAGCAGATGCGCGAGTTCAAGGGCATCATGGACATGCTCCTGTGTCCCTGGTTCCCGGTGGCGGGCAATCACGACATCTACTGGCGCGGTCCGGCGTGGCAGCGCCCCGCGGGCGAGCACGAACAGCGCTACGAGACGCACTTCGGACCGCTCTGGTACGCCTTCGAGCACAAGAACTGCTGGTTCATCGCCCTCTACTCCGACGAGGGCGATCCGGAAAGCGGCGAGAAGGACTTCCGCAGACCCGAGTGCCAGAAGATGAGCCCCGAACAGTTCGACTGGCTCGAGCAGACGCTGGAAAAGGCCGCTGACGCCGACCACGTGTTTCTTTTCCTTCACCACCCGCGATGGATCGGCGGCGGCTACGGCGACGACTGGGACCGCGTCCACGAGTTGCTGAAGTCCGCCGGCAACGTGACGGCCGTGTTCGCCGGGCACATCCACCGGATGCGCTACGACGGGCCGAAGGACGGCATCGAATACGTCACGCTGGCGACCACCGGCGGCGGGCAGAGCGGCCGCGTCCCCAGCGCCGGCATGTTGCACCACTTCGACCTGGTAACGGTGCGCAAAAGCCAGGTGGCAATGGCGGCCATCCCGGTGGGCGGCGTGATCGACGTCCGCGACATCACGCAGCCCATGGTGAATGACATGCTGGCGCTGAACGGTCTTGCGCCGGACTTCAGCGGACCGACGGCCGTTGCCTCGGACGGCGCCACCGACTCGCTCGTCGGCGTGACCCTGCGCAACCCGTCCGGCCGCGCGATCGAAGTGCTGGCGGCGATGGACAGCCGCGACAGCCGCTGGCGTTTCGCCCCGGACCACGATCACGCGGTGATCCAGCCGGGCGACACCTGCGCGTTCCGCTTCAACCTTCGCCGCTCGTCATCCGGTTGGGACCGGGCGTTTCGATCCCCTCAGCTCGTGCTGGACGTCGACTACCTCACCGATGGGGCCCGATACCCGTGCCCACAGCGACGGATCAGCGTTCCGCTGGACCTGACGCTGCCGCGGCCGCCCGAACCAGCGGTGGAATCGGCGCTGGTGCTGGGTGGCGATGACGCGCTGGCGGTCCCCAGTGAATCGCTGGCCCTTCCGGACGGGCCGCTGACGCTCGAGTGCTGGTTCAACGCCGAGACGTTCGGCGCCCGCACGGCGCTGATCGCCAAGACTGAGAATTCCGATTACGGCATCTTCGTCAGCCAGGGGAAGCCGGCCTTTTCCATTTTCGTCGGCGGCAGCTATCTGCAGGCGGCCGGCGAGGCGCCGATGCTCGAGGCCGGCCGCTGGCACCATGTCGCCGGAGTCTACGATGGGCGGGAAGCGCGCCTCTACCTGGACGGCACGAAGGTGGGCGCCGCCGAGCGCGACGGCGTTCGTGGAACCAACGCCTTTCCGCTGATGATCGGCGCCGACGTCAACGGCCGCGGCGAGCCGATGTCACACTTCAAAGGCAGGATCGACGCCGTCCGACTGTCCACCGTGGCGCGCTACGACGGCCAGCGCTTCACGCCCGCTCGGCGGGCCGCTGCGGACGACGACTGCGTGCTGGTCTTGAACATGGATGGCATCGTGGGGCCCTGGCTCTTCGACGAATCGCCGCGTCGGGCACACGTCTTGTGCCCGGAGGAACTGGAGCTGTCAGCCGATGGCCGGTGACCGCGCGCGACACAATCGGTGGCTTCCCTGAGCGAGCCGCATGGCTCCGGCCTGCCGGCAGGCAGGTCAGCCCGCGCGGAGTCCCCCTCGGAACGACGTCTACCGACAACAGTGGGATCGCCCCAGCCGGGCGGGCCCCATCGGGGTGGCGCTGGGAGCATCGGCCGCACCCGTCGCGCACCCGCGGCACGAAGGCGATCGCCAGTTTTCTCTCAGATCTGCCCCAGCCGATCCAACTGCTCCTGTAGGGTCGCTCGATCAGCCCCGCTCCAGTCCAGGGCGATCAGCCCGCGGACCTTCGCGTCCAGCCGACGCGCGACCAGTTGAGCCAGGTGGGCGCGTTCCTGCGGCGTGCCCGGATGGGCCACCGGATCCGGCAGCGGCCAGTGGGCCACGTGCGGGTGACCGCTCCATGCCGCGTGGTCGATCACGCCGGCCGCTACGTCGCAGAGGGTGATGACGGCGTCGAAGGTCTGATCGCTCACCCCTTCCAGCCCCTTGGACTCAGCGAACGGCATGGCCACCCCCACCGACTTCATAGCATCGATGGCCAGCGGGTGTACGAACCCGGCCGGCTGGACCCCTGCGCTGTAGGCCTCGAAGCGGCCGCTTCCGTGATGGGCCAGCAGCGCCTCCGCCATCTGCGATCGGCACGCGTTACCGGTGCAGACGAACAGGACCTTCCTGGTGGGTGCGGCTACCATAGGGTGCAGGACCGCGTGTAACATCGCGCTTGCGGCCGAAGTCTGGAGAATCGAACCATGGATGGGTGGCGCGTCGGCATCGGATATGACATACATCGACTGGTGGAGCATCGCCGCCTGGTGCTGGGCGGGGTGGAGGTGCCGTTCGACAAAGGTCTCTTGGGACACTCCGACGCGGACGTAGTCCTCCACGCCCTGGGTGACGCCCTGCTGGGGGCGGCCGGGCTTCCAGACATCGGAGACATCTTCCCTGACACCGATCCGACGTACAAGGACGCGGACAGCCGCCGGCTACTGGGCGAGATCATGGCCAAAGTCCGGGCGAAGGGCCTGGTGATTAACAATGTGGACGTGATCGTCCACGCCGAAACCCCGAAACTCACCGGCATCAAGCGGACCATCGCCGAGTCGATCGCGTCGCTGACGGGCGTCGCGGTCGAGCGCGTCAGCGTCAAGGCGAAGACGAACGAAGGCGTCGGCCCGCTCGGGCATGCGCAGGCGATCGCGTGTACGGCAATCGTCTCCCTGGTCGCGGCTGTGGGCGGTCACCCCAGCGGCGGCGTAGCGTCCGATAATGCTTAATTGGAAAGCACTGAGACGGCCTTGATTCACCGGTTGAGCTTGCCCGCGCCATCGGTCGATATCATACCGTAAGTGCGCCGCCTTCACGGCGGCGCCACGCCGTGCCCTCAAGTGTTCGGCGTCGATGAGTTGTGCTATACTGGTCGCTTCGGCGCGTCAGCGCCGAAGTGCAGGCGTTGGAGGTGTGCCGTGACCACGCGATCGTTCCCGCTCGTCTTGCTCTCTGTCGCGCTAGCGGCCTGGTGCCCCGGCCGCGCCGAGGCGGGTGTGATCAACGACCTCGCGCGCGTCGCCGATACGATCGGGTTTGAGATCCTCGGCGACACCAACCCGCTGAGCGGCGGTATCGACTTCCGCACGTTCACGACCTTTCAGGGCAATACGCTCGATTTCGGCCCCTTCGACCTGACTTTGCAGGGCCCGCTCTCGGTGCAGTTCTCCACCGGCGGGCGCGGCATCCGCGGATACGACGTCGCTTTCTCCACCGCCACGTCGTCGGCCAGCGCCCCCTCGCCGCTGAACTATGTCTTCAACGTCGACAGCGGCAATCAGCAGGCGACGATCTCCGGAAGCCTCCTTCTGGACGGTGCCCTGTCGATTAACGAACTGGGCTTCTACGATCTGCGGCTGAACGTCTCCTCCCGCCAGACGACCGACTCGACCGGCCTGTTCGCCGACGGCACGCGGCAGGACGACTTCGACATCGGGCCGATCGACGTCTCGGGCAACATCTATGCCGATATCCTGGCGGCGGTGTTCGACCCGATCTTTGATCAGGCGGGCGTGCCGAACCTCTTTTCCGACTTCAGCGGACGCGAGAAACTGCAAGACGCCATCCTCGCCCAGACGCAGGTCGTCGCCGCCGATCTTCAGCCGACCTCGCCGCTGCGCGTGGCCGAGGTAGGGTCGCGCCTGTTCTCAGACGCCGCGGCCGGCGCCGTCCGCTCCAACGCATCGCGCGTCGCCACCGCCGGCGGCCAGCCGCGCGTGGTCATCCCCGCGCCCCCGACGCTCGCCCTCCTGCTGGTCTCGGTCCCGCTGATCCTCTCCCGCCGCGCCTGGCGCCGCCGCCACGGGTGGGCGTGACGGTCGCTACATTGGCGCATCCGCTTCGAGCGCCTTGACGATGCGCTCGATGGCGGCCCAGGGGACGTTGACGTCCAGGCGGGCGGGGTGGTCGCTGAGCGTCACGCCGGCCGAGATCGCCGGCCCGGGCGGCAGCTTGGGCAGGTTCGCCGGCCCGCCCATCATCGGAGCGATCGCGCCCAGCATCGGCATCACGCCGGCCGGGTCGATCACCACGACGGCGTTGGGACGGCCCGGCAGCGCTTCCAGGGCAGCCTTGACGAAAGGGCTGGAGGCCAACGGCGTCTCCACCTTGCCGGTGAAGAACGCCTCCCGATACGCCTCCGGGCCGGCGGCCATGCCCACCCGCCCGTCGCGGGCGGCGATGGACATCTGCGTGGCCCCCCCCAGGATCTGAGCCGCCATCGCCCCCTGCGGGTCGGCCGGATCGAACTTCATCTCCAGTTCGACGGTCTGTACGTCGCCGTAACTTCTGGGCTGCCCGATGGCGAACGTCATACCGCCGGACGCCAGCCGCATGAGCTGGCTCCTCGCGATCAACGCCTCTTTCATCGTCTCGACGAACTTGTGCGGATCCCGGCTGGTGTAGTAGCCGCACGAGAGCATGCCCTCCTCGGTGAACGCCGCCAGCGCCTCGTTGCCCTCGAACATGCGGTAGAACTCCAGCGCCTTCAGGGTCGCCTCCTCTCCCGCCTGCGGGCCGGCGTCCGGGGTGGCCTGTGATCCGCCCTCGGGCGCCTCCGGTGTTTCCTGGCCACCGGCGGGCGCAGCGGATGGCGCCGCGGACTTCATCGCGCCGGCCAGATAATCGAAGAACGGGGCCTGATCGCCCGGCAGATCGGCGGCGAAGGCGTACATGAAGGGCTGGTTGTTCAGTAGCGTGAAGAACGGCTGGCGGGGCGGCTTTTGAGCGGTCAGGTAGTTGCGAATGCCCCCCTCGGCGAAGCCGGCTGACACGCAGAGGTTCAAATCGTCGCGCGTCAGCGTGCCGGCCAGGACGACGGACTCTACCTGATCGACGAAGGCGCCCGCGGCGGCCAGTATCGCGTTGACGACGTTGACCGATCCCGTCGGATCGCCCCCCTGGCCCATGGACATGGCCAGGATCACGGGCATCATCTGCCGGCCCTGCTCCAGGCCCATCTTGAGCATGGGCCGCACCTTCTCCACGTCGAGGCGGACGATGACGTCGCGCCCACGGATGGCCGCGGCATGGTGCTTGACGTTCTCGGCCAGGCGGACCTTCGAGTCCGCCACCGCCCGCACGCTATCGCCCGACTCGCTGACCATCACGTGTTTGCCGACGATCCGGACCACCAGACCGGCATCGGGAAGCGTCCAGACGCCGCCCTCTTCACTGGCCCCTTCGATCGACTTGATCTGCGCCTGAGCGTCGGGGAACTCAACGACGAAAACCGGCTCGCCCCACGTCGGGGGCTGACCCCCGATCAGGATGCCCAGCGGCCGGGTGAAGTCGACGTCTTTGCCGAGCCGCAGATGGCTCTTGAGGTCGGCCAGGAAGCCGGCGTCGCCGCCGCCGTCCATCCGTTTCGCCACCGCCTGGATTGACTTCTCGAGCTGGTCGGGGTTGACGACGGCGATGGCCACCGCCTGGTCGCCGGGCATCACGGCCAGCAGATCGGCGAGGTCGTCTGCCCGCGCTGCCGGGGCGGAAAGCGCCACGCCCATCAGGCCCAGGATGACGGAAAGCTGTGATTGACGAGTCATTGGGTATCTCCGAAAGTCGGTATTGGATCCACGCTTCACATCGGCGGCCGTCGAACTCGCGGGGCCGTCCCGGCCGCGCAGGCCTCCTCCGGGGCGACGATGCCGCCGGGAAGGTTGGAACCGCAACGCCAGTATCGCGTCATTTCGAGCCGGCCGCCAGTACAAATCAGCGGCCATCGTGGAACGCGGTGTATGGTCCTGCGGAACACGTCGCCTGTTATCGTCGGAAACCGTCGAGAGGTCGTGAGCGAATGGAGGTGAGGGGCCGCCCGGGCGCGGGGGACTGTCTGACCATCAAGGCGATCGTGGTCCGGCCTGCACGCGGCCTACAAGTTGAGCAGCGCGTCGATCAGATCGACGTCTTCGATGCCCAGCGCTCGGAATCGCTTCCTCTTCTGATCCTCGGTGAGGTCGGCGTCGTCGGCAATGGCCTGCAACTCATCCAGAGTGAATTGCCGGCCGTCGACGCCTACCTCGCGATGAGCGTCGAGCGGACTGGTGAGAACGCCGCTGCCGCAGGACGAAAGTCCCACCAGGCCCAGCGCCGCGGCCCATCTGAGATTCGCACGAACGAGCATAGTACTTTCCTGATCGGCTCTCCCACCGCCTCCGCTGAAGCCCGGACGGCAGAGGCACGACCCAGCGCGCACCGACTCCCATCACAGAGGATGGATCGATGATCGCCATTCTCGCGGGGTGGGCGTGCGGGAGCAACGGCGCCAGAGCGCAACCTGCGGACGGCGCGAAAAAAAGCCGCCGCGGACGGCACGTCCGCGCGGCATGTGAATCGAAGCGGCCATCCGGGTGGCAGACCCGCCCGTGCGGCCGGAGCGGGGAGGGGTCGGCTATCCCTTGTCCTTTTTTTCCTTCTTCTTGTCGTCGCCCGCCTTCTTGTTGGCGTCGGACTTGCCCTTGCCGGCGTCGGACGGCGCCGAACTCGGGGCCGACTTCGCCTGCTTGCCGGCCTTTTTCTCCATCTCGGCCATCTCGTTCAGGGCCGTCTGCCAGCGCTCGGGGCCGAGCTTGGCCGCCAGTTCGCTCCGCAGGGCGGTGCGGATCTGCGCGATCTTGGCCTTGTCGCCCTTGGCGGTCTTGATCTCGGCCGCCTTCTGCTTGAAGAGTTTGCTGACCTCTTCCTTCTCTTTGCCTTCCAGACCCACGGCGCGGCCCATGACCGCCTTCATGACGTCCTTGATGTCCAGGGTTGAGCCGGCGTCTTCGCCCGCCGCCAGTTTAAGTTCGACCAGTATCGCCCGGAACTGGGTCGCCTGCTCCGGCTGCAAGACCTTCCCGATCGCGGCGAACAGCTCAGCCGGCTTTGAGCCGGCGTGCTGCTCCGCGGCCTGGGCGCGGAGTTCCTGCAGGCGGTTACGCTCGTCCGTGAGCGTCTTGATCTTCGCCTCGTCGCCGGCTTTCTTGGCCTCCTCGAGCTGCTTGCTCAGTTGCTCGAGCTTGTCGCCGTACTGCGCCTGAAACTCCGCCCGCGCCTTGGCCGCGGCCTCCGCCGCCTTTTTCTGGTTGGCGAAGAGCTGATCGATCTTGGTCTTCTGCTCCGGCGAGAGCTTCAGCCGCTCCGCCATCGCCTGTTGCAGACGTTCCAGGCGGGACGCATCATCGCCTCCCGCGGGGCTGCCCTTCTCATCACCTTTCTTGGCATCCTTGCCCGCCTTGTCATCCTTGGCTGCCTTGTCCTTGTCGGTCTTGGCGGGCTTTGCCTTGTCGCCCTTTTCCTGCCCGTACGCGATATTCGGCGTGGCGGTCAGGCCCAGCAACGCCATTGCGATCATGACACTGCCGAACAGACTTCTCATCGTGGTTTGCTCCTGATAAAAGGCCTCCCGGTTCGCCCAACCGCGCTTCCGGGTCAGCGATGCAATCTAACACAGGCATAACGTCGCGGTCGACGGTCTATTCCCGCGAATTCCGCGTTCCGCGCCCCTCGCGGGCAGGGTCCCGGAGGAAACCGTACAATTTCGCCAGCCGGTCAAGTGCCGGCTGCGGTTCCCGGACCCGGCGACGACGCCACCGCACGGGGAAGAAATAGTTAAACCATGCACTTGCAGACACTTATAGCATTCGCTCTGGTTTTTCTGCATTCGGACGGGCAGTGGTCGAAACCGCTGTACTCAGACCCGGGCGGACGATGGACGCTGGGCCTGCTGGCGGGCCAGGTCGCGATCATCACCCTAGCGGCGTGGGGTGCGAGCCGTCGGGCCGTCCGGGTGCTGGCCGCCGGTCCGCAGCGGCTCGAGGCGGCCCAGCGCTTTCACCATCGCGCCATGACCGTCCTCAAGCTGCTGGTGACGGGTGCATTCGCCCTGGACATGCTGGTGACGCCCTGGCCCGACCGGGTCTATGGCCTGGGCTTCAGTGCGCCGCTCAAGATCCTCGCCGACCTGCTCGTGCTGATGCCCTTCGCCGCCGGCGTGACGGCCGTCTGGTGGTTCGCCTATCCGGTGGATCGGGCGATGCGCGACCGGCTGGGGACGTCCCTGGAATCCAACGCCGTCCGGCCGGTGTGGTCGCGGAGCCACTTCCTGAACTTCAATCTGCGCCATCACGTGCTGGTCATCGCGGTGCCCATCACGCTCATCCTGTACGTCTCGAACCTGACGGAGGGCTACGCCGAGGCCATCCGGCGTCGGCTGTTCGGCTGGCCGTACGCCCCGGACGTGCTGCTGGGGGCGGTGGCGCTGATGATCTTCGCGGCCGCGCCCCTGCTGCTGCGGCGGATCTGGCTCACCAGGCCGCTGGAAGCCGGGGCGTTGCGGCGGCGCCTGGAGACGCTGTGCGAACGGATCGGGATGCGCTGCCGCGAGATTCTGGTGTGGAACAGCGACGGCATGATGATCAACGCGGCGGTAATGGGCCTGTCGCCGCGGGTGCGCTACGTGCTCCTGTCCGACGGGCTGCTGGAGACGATGGACGAACGGCAGATCGAGGCGGTGTTCGGCCACGAGGCCGGCCACATCCGCCTGCACCACATCGAGTTCTTCCTGATGTTCGCGTTCGTCACCATGCTGGCGGTCTCCGGCGCGATGGAGGCGCTCTACCGCTGCGGACTGTCGTCCACGTGGGTGGAGGTGTCGGGCGGCGCGATGGCGGTGGTCGTCTGGGGGATGGGCTTTGGCTGGGTGTCGCGCCGCTTTGAGCGCCAGGCGGACCTCTTCGGCGTCCGCTGCGTCACGCCGGACGCGCAGACGTGCCGCGTCCCGTGCAGTGTTCACCCGTCGGTGCCGCTGGCGGACGATCCGCCCGCGTCACCTGGGCGGGAAGTCGCAAACCACCCCCACGGCGTTTGCGCCACCGCCGCCCACTGGTTCGCGTCGGCGCTGGATCGCGTCGCCGTGCTGAACGGCATCCCGCACGAAGAAAGAAGCTGGCGGCATTCGTCCATCGGCAGCCGGATACGGTTCTTGATGTCGCTGGCGAACGACCCCAACCGGGCGGCCGGCTTCGACCGGCTCATCGGGCGCATCAAGACCACGCTGTGGGTGTCGAGCGTTGCGGGGGCCGCGCTGGCGACGTACTATTACGTCGCAGCGGATCCGGTGCTGCTGAAGCCCTATCGCTGACCCGGTCCAAGAAGTCCATAAAGTCCATAGAGTCCATCCTGTCCATTCGTCCATTCGTCCATTCGTCCATTCGTCCATTCGTCCATTCGTCCATTCGCCCATTCGCCCATTCGCTCGCTCCGGTGTCGCGCATGCCTGAAACTCCGTTCATCATCGACGGCGTCGCCCTGGCGCGGCGCATCAAAGACGAAACCGCCGCGGCCGTGCGAGCCTTGCGCGAGGAGGGACATCCCGTCTGCCTGGACGCCGTCATGGTCGGCGATCCGGCCACCGGATCGATCTACGCCCGCTCCCAGCAGACGCGCTGCGAGGAGGTGGGCATCCACTACCGACTGCACACCCTGCCCGCCGCCGCGACCGACGCCGAGGTGCGCGAGTTGCTGCACCGATTGAACGAAGACCCGTCAGTGACGGGCATCCTGCTCAACCTGCCGTTGCCGGACGGGATCGACACGCCCGCCGTGCAGTACTACATCGACCCCTACAAGGACGTGGAGGGCGTCAACCCCGCGAACATCGGACTGCTCTTCTACGGCGGGCCGATCATCGCGCCGTGTACCGCCCTGGCGGTGATGGAGATTCTCAAGGCGGCGAACCGTCCGGCGCGGGGCCTGAACGCGGTGGTGGTAGGCCAGGGCGCCATTGCCGGGCGGCCGGTGTCGCTGTTCCTGCTGCACGAGATGGCCACCGTGACCTGCTGCCACGTCGCCACGCGGGACCTGAAGGCCCACACCCGCCAGGCGGACCTGCTGGTAGTGGCGGTGGGCAAACCGGGTCTGATCGGCGCCGACCACGTCAAGGAAGGCGCCATCGTGATCGACGTGGGGATCAACACCATCACGGACGCCGACGGCCGTCGCCGCGTGGTCGGCGATGTCGATTTCGAGAGCGTCAGGCAGAAAGTCAGCGTCATCACACCCGTACCCGGCGGCGTCGGACCGGTGACGGTGGCGATCCTGCTGCGCAGCGCGGTGGACGCGGCCCGCAAGCAGTTGGCCGCGCCGCGGCGGCTCGGGTGAGCCGGCTGTCGGCCCCGGCAGGCGGGCGCGGGAGTGAGGGAATGAGGAAGCGAGGGAGTGAGGAAAGAAGGGATTGAGGGAGTGGGGGAATAAAGGAGTGGGGGAAGAACGGTGCGCCGCCATGGTGGCCTCGTATACCCCCGCGATGACGAACGGTGACGGTGGCGCAGCGGTGGTGTTCGGCACCAGGACGGCCTTCCGCGTCACCGGGTCCTTCAACAGAGGCGGTGGCAAAACGGTGGTGCTCGGTACTGCATCAATCGTTCGGCAGCAGGCGAAGCACCCTCCCTTCTTCCCTGATTCCTTTCTTCCAGCTACTTGACGCTCACCACGCGCTTGCCGGCGGGATGGTCGCAGACGGACTTGCCGTCGGCGTCGCGGACATCCGTTATGGCGCAGGGGTACTGGCCTTTCTTGAGCTTCTTGAGCTTGTAATTGCCCATATTCTGGTCGTCGATGTCCACGCGGGCCTGGATTGGCTCGCCGGGCGGGTCGGTGGG
>QZJT01000029.1 GCA_003597935.1 Phycisphaerales bacterium | reverse complement strand
GTGCCACACAGGATCACCGGTTACAAACCGGTGCCACACAGGATCACCGGTTACAAACCGGTGCCACACAGGATCACCGGTTACAAACCGGTGCCACACGCATACCCACGCGGGTATGCAGCTTCATCAAACACACCAACGCATGCGGCGTGGGTGTCCATGCGGATCCGGTTGAGGCATATCGGCGGGCGTATCTGGGTGACCCGAATGCTGCCATGGGAGGCATCCTCGCCTGCAACTTCCCGGTCAACGAGGACTTTGCAGCGGTGGTCATGGACACCTATGCCCGATGGGGGAAGGCCGCCGGTGCGGGCGGGTTCTTCGTCGAGGTCTGGCTGGCGCCGGAATTCGGACAGGCCGCGGTCTCGCATATCCGCAAGGCGAAGGCATGGGGCGAGCGGGTGCGGTTGCTGGGCGTCGGTGACGTCATCGCAGCGACCGGCCCTCCTGGGATGGAATACAAGACCATCGCCGGCGGCATGCTCGTTCAGACGCCGGACAACGTCGGCCTCAACGAAGACCAATGGAAGGTCGTCACCCAGCGCCCTCCCAGCGAGGCTGAACTGGCCGACCTGCGGCTGGCCTGGCTGGTCGCCAAACACACCAAGAGCAACGCCATCAGCATCTGCAGGGACGGCATGCTGATCGGCAACGGGGCGGGGCAGATGTCGCGGGTGATGAGTTGCCGCATCGCCACCTGGCTGGCGAAGGAAAACGGGCACGCGGCGAAGCTGGCCGGCGCCGCGGCCGCATCCGACGCCTTCTTCCCCTTCGCCGACGGGCCGAAGATTCTCATGGACGCGGGCGTGACCGCGATCATCCAGCCCGGAGGCTCCAAGCGCGATGAGGACACCATCCGTGCCTGCGACGAGCGCGGCGCCGCCATGATCTTCACCGGAACGCGGCACTTCAGGCACTGAAGCGCCGCACGCCGCTTGCGTCAAATTGCTGGAACGCGGTCCGGTGTCGGCGTTAGTGCAATCGCCAAAGAGGCCGGCGGCGGCCGGACGCCGCGTCGGGCACGTCGCTATTCGCGGGCCAACCTGTGTCGTTCGCAACCCACCCAGTGGGCGCACGCCAGCCGAACATGTGGCCACTGTCTGTGGGCACCGCCGGGCAGGATCGAACCGATTTCTTTTCTAGACGAATTCCGCCGGGCAGCGCGAATCATGCCAGCGAACGCACGTAGCACCGCTCTGACGCGGCCCTCGCATTGGCGCATCGTGAACGTGGTGCGTAGGTCGGCAGGGACCGGCGGCGGACGGCTCTCATCGCAGTCGCCGAGGTGGAGACGACGCCCGCGACGCCCGCCTCAGACCCTCACGGCGCAGGGTCGGAACTCTAGCTGCGTGCGATGCCGTGCATGGAATTCGCCGAGTGACGGAGCTAACATCGATCGAATGCCGCCCCGCCCACGTCGGCGAGGCGGCAGTCATTATCCCATTCATTTCATTTCGAGGAGCTTGAACATGACTGAGAGTGCGAAACACCTGGCGCGGCTGTGGTGCGTCACCGCGGGGTTGGGGCTGCCGGCGGCGGCCTCGGCGGCGGTCATTCACGTCCCGGGCGACGCACCGTCGCTCGCAGCGGCGATGAAGGCGGCCAAATCGGGCGACGAAATCGTCATCGCCGACGGCGTCTGGACCGGCGTGGGGAATCTGGAGCTGAGCTTGAGCGACAAGGCGGTCACCATCCGCTCGCAGAACGGCCCGGCCAGGTGCAGCATCGAGGGCGATCACCAGAGCGAGTGGCTTCGTGTCGAAGGACCGGCCACCCGCGGGACCGTGATCGAGGGTCTGACGTTCCGCAACATCGATGGGTACGGGTTTCGAGCTGAGAACACCCGCATTCACCTGCGCCGCTGCGTGCTCTCCAAATGCCACAGCCCGTGCCTCTACCTCCGGGACGTGGAGGTCACGGTCACCGGTACGACCTTCGAGGGCACCACGCTGGGCCGATTCGACCTGCACCCGCCCGACGCCATCATGGGCGAGGGCCTGAATCTGACCATCAGCGGTTGCACGTTCGAGGACAATACGGGCGGCAACGGCGTCGTCGCCGCCAGCGGCCCGCGAGTCCTGGTCGAGGACTCGGTCTTCCGCGCCAATCTCGGAGGCGCACTGGCATCGACGTCGTCGGGCAACGTATGGGTACGCCGCTGCAGTTTCACGGCGAACGAGCACAATGACGGCTCGATTGTCACTCTCCGCGCGGGGATCGTACGGGTGGAGAATTCCCGCTTTCTGAAGAACTCCAGCACGACAGACTTCGCCCACGGGATCGTTGATCTGGGCGGCACGCGGGTCAACCTCGTCGATTGCGAGGTCGCCTCCAACCGTGGGATTGGCGCGTTCCTGGCAGGCGAGGTGGTCGACGTCGCGCGCTGCAGCGTTCGCGACAATTCGTTAAGCGGAGTGCGAACGGGTTACGCCATCCGCCTCACCGTGGCGCAGCTCAATGCGACCGGCAACCGCGGCGCCGGACTGTACGTCGTTGAATGCGATTCCGCGGTCGCCACGGAATCAGCGTTCAGCTCGAACGGGACCGGCGTTCTGTCGGAAAAAACGCCGCTGGTGATGGAGCGGTGCATCATTGCGGACAATGCACCCGGCGGCGGCGTCAACTCTACGCGCACGGACACGCTCGAAGTACGCAACTGCACCATACGCGGCAACCGCGCGGCGGGCCGCGGCGGCGCGGTGTGGGGGCAGAGCGTCCGCTTCGTGAACTCCGCGATCGCGGGCAACCGTGCCGACACCGACGGCGGCGCCGTGGCGTGCAGAAACGTCGAGGCCGCCGGCAGTCTCTTCTACGGCAACGTCGCCGGGGCGGACGGCGGCGCCATCCAGATCTTTCAGGGAGATCTGTCCTGCACCCATTCCGTCTTCTACGGCAACGTCGCCCTGGGAGGGCACGGGGGCGCCGTCTGGGCCCGCGGGGGAGAGATTACGACGCGGCTGACGCTCCAGAATAGCACCCTGTGGGACAATGAAGCCCCGCTCGGGCCGCAGATCGCGCTGGATTCTTTCTCCACGCTGTTCGTGGCGTCCAGCGACGTGATGGGCGGACGGGCAGAGGTGTACTCGCCGGGCGGTGACGAGCCGATCACCTGGAAGAGCACGAACATCGACGCAGATCCCGTTTTCGTCGACGCGGAAAGCGGCGATTTCCGCCTGCGGCCCGACTCCCCCTGCATCGACGCCGCCGACAACCGCGCGGTGCTGGAGTCCGCAACGATCGACTTCGACGGGCGGACGCGGTTTCATGACGACCCGGACACGCCCGACACCGGGCGCGGGCGGGCGCCGATCGTGGACGTGGGTGCGTTCGAGTTCGGCGCCCGGCCCATCTGCACCGGCGGAGAGAGGCTGCGAGCGAGATGCCACAGCGGCGAGAGCGGGTACACGATCACCGCAGTGGTTCGAGGGGCGCTGCCAGGGGCGCGTTTGACGGTCGAATCGGGCAGACCGACCGACGAACCGCAGGTGGCCCGGGTCAACGCCCACGGCCGGGCGCGGGCGGGGTTCCACGTCGAGCGGCCGCGGCAGATCGAAATACGATTGATCGAGTGTGGCCTCGCTGCGGAGGCGGGTTGCAAGCCATAATCCCACTCATCTTGTTTCGAGGAGATCCATCAGTGTCCGGATCCACGCGACGGCGAATCGGTCACTGAGCCGCCGCGCCGGAACCTCATTCGCCGACCCAGCGCGGGCATGCTCATCGCATGGGATACGCCAGCGAGTTCGGCGCGAAAGAAAAAGGACAGGCCCGGCGGCCTGCCCTTTCGGCATGACACCTGACGGCGGGCACGACAACCGTGCCGCCCGAGCTACTTGCAGTCGCAGCGGGCCAGGATGTGCTTGCACCTGCCCTTCTCTTCCGGGTTGGCACAGCCGGAACTCAGGTTGATCTTCTTGGAGCACTGGCCGACGTCTTCGCAGGGCAATTCGGAATCGACCAGGCATTCATCCACCCGCTTGGTGGGGCAGCCGGAGTCCACGCACTTCTTCTGCTTGAACTTCTTCGTCTTGTAGAAGCAGGTAGTCCGGGACCCGGTCTCGAACACCACCTTCATGGTCTGCGTCGGCGCGTTGCAGGTCGGACCCGCGATGCCGCCCCAGTTGAAGTTGGTCAGGCAGGGCCGGAGGATGTGCGCGGGGTTGCTACACAGACACGTGGTTCCCGCCGCGCTCAACTCCCGGCTGGGGCCGCAAGCCCCGATGCGCCAGTTGATGCCGTTGCAGGTGATGGCCAGCGTGCCGTTCGTGTTCAGCGCCGCGGCGATCTGCTGGACGGCGTTGGGGTCATCACAGACCTTGCCGGTAGGATCATTCGATCCGGAAACCGTCAGCTTGGTGTAAGCCTGCGGAACCAGCGCCGCCTGAAACGCCTGCCAGGCGATACACTGCGGCCCCGCCACCTGGCCCTGAGTGAACTGCTGCTCGTACACCACGTCGGCGTTGACGGGGACGGCCACTACGGCCGCCAGCGCCAGCGCGCAACCCAAAACAATCGTCGATCTCATTTTCTGACTCCTCGAGAACGTGCAACGGATCCATACGCATCGAACGACTTCGGCCGCCGATGCGTTTACGACTCGTCGATGTGCGACACCCTTCCTGGTCGCGTGGGTATCCCTCCGGCTCGCCGACGTTTAAGACAGGGTCGGCGCGGGCCCCATTGCGCCTGAGATTAGCAAGTCGGCCGGCCCGATGCAAGCACAATCTGACGCCGCCGTGGGGTGGGGGTGCGTGACAGTTGCGGCGGATGCCCCCGGCGACGCGGGGATGGCGCTTGGCAGGGTACGGCGGCTCGAGCGTTGAGGGGATACGTCGTTGCAGGTCAGGCTCCGCGCGGGCTAAAGCCAAGCGGCTCGCTCAGAGGAGCCGCCGGTTCCGTCACGCACCCGTGGGGTGGGGGGTGCGGCGCGTGATTGAGTACGGCCATTCCGGCCGGCGACTTCCCCCGGATCCGGCAGGGGGTCCGTGATCCGGCTGCGGTTCCGTCCGGAAATGTCGCGCCCGCGTCCGAGGGCAGGTCCGCATCGAATAAGGCATCAAGCGAGGCCGCGCGGCGCGACGACAAGCGTGAGGACGCGACGACAAGCGTGAGGACGCGACGACAGGCGTGAGGCTGGGCCGACAAGCGTCGGGGAGAGACGAAAGGCGCGAGGACCGCACGACGGGCGTGAGCTAAGGTCCCCATCGCGGCGCGCAACCGCGGCGGGGTCCGCGGTGGAAGATCGTCAGGAATGGTCACGGCCGGGTCACGGCCGGTGGCCTGCGTTGGACCCCGTGGAGGCCGCATTCTATACTTGGTTGGTTTTCGGCCCACCGACCAGAACGCGGCCGCGCGCGGCAAGACGGCGCGTGGAAGGCAGGAACGTTGCCCGTCTCGTGCAGGCGGCGCAGGACGGTGAGGCCCGGCAGGCCCCGAGTTACAGGGAGCAATGATGAGTTTCACATCGGCACGAGCAACCGGTCTGAGGCGGCTGAGTGTGTGGGTCCTGGCGCTGGTGATCCTGCCCGGGCCGGGGCGAGCGGACGAACGCTCGCCGCTCGATGCCCCCGCCGGCGACGCGTGGGATCGCATGCTCAAGCTGGTGCGCGGCGGCGAGTTCGACGCCGCCCGCGATCTGAGCCGCTCCCTTCCCGACGGCGCGGTCAGCGATCACGTCCGCCAGTGGCTGGCGGAGTATTCCAATCAACAGGCCGAGCGCGAGCGTCTCAACCGCGAGGACTACGACAAGTACGTCCGCTACGCCCATGAGCGCATCGAGCGCAAGGAGTATGAACTCGCCCTGCGCTGGGCGATCCAGGCGTCCGACAACCTTCAGACCCCGGCCGCGATCCTGCAGGAGCCGTGGGTGGTGTCGCTGATCAGCGCCGCCATGGACGAGGGGGCGCGGCTGCGCAGCCAGGGGAAGTGGGAGGACGCCTGGAAGCTCTACTACTACCTGGGCATCCTGGACGAGCGCGAGCCGCGCTACGAGAAGCTCGAGCGCGAGTGCATCACCCACATCCGCCTCGACCGCATGTTCGAGGAAGGCGGCAAGTGGGACGAGCCGATCCGGGACATCAAATGGCGAATGGCGGAGGTGGCGCTGGGCTACGTCAGCCGCTTCTACCACGACGAACAGGTCCCGTTCCGCAGGATGGCCGAGTCCGGGCTGGAGCAGCTTCTGATCCTGGCCGACTCCGCCTCCGCCCGCAACGTCTTCGACGGACTGAAAAGCGACGTCGACCGGGCCGCGTTCCGCAACCGCATCCAGTACAAGCTGGACGAAGTGTCGGCCCAGCGCGAGGTGGACGTGCGGGCCTGCACGCAGGTGCTGCACCGGGCGCTGGACATCAACGCGGAGACGATCAACCTGCCGGAGAGCCTGGTCGTCTCCGAGATGACGCGGGGCGCGTTTGACGCCCTCGACGACTTCACCAGCATCATCTGGCCCGCCGAGTTCCCCGAGTTCAGCAAGCACACCCAGGGCGACTTCGTCGGGGTGGGCATCTCCATCTTCAAAAACGTCAAGGCTGAGATCGAGGTGGTGACGCCGCTGGCGTTCACGCCGGCGTACGAGGCCGGGGTGCAGGCCGGAGACATCATCACCCACGTGGACGGCAAGCCGCTGAAGGGCATCTCCATCAACACCACCGTCGACATCATCACCGGCCCCGAGGGCACCAGCGTGACGCTGACCATGCGGCGGGGCGACCGGTCGTTCGACGTGACGCTCACCCGCAAGCGGGTGGTCATCGAGACGGTCACCGGCATCCAGCGGCGCGAGGACGACCCGCAGCAGTGGAACTACTGGATCGACCGGGAGAACGGCGTCGGCTACGTCCGCGTCAGTTCGTTCGCCCGCAACACGGTGGACATCCTCAAGCGCGTCGTCTCCGATCTGCGGCGGGAGGGCATGAAAGGACTGGTGCTGGACCTGCGCGGCAACCCCGGCGGGCTGCTCGACTCGGCCGAGCAGATGGCGTCGCTGTTCCTGTCGCGGAACATGAAGGTCCACAGCATCAAGGGGCGCAACCCGCAGGACGACAAGGAGTATTTCACCCGCGACGACGGCCCCTTCACCAACGTGCCGCTGACCGTGCTGGTGGATGAGAGCAGCGCCAGCGCCTCCGAGATCGTCTCCGGCGCCATCCGCGACAACCGCCGCGGCACCGTCATCGGGGCGCGCACCTTCGGCAAGTTCAGCGTGCAGAACCTCATCCCCATCAACAACAACCCCGATGCCGCCCTGAAGATCACCACCGCCCGCTACTACCTGCCCAGCGGCGTCTCGCTTCATCGCGATCCTGACTCGCCCAACTGGGGCGTCAACCCGAACATCCCCGTGCGGCTGGTGCGGAAGGAAAAAACGAAGTACCTGCAAGTGCAGCGCCGACGCGACGTGCTGGGACCCCTGGCGGACCTCGACATCGACGATGAGGCGGAAAACGAGCCTGTGGCCATCGACCCGGCTGATGGAGACGGCAGCGCCGGTGATGGGGGTGCAGGGGATGAAGGCGGCGCTGTTCCCGACGGCGCAGTCGCTCCGAACGACGAGGGGGAGGACGTGAAGTCCGGCGAGCCGACTGCCGAGGGGTCGATGGCTGGCGACGGGGAGCCGAAAGAAGCTGCGTTGCCACAGATCGAGCAGCCCGACGAGAACGACCGGCCGCAGGCCGATCCGCAACTCGACACGGCGATGCTCTTCATGCGCATCGCCCTGCTGGCGGAGGGCAAACAGACGCTGGCCGCCGCCCAGCCCGACAAGACCGAGGCGCCGGTCAAGAAATAGTCGTCTGACCACGGCCCGCGGATGGGCGCGGGAAGCGCCCAGTGAGGACAGCGCGCGTGGCCCACACCGCCGTCCAACGCTTCTACCGCCATCAGGCGTGCATCTACAACCTGTCGCGCTGGACGATCCTGCGCGGCCGCCGTGGCGCCGTTGCGGCGCTGGACGTCCGACCCGACTCGCGCGTGCTGGAGATCGGCTGCGGGACCGGACTGAACTTCGACTGCGTCGCGGCGCTGCTGGACCCGGCGCGCGGCCGCCTTGTCGGCGTGGACTTCTCTGAACCCATGCTGCGGCGGGCGCGCCGGCGCGTGCTCCGCCACGGGTGGAGTCACGTCGATCTGATCGTGGCCGACGCCACCCGTCTGGAACTGGGCGGTCGGTTCGATCGCGTTCTCTTCGGCTACAGCCTGGCCATGATCCCCGACTGGAATGCGGCGATCGCAGCGGCCGTGCGGCACCTGGTCCCGGGCGGACGACTGGTGGTTCTCGAGTTCGGCCGGTTCGACCAATGGGGGCTGCTGGGAACCATGGTCCGCGGCTACCTGCGGGTCAACCACGTGTACTGCGACCAGCCGTTCGCCGAGGGACTTCGACCCCATTTCAGCGAATTCGAGATCAGGCCCTGGCTGGGCGGATACAACTTCATTGCTGCCGGCGTAAAATGAACCCCCGCGTTGCAACCGTATCGACCGTCTCTACGGGATGTTCGCCTGGGCGGCGCAGTGCTGGATGCTCCCCTTTTCTTTGCCGCTGATCAGTCCGCTCTTTTTCCACGCATTGGTAAGGTGTGCGACGCGGCTGGTGAAGACGCCGTGGTTCGGCGCACCCTCGGCGCAGGCCGCGATTTCATCGGACATCGTACACCCGCGCTCGAACAAGGCGTTGACGACGTGCGTGTCACAGCCGTCGATGACGATCGTGGATTCCAGGTTGGACTCGGGGCAGTCGTCCTGGTCGTCGGGAATCCCATCGCCATCCGCGTC
The DNA here is from genome assembly GCA_003597935.1 of Phycisphaerales bacterium. Classification (GTDB taxonomy): domain Bacteria; phylum Planctomycetota; class Phycisphaerae; order UBA1845; family UBA1845; genus SURF-32. The sequence continues at coordinate 2,713 of QZJT01000029.1, read as the reverse complement.
GGAAACGGCCAGATAGCGTGCCAGGGCGAAGTCGTGGAGCCGGGGGCCGCCATAGGCCCAGCCGCCGGCGACGATCTTCCCGTCCGGCTGGAGCGCCACGGCCTGACCCACGTCGTTGCCGCTGAGAAGGAAATCCGTGCTGACCCAGCCGCCGGCGCCGAACTCTGCGTCCAGCGTACCGTCAGGAAGATAGCGTGCCACCGTGAAGTCGTATCGCGTGCCGGGCCGGTCCGAGGCGCCTGCGACCACGATCCGGCCGTCCCTCTGCACGGCGATACCGGTGCCGAATTCGGTGGTGGAACCGAAGTCGGTGGCTGCCAGACCGCCGTTGCCGAAGGCAGGATCCAAGGCGCCGTCGGCGTGGTAGCGGGCGAGGGCGAAATCGCGGCCGCGCTCGCCGCCTTGCTCACAGAACCCGGCCGCTACGATCCTGCCGTCCGGCTGAAGCGTAAGCCCATAAATGATGTCCGCGCCGCCCGTGAAGTCCGTGACGACCTTGCCGTCATCATCGAAGGTCGCGTCGAGCGTGCCGTCCGCGCGGTATCGGGCGAGGCCGAAATCAGGCGCGGGCCCGCCGGTGGAACCGGCAGCGACGATCTTCCCGTCAGGTTGGATCACCACCGCGTCCGCCACGTCGTCGGAGTTGGTGAAACTGGTGATGACGGTGCCGCAATTGCCGAAGCCGGTGTCCAGGCTGCCGTCGGCGTTGTAACGGGCGAGGGCGAAGTTGGCATCGCCGAGGCCGACTCGGGAGAACCCTGCGGCCACGACCCTGCCATCGGGCTGAAGCCTGATCGCGTAGACTGCTTCCAGCGTCGCGCCCAGGTCGGTGGTGACCACTCCATTGACGCCGAAACTCGCGTCGAGGCTTCCGTCGCCGTGGTAGCGGATCAGAAGGAAGTCCTGCTGATGCGGATAACCCGTGGATCCGGCCACGATGATCCTGCCGTCCGGTTGGATCGCGACAGCGGCGGCTTCATCATCGCTGGACTGAACGTCGGTGGTGACGAGGCCGCCGACGCCGAAGGACGGGTCGAGGCTGCCGTCGGGGAGATACCGCGCCAGCGCCACGTCCCAGGGATCGGCGCTGCAATAGCCGGCCAGCAGGATCCGGCCATCGTCCTGTATGGCCAGCGCCCTGCCTACGTCGCTTGTGAAACCGAAATCCGTCGTGACCAGGCCGCCTGTGCCGAAGCCTGAATCAAGGTCGCCCACATCCGCCGGGCAGACGGGCAGCCAGGAAAGAATCAGTGGAACCGTGATCATCCCGTTCAGGAATCTGGACATGTTGTTTCTCCCAGGGGGGTGGCGAGCGCGCGGCACGAAGCACCAGGGACACGCCGGACGCCGGGTCCCCAGACCGGGCGCACGACTCCCACTTCGCCCACGGCGTCGCCGTTTCTGGTGGGATGGATTCGGAGAACTGCGGCGGTGTCCGGCCCGTTGCGGCCACCGGAACGCCAATGCGGGTGGCCGGTGTTGATCCCAGGCCGTCGCGCCCGCCGAATGCTGCCGCACCAGCGGACTTCCCAGAATCGTTCTGCAAAGCGGAATCATAATCGAATGTGACCCGTGTTTCAACGGTCCACCTTCCGGCCTTCGCGCGGCGGGTGGGTGACTGGTGCGGCGGGGCTGAGAATACGCTCCGCTGTGCGTGTGGTACCGGCGTCTTGCCGGCGATCGCAGCACAGGCTGCGATCGGCATGGCCTGGAAGGACTTGCCCACCGGCTGGAAGCGGGTGCGACACCACGGCCGCCCGCCGCAAGTGTTACGCACCGTGCCGCACCCGGTTGAGCGCCCGCCCCCCCACAACTAGACTATGGCGTCTGGTCCGCCGCGCGCGGCCGTCGCCGCGGCGGCTGCAGGGCGCACCGGCCGCGGGGCCGGCGTCGACGGATCGACGCGCCGCCGCGGGCGGGGCGAACCGAATGGCCATGTGGAGCGAAGCAAGCCATGCCGCTGACCGCGATCGAGAAAGACAGCAAGTCCCGCATGGAAAAGGCGGTCGAGTTCCTCAAGTCCGAGCTGCGCGGCGTGCGCACCGGGCGGGCCCACGCGGGGCTGGTGGAGCACATCCGCATCGAGGTCGCCTCCTACGGCAGCGTCATGGAGCTGCGCGAGCTGGCCGGCATCACCGTGCCCGACGCCGGCACCCTGCTGGTCAAGCCGTTCGATCCGGGCACGCTCAAGGACATCGAGAAGGGGTTGCAGACGTCCGACCTGGGCATCTCGCCGATGAGCGACGGCAAGTCTATCCGCCTGCCGATCCCGCCGCTTTCCGGGGAGCGGCGGCAGCAGCTCGTTCAGCACGTAAAGAAGCTGGCGGAAGCGCAGAAGACGGCCATCCGCAACATCCGCCGCGAAGCCAACAAGGCCATCGACGCGGAGGAAAAGGCCAAGACCGTCAGCGAGGACGACGCCAAGAACTGCAAGGAGCGCATCCAGAAGCTCGTCAAGCACACCGAGGACGAGGTGGACAAGCTGATCGCCGAAAAGACGAAGGAAATCGAAACGGTCTGATCCCGCGGGTCACTCACCAGCGCAACCCCGTGCCGTCCCCCGCCCCTCCGAGCCCCGCCTTTCAAGGCGGGCGAATCGTCGAGAGTGCGCGTTGTCCCTCTGAGCCCCGCCTTTCAAGGCGGGCGGATCGTCGAGAGTGTGCGTTGTCCCTCCGAGCCCCGCCTTTCAAGGCGGGAGTTGCAGTGAGAACTG
>QZJT01000088.1 GCA_003597935.1 Phycisphaerales bacterium | reverse complement strand
ACGCATCATGGTGATGGCTCCTTTCTGCCCGTCGAAACGGGCGGTAATCGACTATTTCGGAGCCATCACCTTATCTTCGTTTACAGCGACTTTGGAGCGCCACCTCCGATTCCGGGCACATGGGATTGCCGTGATGACGAAAGACGCGCGATCACAGACTTCCTCACAGGGCGCGCTGCTTTTGTCGCCGAAAGGTTTCGGGATAGGGTTTGGGAGGATTCTCGGCTCTGGCATGAGGATTGAAGCGTGAGGTTCGACATGGAGACGAGGGGCCACTACTCCGTCGTGCGATTCGTGCCCGATGCATTCCGCGGCGAAGGGGTCAACTTGGGCGTCCTGCTGCTTTGCCCCGACAAGCAGTACTTCCAGTGGAAGCTGACGAGCCGTCATCAACGCGCCGGACGGTTCTTTCAGGAGGACGCGGATGCCGCCCAGCTCCGCGCATTGGGGAAGGGGCTGGCCAGTAGGCTGGGCAAAGAGCGTAGGGCGCTAATGCACCCAGATGCCCTTCGAGACTTCATCGGCCGCCATCAGGACATGCTGCAACTGACCGAGCTTCGTACGTGCGCGCTGACCGACCCGGACGTGGAGCTTGAGCGCCTCTTCGCCCGTCTTGTTGAGCCTTCGGAGGACAAGCCGCAATCCACCCGCGGAATGCAGACATCACAGGTGCGCGCAATCGCCACCAAGACGTTCAGGGAAGCCGGCGTCATCCACAGTCTTGAGCAGGACGTTGAGATCGCGGCCAGTTATCATACATCACCCTACCGCTTTGACTTCGGGTATCAGAACGGCGGGCCATTTCACCTCATTCGGGCGACGAGTTTCGCGCTGACGGACCAGGATCACGGGTGCGATCGAGCCTTGCTGTTGCTGGGGGAAATCTACGACATCCGCCAACACCATAAAACACCGCAGTACGAGTTCGACATCATAGCCGCATTCGACACCCAGCAACCGGACGTGCGCGATCGGGTCAGCGCTGCGTTCAAGGACAACGGGGTGGGGCTTTGGATGCCTGAGCAACTCGAATCCCTTATCTCACGCATCAAGTCCGAAGTTCAATAATAGGCGGATATGACCCGGCGATTTCGCATCCGAAACACAACTTACTTTTTGTACTCGACTGACTGACGGCACGGTCGCTCAACAGGCGAGAATCGCAAGAGGGGTATTATCATATTGGGCGGCGCGCGAGGGTGCCGTGTACCGTCGCCCTTCAGCGGCCCCCTATCCCTTCGCCGGCTTGATCGCTTCCTGGGCTTCGAGCTGTTCGGCCAGGGTGCGGACGGGGCCTCGGTGGACGCGTTTGCGCTTGACGAACTTCTGGGCGAACAGGCTGTTGGGCACGGCGGTGCGGCCGCCGTCGGCGTTTTCCAGGATGGTATACATGAAGTTGATGTCCACCACTTCGCCGGACAGGCCCTCCGGGAGCAGCTCCACCTCCTCGCCGACGTTGAACGGCTTCCAGATCAGGATCACCAGCGTCGCCAGCAGGTTGCTCAGGATGCTCCAGACGGCCACGAAGCCGATCGCCACCATCGCCAGCAGGGTGGTGAAAAACGTCCACAGGCTCTCGACCTTCCAGCCGGCGATGGCGATCAGGATCAGCCCCGCGATCAGGACGATGATGCCGCGCGCCCAGCGGTGAAACAGGCGCGAGGTGCCTTCCGGCAGGTGGCCGAGGCGCCACAGCGTCAGGAAGGCGGCAAAGCTCACCCGCTCGGCGACCACCGCCAGCAGCACCACCAACAGCGCCAGCCCGATCGCGCGCGCGTTCAGCCATTCCTGGTTCAACGGAACGTCCCACACCACCAGGAGTCCCGCGCACACCGCTACGACCGCGGCCAGGTTGACCAGCGCCCGCAGCAGCGAGACGAAATAGTGCGGCCGCGGCGGCGCGTCGGCGGCGCCGGCGTTCGTATGAGCGGCGGCGCCGGCGTTCGTATGACGCGAGGCAATGGCGCTCGCGTGGCCGCGGATCGATCGAGGCGCCGCCGCCGGCAGGAAGCGGTGCTCGATGGCGTCGTTGACGTAGCCCGTCACCACGGTCAGCAGCAACAATAGCATGACCGACGCCAGCAGGCCCAGGCTGACGTAGGAGACGAGCACGCCGAACCCCACCAACTCCAGCACCAGCAGCGCCAGCACCGCCGTCTGGGCGAGGGGATAGAGCACGAACGCCAACATGCGGGTCCAACGGGCTTTCGTCGTGTCCGGCTCGCCCAGCACCCGCCGGCGCGGCAGCAGGAACAGCACCAGCATCGCCAGGATGCCCGTCTTGAGGAGGGCGAGGATCGCTTCGCGAAGCGTGCCCCCGGTCGACTCCAGGAAGAGCACGAGCGGGACGGCTCCCATGACGGCCGTGACCATGACGAACGTCACCAGCCAGGTGCGGTAGTGCCGGGCGACGACGTCGGAACACGGAATCACGCGGTGCGGCGGGCTGTGCGCCTCGAAGAGGTGGTGAATCAAACGGACCAGCACGGCGGCGCCCAGTGCCAGACCCAGCAGTGCCAGGGGTACGCGCCGGATCGACGGTTCGTCGACAAGATACCCAAGCGCAGCCGCGACCACGCCGGCCGCCAGCGCCGGTATGGCCAGGTCGCCGATCATGTTCCAGATCAACAGGTCGACCCGGGCACTGACGCCGTACATCGCACCGACGTCATCGCCGTCGCGGACGCGCCGCCAGTCCTCGGCGATGCGTCGGGCCAGTTCCACGCCGCGGCGTCGGGCGAGCCAGAGCACGACGATGCCCATCGCCACGGCCGCGACCGTGCTGACGGCGACCCACGCCCACTGCGCCGAGCTGACGGTGGCGGCCGCGTTCGACCAGAGTCGGCGCAGCTCGAACATCCGGCGGCGCACCGGCGTGCCTATGGAATCGCCTTCGATCTCGAGGTCCAGGAGGGCCGCGTCGGACGCCGGCGGCGAGCCGGTCAGCCCCTGCCACGCCCCGCGCAGCTCCGCCCCGGCGCCGGCCCAGTCGACCAGCAGCACGCCCGCGTTGCGGCTGGTCAGGCGCTGCCAGCGAATGGCCTGATCGACAAACTCCAGGAACTGCACGTGTGCGGCGACCCGTTCGAGGGTCTGGCCGGACCGGTCGGCCGTTTCGCGCAGGCGCTCGACGACCTGCTGGGCGGCCTCGCGGAGTTGTCGCCGCTCGGCGGCCGTGGTGCTCTCGATGGTGGCGAGTTCTTCCGCCCCGACCGAGTGCCGGCCGGCCAGGTCGGTCAGCGCGGCCGCCAGCGCGTCGAAGCGGGCCTGAGCCCGCTGGCGGATCCCCTCGATGCGGAGAATCTCCGCCTCAGTCGCGGCCCGGCCGGCAGTGAGTACGTCGATCCGCGCCTGCCAGTTGCCGCGCTCGGCCCGCAGGGCGCTGCGAAGACGTCGCAGCGTCTCGGAGGGATAGAGTTCCAGCCCGGTTTTGACGCCCGTCCAGCGCGACTTCGAACCGCTGATCTCGGCTTCCAGCCCGTCGCGCGAGGCGGGCTGCGGGCCGGGCTGCGCGGCGGGGGGGGGGAGGTCGAAGTACGTGAACCGCGCCCGCGTCGCAAAGAGCTTGAGGTTCAGCCGCGCCTGCTCGACCGGGTCGGACGCCTGCGCCAGTGCCTGCTCGATCTCCTGGATCTTGATTCTGCCGTGGCGGCTGCGCAAGCGCGTGGCGCGGGCGCCGGCAACGGTGAGCCGCTCCTGCCAGGCGGTCAGCAACCGCTGATCGCGCTGGATGGCCAGGTCGACGCGCTGCTGCTCGGCCTGGAGGTTCTGCAGCGCCAGGTCGATGCGGGCGATGTCGACCTGAAGGCGTTCGCGTCGCACGGCGATCAGGGCGGGCGTCAGCGGCGTCGCGTCGGGCGGCGGTTCGGAGGGGGGCGTCGTGGTCGGCGCCGCGGCGGCCTGCCGGCCGTCGCCTGGCGGCGTCGATTCGGCCGGTAGCGCCTCTGAGGGCGCCGTTGCCGGCGCTGCGGCGCCGGGTTGCGCAGTCGGGTCTGCGGGCGTGGGGGCAGGCGTCGTCGCAGGGGTCGTGATGGCTGAGCTGCGAAGTTGTGCGGCCCGTGATTCGAGTTCCTTGCGCTGGGCCTGAAGCGCCGCCCGCTGCTCGTCGAACCCGCCGGCCAGCAGCGCCTGGTAGTCGGCGACCTGGGCGGCCAGCGCGCTGACGCGCGCCTCGGCCGTCTGCACGAGTTCCGTCGCGGCACGGACGAGTTCATCGGTGACGGTCCACGGCGGGGCGGCGGACTCGATCGTGCGCGTGCGGGCCTCCACGTCCGCGATTTCGCGAGCTGCGCGGGCCGCCTCCTGCGGGTCGCTGAGGCGGTCGATCTGGCCGGCAGTTGCGTCCGCACGGTCCAGCTCCTCGAGCAGCTTCTGCCAGGCATCCAGCCGGCCGCGGTGGGCCTCTAGCTGCGCCTCGCTGACGCCGTCGGCCGGCTGCACGGTTGGCGCCAGCGCGGCGATGCGCTCCTGCACGCGGCGGCGGAACTCCTGCCGCTGCTCGGGCGTCGTCGGAATCTGCCGCAGGAACGCGGCCGGATCGTCGGCGCTTTCCTGAGCGCGTGCGGCGGGCGGGCGCCACGCCGCCAGGGCGACGGCCAGCGCGACGCACCACACCGCGCAGCGCAAGACGCCCGACGGCAGCCATTCCAGCCGCGGTCTATCCCCGCGCGCCGCCGACATCACTCCCTGCCTTCGGTGCCCGGTCCGCCGATGCGGTCCGCGCCGCGCCGCCGTGCGATGATCGCAGTCGGGCGCGCGAGATGGTGACGATTCGTTCGCCTCATGCGGATCTTATAGCCGAGAGTGACGCGGCGTGCTACCTTGATTGTTCCCTCACGTTTCCTGCACCACGTCGCGGCGCTGCGCCGCGCGGCTCTCGAAATCGGCCAGGCGCGGCTTCAGCGCCGCCGCCTGCGGCGAATCCGGATACTGCTGGATCAGGTAGCGCGCCACCCGCGCGGCCTCGGCGTAGTGACCGTCGGCGATCAGTTCCTGCACGCGGCGTTCGCACCGCTTGCGGATTTCCACGCCCGCGTTGTGGCGCAGCGTGTCCAACTGCTCGCGCAGCGACGCCGCCTCCGGCGTGTCCGGGAAGCGGGCGATGAACTCCTCGGCCGCCGCCTGCGCTTCCGCCCAGTGACGAAGACCGGCGACCTCCTCGATGTAGGCGTGCAGCCGGACCCGGCGGAAGTCTTCCCAGAGCTTGCGGCAGCGCGGCACTTCGGGATGGTCGAAGTACAGCGCCCGCACGGCCGCCTCCGCCTGCACCCAGCGTCCTTCCAGCGCCGCCTCATCCACCAGCCGTCGGGTGCGGGCGTAGTCGAGCGGTTCGCAGCGGCGGGCGGTCTCGTCCAGCCGCGCGGCCAGCTTCTCGAGCGTGGGCGTCTGGCCGAAGATGGCGCGGGCGTTGTCGAGCATGGAGCGGGCGTGGCCGATCTGGCGCTGGTTGACGGCGTCGATGATCTCCGCCGCCATCTGCCGTTGATGGGCCGCGCGAATGCGCTCCTGGCCGTCCTCGCCGTCCAGCGGCGCGGCCAGGATGAGGTCACGGATCTCGCGCACCGCGGCCAGCAGTTCCCGCCCCGTGCGCCGCCGGCCGGCGGCCTCGGGCGGACCGCCGGCGGTCCATGCATCGGCTTCCCATTCGGCGGGGCGGGCGGCCTCGTCCGTCTGGTCGCGCGTCCCCCCCCCGGCGCTGAGGCCGCGGCCGATGGCGCAGCCGACGCGGAGCAGCGCCGCCAGGGCGATCATCAGGCCGGCCAGCGACCAGCCCAGCCCCAGAATGGCGATCAGTCGGGCGGCGCCGCCGGCGTCCAGGCCGGCCGGGGCGGACGTCTGCGACGCCAGCGCGATCAGCACCGCCGCCGGTGTCAGCACGGCGTCGATCACACCGATGACCGTCAGGCAGGACGCGGCGAACATCACGCCGCCCATCCGCCGCTCGAATCGGTTGTTATCTCCGTGGAGGGTCATGCGAGGTCCAACTCAGGCGAAAACGCCCGGGCGTGAATGCCGCGGCGCGGCAGGGGGCACCGGTTTGCAACCGGTGTCCCGCCCGGCATGAATGCCGGGGCTCTGAGTGTGGCACCGGTTTGCAACCGGTGTCCCGCCCGGCATGAATGCCGGGGCTCGGGGAAGGCGGCGCCACCCATGCGCCTTACTCGATCCCCTGCTCAGCCAGCCAGCGCTCTGCGTCGATCGCCGCTTTGCAGCCCATCCCGGCCGCGGTCACCGCCTGACGATACACGCTGTCCGCCACGTCGCCGGCCGCGAAGACGCCCTCCACGCTTGTCGTCGAGCGATACGGATCTTTCAGTTTCACGTATCCCTTGGCGTCGAGTTCGAGCTGACCGTTCAGGAACGCCGTGGCGGGCGTGTGGCCAATGGCGACGAACAGTCCGCCGACGGGGAGCGTGCGGATCTCGCCGCTCTGGCGGTTCTTCAGCCTGACGGCGGTGATCATCGGGTCGCCCAGCACGTCCTCCACGACGGTGTTCCACACCAGTTCGATCTTGGGGTTGTTCAGCGCCCGCCCGGCCATGATCTTGCTGGCCCGAAGCTGGTCGCGGCGATGGATCATGTAGACTTTGGACGCGAACTTGGTGAGGTACGTCGCTTCTTCGACGGCCGAGTCGCCACCGCCGACCACGGCAAGGTCCTTGTTGCGAAAAACCGGCAGCGCCCCATCGCAGACGGCGCAGGCGCTGACGCCCCCCCCGGACTTGGCCAGCCGCATCTCGTTTTCCAGCCCGATCCAGTTGGCAGTCGCGCCGGTGGCGATGATCAGGGCGTGGGCCTGGTAGACCTTGTCGTCCTCGCCGACGACCGTGAAGGGCCGTTTCGACAGATCGACGCTTGCGCAGTCGTGGTAGGCGTAGGAGTGGCCGTCGTCGGCGGTGGACACGTCCGGGCTGAGTCCGTGGTCGGTGACGATGCGGGTGCCGAAGCGCACGGCCTGCTGCTCGAAGCAGGCCATCATCTTCGGCCCGGTGATCCCTTCGGGGAAGCCGGGGTAGTTCTCGACCTCGGTCGTGAGCATGAGCTGTCCGCCGGGCAGAATGGTGGTGGGCACCTGCTTGGGCCGCCCGGCGAAGACGAGCGGCCGCAAGTTCGCCCGGGCCGCGTAGATCGCGGCCGTCCACCCGGCCGGGCCGGAGCCGATGATGATGACTTTCTCGACGCCGCTGCCTTCCGCCATATCCTGCACGCTCCAGAGTTCGTCCGTCAACCAGTCTCGGCCTGCGTCAACCCACGCCGGTCTCTACCGACCAGGCCCGGCGCGGCTCCGCCCCACGGTTTTCCGTTCAGCATGGTAGTCGCGCTGAGCGGCGGCGTCCAAACGGGCGCAGATCCCGAACTTGTCGTCCGGGATCGTCGCGATAGAATCCGCGTCGTATCGCGTGCGCGCCGGGGCCAGCCGGGACGGCGCCCGACGTGGGCAGATCTGGCGTGGCTTTGATGATCCCACCTTTTGATGACAATGGATACCTGCCGCCGGGAATACACCCTGCGACGCTCGACGAGATCGAGGCGCGGTTCGGAACTGATACGGAAGTCCGACGAGCGGAGATGGAGTCGATCAGGTGGATGGTGGACCTTGCGCGGCGCGCCGGCGTTTATCGGATCGTCTTGAACGCAGCTTCATCACGGATAAAATGGAACCACAGGACGTGGATTGCGTAGCTCTGGTCGGCCCGGGCTTTCCGCTCGACCCTCGGGCTGAGGCCGAGTTGGATATTGGTCTGCCGTTTATCGAGTTGAAGTTGGTCCAAGAGCGCGATTTCCAGGAGATTGTGACGGAGGTGTTTGGAAGTGACCGCCTGGGTATCGCCAAGGGCATGATCGAGGTTATCCCATGAGCCTGAAGAACGGCATCGAGCTTGAGAACACGCAGCGCAAGCTGGCCAGGCTGGAGCGACGTTTTGAGACGCTTCGGCAGGAACCGTGCGAGGATGCCCACGTTCGAGAACTCACACTTCGGTCTCTCAAGCAGATGATCAACCAGTTCAAGGAGGAGATCGTCCGGTACAGATCAGCGCAGGCCGCCCGTGGCCAACCTCTCACGCGATGAACCACACCGACGTCGGCCGCTGCTGGAACGCCAACGCCGAGGCCTGGATCAGGCTGGCGGAGGCGGGCTGCGACGTCTATCGCGACCGGCTCAACACGCCGGCGTTCTTCGACATGCTGCCGGATGTCGCCGGGCTGTGCGGTCTGGACATCGGCTGCGGTGACGGACACAACACGCGGCTCTTGGCGAAGGATGGCGCACGCGTCACGGCGATCGACATCGCCGACGTCTTCGTCGCGCACGCGGCCGCGCTGGAGCAGCGCGATCCGCTCGGAATCCGCTATTGCGTCGCCAGCGCCGTCGAGTTGCCGTTCGCCGACGCCCGCTTCGACTTCGCCACCGCCTTCATGAGCCTGATGGACATCCCGGAGACGGACCGCGCGGTCGCGGAAGCGTATCGCGTCCTGCGGCCGGGGGGGTTCCTCCAGTTCTCGATCTGCCACCCCTGCTTCGACACGCCCCACCGCCGCAATCTCCGTGGCGCCGACCGGCGGACGTACGCGATCGAAGTCGGCGATTACTTCCGCGGCCTGGACGGACGGGTCGACGAATGGCTCTTCAAGGCCGCCCCGCCGCACGTCAAGGCAGGATTGCCCAAGTTCAAAACGCCGCGGTTCACGCGGACGCTGTCCCAGTGGCTGAATCTGCTGATCGACACGGGATTCCGGCTGGAGCGCGTCGCCGAGCCGACGCCGAGCGACAAGACCGTCCGCCAGTGTCCTGCGGTGCAGGACGCGCAGGGGGTAGCCTACTTCCTGCATCTGCGGGTGCGAAAGCCGTAGGCCGTCTTATGATCTCCGATCGGCTCGATCACCAGGAGCTTCACGAAAGGAGGGGCGGCTATTATCCCGCCCTTCGATGACAACGGATACCTGCCACCCGGGATGCACCCCGCGACGCTTGACGAGATCGAAGCACGGTTCGGGATGGCTGCCGAACTTCGGCGGGTGCAGATGGACTCGGTCCGGTGGATGGTGGACCTGGCCAAGCGAGCTGACGTTTATCGGATCATCTTGAACGGCAGCTTTGTCACGGATAAAATAGAGCCACAGGATGTGGATTGCGTTTTGTTGCTCCGGCCCGGTCGCCCGGAGAATGCATCGGCCCGGGCGGAGTTGGATGCAGGCCTGCCGTTTCTCGACCTGCACCTTGTCGGGCAGACGGATTTTGATCGGTATACCACGAGGATCTTCGGCACGGACCGCGATGAGGTGCCGAAGGGCATGATCGAGGTCGTCTTTTGACGCTCAAGAACGACACCCAGCTTGAGAACACCCGCGCCAAGGTCGCCATGCTGGAGCAGCGATACGAAGAGCTGCGCCATGATACCACCGAGGATGGCAACGTGCGCGAGTTGACGATGCGCTCGCTCAGACGCACCATCAACCAGTTTCGGGAAGAGATCGCCCGATACGAGTCGAGGCAGACCCTACCGCGATAGACCAACCGGTGCAATCAGCCCGTACCGAACCGCGGCTCGTGGGGTGCGTGACACAATCGGCGGGGCATCTGAGCGAGCCGCGTGGCTTCAGCCCGCGCGGAGTCCCGACTTGGATGCCGCTTTCCGAGGGGGGACGACAGTCCCGCAGTCGCCAGGCTGGAGCCTGGCGATCCCAGGGGGACCGCCGATTGTGTCACGCACCCCGGCTCGTGCCCGGAACCGCGTGGCATCGGCTCGGCGAAAGTATGGCGTAGCACAAAGGGCCTCTGGTTGATCCGGATCTGCGGCCGTGAATCCGTTTGACCGCATTACCATCGACCCGAACGTCATGCAGGGCAAGCCCTGTGTCCGCCGCATGCGCGTGACCGTCTCGCTGGTCGTCAATCTGGTGGCCTCGGGCATGACCAAGGAGGAAATCCTCCGCGACTATCCGTATCTCGAGCCGGAAGACATTGCCCAGTGCCGCTCCTACGCCCCGTGGGCAGTGGATGAGGAGGTCATGCCACTCGATGGGGCCGCCCATGCGGTTTCTGGCTGACATGGGCATCTCCCTGGCGGCTGCCCGGGCCCTTCGCGAGTAGGGCACGACGCCACACACCTTCCGATCCGTGAAATGGAATCGTCGGCGCCGGGCCGGGGCAAGCGTACCCAGGGCGTACGTCGATTCATGCAACCACGATCGCCGGGCTTTGCAGCCTTGGTAGACGCGACTTGACGGCGATGGTAACTTCGCCGTCCCTTGGCGAGCCGCGCAAGGGTGGCCGCACCCGATCCGAAACAGGAGCGACATGACATGAACAACGTACGCGTACTGGTCGGTACCAAGAAAGGCGCCTTCGTCCTCACCTCCGACGCCGCCCGCCGCAAGTGGGACGTCAGCGGGCCGTTCTTCGGCGGGTGGGAGCTGTATCACTTGAAAGGCTCGCCCGTTGAGCCCAACCGCGTCTGGGCCTCGCAGACCAGCGGCTGGTTCGGCCAGCAGCTTCAGCGCAGCGACGACGGCGGAAAAACGTGGGAGCCGGTCGGCAACGAGTTCAAGTATGACGACTCGCCGCAGACCGGGGCGCCGATGACCACGCACCAGTGGTACGACGGCACGCCGCACCCGTGGGAGTTCAAGCGCGTCTGGCACCTTGAGCCGTCACTGACCGACGCCGACACCGTCTACGCCGGCGTCGAGGACGCCGCGATCTTTCGCAGCACCGACGGCGGCAAGACCTGGCAGGAACTGGCCGGCCTGCGCGGCCACGGGTCGGGGCCGAAGTGGCAGCCGGGCGCGGGCGGCATGTGCCTGCACACCATCGTTCAGGTGCCCGGCGACCCGAAGCGGCTCTATATCGCGATATCGGCCGCGGGGGCGTTCCGCACCGACGACGGCGGCAAGACGTGGAAGCCGATCAACCGCGGCCTGGTGTCGAACTTCATGCCCGAGCCGGCGGCCGAGGTCGGACACTGCGTCCACCGCATCGCCATCCACCCGTCGCGGCCGGACACGCTGTTCATGCAGAAGCACTGGGACGTGTGCCGAAGCGACGACGCCGGCGAAAGCTGGCAGAAGGTCAGCGGGAACCTGCCCATCGACTTCGGCTTCCCGGTGGCCGTCCACGCCCACGAGCCGGAGACGATCTACGTCGTGCCCATCAAGAGCGACTCCGAGCACTACCCCCCCGACGGCAAGCTGCGCGTCTATCGCAGCCGCACCGGCGGGAGCGAATGGGAAGCGTTGACGAACGGCCTGCCGCAGCAGGACTGCTACGTGAACGTCCTGCGCGGCGCAATGTCGGTCGACGCCTGCGACCCCTGCGGCATATACTTCGGCACCACCGGCGGGCAGGTCTACGCCTCCGCGGATTCGGGCGATCATTGGGCGCCGATCGTGCGGGACCTGCCGGCGGTGCTGTCGGTGGAGGCGCAAGTGGTGCGGTGAGGCCCGATCGCATAGGATCCGCAGGCAGCAGCTACAACCACTGGCCGCGAACCTGCACTGGATCCGATTGCTGCGCGGAGAGATTGCCGAACACGGGA
>QZJT01000025.1 GCA_003597935.1 Phycisphaerales bacterium | reverse complement strand
CGGCGTAGCCTGGCCGCTGATCTTCTTCCTCTTCTGGCTGAAGAACCGCGGTCGGGATCTCCGCCTGGAGCGTTCGTACAGCATCGAGGTCGTCGCCCTTGCCATCGCGACGCTGTACTCGTTCACACTGATGATCAAGGGGTCGATCAATCTGGTCGACACGGCGATCTTCGCCGCCATCTTCATCGGGTACGTCAGCATCATCATGCGCGCCCCCTCAGAAGAGCCGGAACTCGTGGGACCGGCCCGGCTTATCGGCGGCATGCGTCGGGGACCGCGGCGGGTGGCAATCACAGGACTGTTCGCCATCGCCGCCGTCGCGATCGTGGCGTCGGCGGAGCGCTTCGCCGAGGGCCTGATCCACTCGGGGACGCAGCTAGGCATTGATGAGTTCACGCTCGTCCAATGGCTCGCCCCGTTCGCCTCGGAAGCTCCGGAATTCCTTGTCGCCGGCATCCTTGCCTGGCGAGGCCGGGCGGCGGTGGCGATGGGCGCACTGTTGTCGTCCAAAGTGAACCAGTGGACGCTGCTCATCGGCGGCCTGCCCGTCGCCTATGCCATCTCCAGTGGCACCCTGCATGGGCTTCCTCTGGACGTGCGCGAGATCGAGGAGCTGTACCTGACGGCGGCGCAGTCAGCATTCGCCGTCGCCGTGTTGGTCAGCCTCAGCCTGGCCAGTCGGGAAGCGATCCTGCTTCTGGTGATCTTCTCCGTGCAGTTCTTCCTGTCGGCGATCCACGTACCGCTGCCCTTTGAAATCCTGGGCGAGACCGTACTCACCTCCTCGGACGTCAGGCGTGTCGCGGGCACGGTCTACCTTGTGCTCGCCGTCTATATCCTGGTTAAAGAACGACACGAGATCGCGCACCTCTGGCGCAGCGCGCGGAAGACCGCGCGCGACCCAGGCGTAGAGCACGAGGAAGACGCCGAACTGCACGCACACACGGCGTAGGGCCATCGGGTGGTATGGCGGGAAGCCAACCAACCGCGCGCGGTCACATGACTAGGCGCGCACCACCAGCACGGGGAGTGTCGTGTCATGCAACACCTGCTGCGTGACAGAGCCCAGTACCCCCCGGAGCCCGGCGGCCCGACGGCTCGCGATCACGATGATGTCCGTGCCAAGACGTTCAGCCTCCCGCAGCAGGCGATCCGGCACATCTTCGCCATGCTCAAGAAGGATGACCGATTGGGTGGCGCCCGAAGGGGCCTGCCGTCCCATTTCGGCGCGCGCGCGCTCTGACACGATCACCATCGCCTCGCGCGTGGAAGGCGCCTGCACGTCCGCGGCGTCGGTGAGCGGGTTCAGTACCTGGACCAGGTCGATCTGGCCGTCGGGGCCCGCCAGCGTCTGCGCCTGCCGCAGGGCAGCCTGAGCGCCGTCCGAACCATCCCACGCCACCAGGAATCGCATGCGGCACCTCCGTGGCCTGATCCTAACGTACGAGGCGGGTTGTGACCGCTCTTTCGTCCGGTCGACCGGCGTCCATCGCCGTACCATCATGATCATGACCGAGGAGTTCCCGTGACCGTGCCCGCATCACAGCCGCTGACATTTGGGACGCTCCCCGGGCGTGCGCATCTCCCCGCGCCTGAAGGCGGCGCTCGCGTCCTGCTCATCTCCACGTACGAACTCGGACATCAGCCGCTTGGCCTGGCCGCGTCGGCCGCGGCCTTGCGCGCCGCCGGCCACGACGTGCGCACACTCGATGTCGCGGTCGAACCATTGGCCGCCGCCGCGGTCCGCGATGTCGACCTCATCGCGATCTCGGTGCCGATGCACACCGCGGCACGCATCGGGCTGCAGGTGGCCGAGGCGATCCGTCAGGCGAGGATCGCCGCGCGGATCGTCTGCTTCGGCCTCTATGCTTCGCCGCTCGCGGCACACCTCGGCAAGCGCGACATCGAAGTCATCGGCGGAGAATATGAGGCAGGGCTGGTCGAGGTAGCGGAGCAGGTTGCCGGACGCCACTCGGGACCGGCGTCTGGCGCGGGCGGCACTCCGTCACTGGTCCGACAGCAGTACCTCGTCCCCGACCGCCGAGGGCTGCCGGGTCTCGACCAGTACGCACGCGTCCGGCGTGCAGACGGAGAGCACCTGGCCGGGTATGTGGAGGCGACGCGCGGCTGCGCGCACACCTGCCGACACTGTCCGATCACGCCGGTGTACGGCGGCGCACTCCGCCTGGTGCAACGCGCGGTGGTCCTCGCCGACATCGCCCAGCAGGTGGAGGCTGGCGCGGAGCACATTACCTTCGGCGACCCAGATTTCCTCAATGCCGTGCCGCACAGCCTCGCCATCCTCGACGAGGCGCACCGCCGCTGGCCCGCGCTGTCCTTCGACGTCACGGTCAAGGTCGAGCATCTGGTCGAACACGCGGACGTGCTGGCGCGTCTGCGCACGGACGGCGTGCTCTGGATCACGAGCGCGTTCGAGTCGTGCAACGACAACATCCTGAAACGCCTCGACAAGGGCCATACACGCGCGGACATGCGCCACGCCCTCGCACTCACACGCGCGGCCGGGCTGCCGGTACGCCCGACATGGGTCGCGTTCACGCCTTGGACCACCCTCGACGACGTCATCACGATGTTCGACTTCATCGCGGAGGAACGGTTGCAACGGGCCGTCCAGCCCGTGCAGTACGGCCTGCGCCTCTTACTGCCTCCGGGATCGCCTCTGGATGATCTTCTGGCAGCCGAGGGCCGGCTCGGCCCGTTTGAGGAATCGCTGCTGACTTACACCTGGCGCAGTCTTGACCCGCGCGTGGACGTATTGCAGGCCGAGCTCGCCTCGATGGCGGAAGCCGCCGCTGAGGCAGGCGCCGATGACGCTTCGACGTTCGAGCGGGCGCGCGCGGCGGCATACGCCGCGGCGGTACGCCCAATGCCACGTCCAAGCGACGCGGGGCCGGACGTGCCGGGACTCACCGAGTCATGGTTCTGCTGCGCGGAACCGACAGCGGGGCAACTCGCGGCACTGAGCCTGGTCTGACCGGGATCAGACGGCAGCACGCCGGCGCTGCACTTCGACCGCGGCCAGCACCGCGGCGGCGGCCAGGCGCGCGTCAGCAAAGGCGCTGGGGACCCGCCCGAGCGTGACGCCTCCGGTACGCGCGCGACCCGGGTCTGGGGCCGCGGGGATCTCTCCGATTTCGGCGACCGCGCGGCGCAAACGCTCCAGGGCGTCCTGCCCGACCGGCTGACCGTTCCGGCCCTCGCGGTTCAGCGTCCGCAACAGGTCAGACGCGGTGATCGCCGGCAACAGGTCGCTCAGGGTGTCGGTCGCCTGTCGGGCAACGCGACGGAAGTGCGCGAAGTAGGCCGTCTGGTACGCCCCGCGCCATTCGAGGGCCTCGGCGCATGCTTCATCCCAACCCCCGGGATCGGCGAAGTACCGCAATGGCGTGAGGCGTTCGATCAGCGAGCGTCGCTGCTCTGCCAGCGCCACGGTGTTTCCATCCGGCCAGACCTCTGCGTCCTCCACGAATGCCACCAGGGCCAGGGCCTCACGCTCACCAGCCTCCGCCATGCGTTCCACCAGTACGGCGCGCGCGAAGTGTCCGGGCGACCGCCACGCGACGCGGAGCCAGCGGTCGAACCCGTCGCGGCCCTCCTCGCCCAACGGAGCGAACACACCGCCACGCCGTCGCGCGAACGCGACCAGTATCTCTCGCGCCTGCGGCCCCGGCGGGCACGGTGGATGAGGCGGGCAGAACGCCTGGAACCCGGCGGCCACGTAGTCCGAGGCCGGCGCCCCTGGTGTGCGGTAGTAGGGAGACTGCAGCCAGGCGCGCGCGGCGAGCGAAGCGACCTCATCCACATCGACGGCACCTGGCTCCTCGACCAGCGCAACCAACCAACCGGGGGAATGAGGCGGCGCGGGTTCCATGCAGATTACGACTCGAGCGTCCGCCTGACGTACATCCGGCGGCACAGCCAACGCGGGATCCCAGGCATGTGCCGTCACCACCTCTACCGCGTAGGGCGTGCCGAAGGGATCGGTGAAGAAGCGACGCTCTGTGGATAACTCCATGACGCTCTCCGTGAGACTGGGGATCGTGGGAGCGGTAAGCCAGCAGTTCGCAACAGATACCGGGCAGTTCACCCGGCAACGCGGTCGGTCGACTCCTTGGGCTACATGATTCCAGCGTGGTCGAGAAAGAGGGCGGCCCGGTCGAGGATCCCCCGCCATCCGCCTGACTGCTCCAGAGAAGCGGCGATACGAGGTGTCGCCCAGAGCGGCGAGGGGGCCTCCCACCGCATATCAGCGCCGTCGGTCTCACCTCGGGCGAGCGCGTAAGCACGTGCCTCCCGTACGAAGGAGGCCAGCGAACCGCGGGGCAAAGTCGCCTGACCCGCGGAACCGGCCGCGGCGACCAGCACCTGCGGGAATCCCCAGCGCTTCACCACCACTTGTGCCAGTTCCGCGTCCGTGTATCCCAAGGTGCGCCGCTGCGCCTCCACTACCGAGACGCCTTCGCGCTGGGCCACCTCGACCGCGCGGACGAACTCACCGGGACGGCATTCGGCGAGGGCCAACCGTCCGACGCCCTGGAGACAGCCGCCAATGAACGCCATGTCGGTATGTTCGCCCTCGGCGCGGGCCAGCACCTCCGACAAGAGCCCGACAATCACAGAGAACCGCCACACCGCGCGCCGGTCCAGCACATCCACCATGGGCACTGGCAGCGCCTCCGCGATACAGCAGGCCAAGGCCGCGGAACGCACGGCGCGGAAGCCGAGGAACACCACAGCGTCCCGCGCGGTCGCGATGCGACGCGGGAATGCATAGAACCCTGAGTTCGCGAGCCGGATAACGTGAGCCGTCAGTGAGGTATCGGAAGCGATAGCCTGACTGAGCTCGTGTGCCGAAAATCGCTCGAACTCCCCGACCTCCAGCAGGCGGATGGCGACCGGAGGGAGCGCACAATGGTTGGCCGCTTCGTCGGCGACAGCAGGAAGGTCGGACGGCTGGGGTTCCGCGACCATCGATGACACCGATCTACCGGGGCAGCAGAGGGCCGGGCGGAGGCGGACCGCCCGGCCCTCACGGCCACGCACTCGCTAGCGAATGCGCGGCCAGTCGCCCACGGGGGGGAGGGGCGGCCTAGAGATCCCAGATCACTTCCGCGAGAGCCGGGGCTGCCGTGGCGACGAAGGCGGCGGCAGCGATGGCGGTGGCGGCGATGGTGGTGGCGATGCGACGCATTGTGTATCTCCCCTACAAGCGCGGCGGTAGCCGCGTCATGCCCTTCTTGTAGGCGGAATCTATGGAGCACCCTCTTACCAGCTTCTCACCAGATTGTGATACTTCGCACAAAATGAGGGGTTCGCCCATGTTCGGTCATCGACCACGGCCAAGAAGGCCCGGCGAGGCGTCCGGGTCGTCCAGCACCTCACCCGATAGCACTCGATCGTAGAGCGCCCGCAGGCGCGGCGACGGACGCGAGCCGGTCTCCGCGCGCAGCGCGTCCGAGAGCCGGCGGTAGGAGCGCGCGGCCTGGTCCAGGTCATGGCGCCGCGCGTGCGCTTCCATCACCCGAAAGGTCGCGTCCTCGTTCAGCGGGTCGACGTCGACCACGGCCTGGGCCATGCGCACCGCCTCAGCCGGGTCGCCACGCTTCATGGCTGCCTGTGCGAGGGCGAGCATGCTGGTGAGGTACATGTCCTGGTATCGCCCGCGCGCTTCCTCCACCCATTCCGACTCCAACCCCACCCCGAAAGGACCGCGGTACAGTCCAACCGCCCGCGCAAGGCCATCAACCCATTCCTGGCTCCACGGTTCCGACCGCTCCGTCGCGCGCGCGACCTCTTCGAACTCCGCGGCGTCGTACCAAACATCGAAATCCGGGTTGACCTGATAGCCCCCGGCGGCGCGGATGACCACCTGGGGATGAATGGCGCGGCGTAGGCGGTAGAGCGTGGTGTGGAAAGCGCTGTTCACCTGGCGGGGAGCGATATCCGGCCACAGGCCAACGGCGATCTCCTCCTTGCGCAGGGGACGCCGGTTCTGGAGCAGGAAGAACAGTAGCTCCTTCGCACGCTCGCTCCGCCACTCCAGGTCGGGTATATCGCGACCGTCGACAACGACACGAGGTGTGCCGAACGCTTCAGCACGGATCCGGAGCGCACCTGCGACGGGGAGTTCTTCTGGATCGGGACGGCGCAAGCGGTCGGCAAGACGGCGGTAGTAATCACCCGCGACTCGCCGCGCCGCCGCGTGCTCGATTACGTCCGCAATTTGGCGCGCCTCCACAATGAGGAACTGGTCGTAGCCCAGTTCCTCCGTGATTTCATGCACCCGATCGAGGTACTCCGCGACCTGCACGCGCCGCCGGCCGTGATAACACGCGGCGGCGAGAAGGAGGCGCCCCAGCGCCTGCTCTCGCCGGGCGCCCGTCTCGTCCGCCGCGGCCACGCCCGCCTCCAGTGTCGTGAGTGCCTCCTGCGCCTGTCCCTGGGCGAGGAGGGTCGCGCCGATCCCGATCCGGAAGCGCGCCTGGTGCAGCAACGCGCCGGACTGTTCCGCGGAGCGGAGACCATGGTCCAGCAGCGTCCGCGCGCGGGCGAGTTCACCACGCTCCCGGTAACACATCGCCAGCCCGTAGGTGGCACCCAGGATGAGGGGCGTGTCGTCTACCTCCTGCGCCTCGTGGATCGCGATCGTGTAGAGCGTCGTCGCGGCCTCCAGCCGGCCGAGGTCGCGCTCGACCGTGGCGAGGCCCTCGCGGCCGTAAGAGGCGTACCGCTGTTGCCCGATCTGTACGGCCCGTTCCACGACCACGGTGTAGGTGTCGCGCGCGGTCTCCAGCTCGCCCAGCATGTGCTGGACGTTCCCCATATTGTTCATGGTGGCAACCTGCGCCTGGGGCTCCGCCAGCATTCGCCAGCGCCGCTGCGCCGCCGTGTACTCGGACATCGCCTCGGCGAGACGTCCGATCTCGTAGAGCGCGCTCCCGAGCCCGTTGTGCGCCTCCGCCCCGCGGTGGTGGTCGCCCAGCCGATCGAAGGCCTCCGCCGCGTCTGAGAACCGCTGTTGCGCGCCCTCCAGCTGGCCGCTGCGTCCCAGCGCGGTGCCCTCTTCCAGGTCGATCTCCGCATAGAGCGGGTGGCCGTCATCGAGGTGTTCACGGGCCAGAACGCGGGCACGCCGGCAGGCGGCGATCGCGTCCGTGAGGCGGCCCATGCCCCGATGCGCGATGCCGCGGTACAACTGCGCACGCACTTTCTGCTCCGGGCCCAGCGGTTGACGTTCCACTTCGTCCAGCCGGACCAGGCACTCCTGGCTGCGCGAGAACTTGGCGGCCAGCCGGGCGCGCGTGATGGCGAGGTCTGCCTCGCGGTCGAGGACCTCCCGTGGGAGACGATCGATCCAGCCGGCGAGCGTGCCCCATTCGCCGCGCTGGTAAAGCGCCTCGCACTCGTCTTCCAATTCGCGCACGACCTCCGGCCAGTCGCGGGCGTCGAGCGAGAGTTCCATCGCCTCCGCGGTCATGCCTCGACGATGCGCCAGCGCGGCCGCCTGCCGGCGCAACTCCAGCAGGCGCGCGGGCTGCTCGCGCTCCAGCCGGCCGATGAGATGTTCGCGGAGCAGCGCATGCATCCGGAACCATTCCGCCGTGTCGCCATACCCGAGGCGGATCAGGAAGTGGTTCGTGCGCTCCAGGTCGCGCAGCGTCGCGCCCGCCTGCGGGTCACCGGTCAGCGCCTGCGCGAATTCCAAGTCGAACAGCGGCAGCACCGAGCACGACGTGAGGAGGTTGATGTGCCGCGCGTCCAGCCGGTCCAACACTTCATGGTCGATGAACTGGTCGAGGATGAAATCTGACTCCGCCGCGCGCGGGCGGCCGGGCTCGTAGCGGTCGGCGAGGACGGCAAGCGCGGCGGCCCAGCCGTCCGCCCGTCTGGCCAGTTCCGCACGCGCCTCCGGATCGTCCACATGGGACTGCGTCAAAAAGGCGTCCGCCTCCTCAGGCGTGAAGACGAGCTCACGCGAGGAGATCGTGAAAGCGCGGCGCTGTGCGCTCAACCGCGCGAGCGACGGCAGCGCGGGAAAGGTGCGTGAGAGCAGGAGGACGCGCATGTTCATCGGCACGCCACGGATCAGCGTGTCAACTACGTCGAGGGCCGACGGGGCGTCATCGAGCAGGTGCAAGTCGTCCACGATCAGGACGGCGAGCTCGTCCACATCCGACTGGATGGCGGTACCCAGTTCGGCGACCAGTGCCCCCGCCTCCTGCGGTGCCGCACCCATAGCCAGCCGCCCCGCCAGATCTTCCAGCGCGGTGGGGAAGCGCTGGCGGACCGCGCCCACCAGGTCGGCGATCAACACGAGGGGATCCGTGTCGCCACGGTCGAGGGAGAGCCAGGCCGCCGGGAGCGCAGACTCCGCGCACCAATCCACGGCGAGCGTGGATTTGCCAAAACCGGCTGGGGCGCCGATGACGGTGACGTCGTACTCCACGCTGTCGGCGAGCAGCGCGTGCAGGCGCTCGCGCCGGACTGTGTCTCCGCGCCGTCTCGGCGGAAGCCACTTCGGGAGCGCACGCCGCCCCAACAGGCGGCGAGAGACATCCGGCTGGTGGGAGCCGTCTAACGTATTGGTCACGCGCCAATGATAGAGACGGACGGAGGGATCCGGGGCGGCTGCAATCATCCACCTCCGGTACGCTGACGAGGCACCCAGGGGACGGAGCCCACGCTGAACGCCGACGACGAACTCGCCTACCTACGCGCCTTCGAGCAGACGGCCGTGACCAAACCGCAGATCGTGGCGGATAACGTCCTGACCGGGATTTTTCTGACAGACGCCCGCTACCGCACCGCCCTCACCGCCCTGCTGCTTCAGGAGGCGGTTGAGGCCGGACGGCGGCTCGCCCTCGTCTGCATCGCCCTTGCCGGGCGGACAGTGCCGCCCGCCCGCGCGCTCGCACGGCCCCTGCCGAACCTGGAGGAATGGCGGACGTTCGCCGAGGCGGTCGGTGGATTCGAGGAACCGCGTCAAATCCTCGACTGGCTGCACGTCGACCAATCCGCGTTGCAGAGCGCGGAAGAGATGCTCGCCTTTGGCGGACTCTCGCGGCTCAACGCCGCGGTCCGCATGCTGGAGGACGGTCCGCCGGAGGTCTCCGTGGAGCGAGACGAGGCGGGGACGGCCGTCCTCGTGCTGCGCTCCTACACCCGCGCCGGCGAGCGCGCGGAAGCACGCCTGCCGCTGGTGGACGACCAGATCATCGCGCTGGGCGATATGGCTGGGGACTTTGTCGCGTGGACGCGCGATTTCCTGGGGGCGTACCTGGACGCGCGTGCCGGGCGTTAGCCCGCGAGCGTCGCGAGCAGGATCCCTGCCGCCACGGAGACGTTGAGCGAGGTCACCACGCTCCCCCGCGGCGGCACGGCACACACCTCGTCGCAGGACTCGAGGACGAGCCGCCGCAGGCCCGTCTCCTCGTTCCCCAGGACAATGAGCCACGGCCGGTCGCGTGGCATCTCACCCAGCGGCTTCACCGCGTGCTCGGAAGTCCCGAGCACCCAGACGCCCGCCGCCTTCGCGGCATCGAGCGCACGCCGCAGGTTCGTCTCGATCGCGTGCGGCACCGCCTCCACACCGCCCGAGGCAACGTCGTAAACGACGGCGGAGAGCGGCGCGGCGCGGTCGGCGGTCGTGACAATCCCGCGCACCCCGAAGAACGCGGCGGTGCGAAAGATCGCACCGACGTTATGTGGATCCTGCACGCCATCGAGGGCGATCCAGCGGTCACCGCTGCTAGCGCGGGCAAACAGGCTCGCGAGCGGCTCCGGCTGACGCGGGCGAATGTCCGCCTCGGCGCCAGCACGCCCCCCGGCCCGCTCACGCTCCGCCGTACGGGCCGGGGCAACCTCCAGCCCGTGGACGCGGACCCCGCGGGCGCGGGCGCGCTCCGCGACATCGCGCCAGGCCTTCGACCCCGTCTCGCCCGGCAGCCGTACGTCCAGCAGGTCTGTGGGGCGTGCTTCGAGCGTGGCCAGCACGCTATGCGGATTGCGGAGGGTCAGGTATTTCGGCGCCAGCTCGTCACGGCGGTCAGGCGCGCGCTGAGGTCGCGTGGAGCGAACGGGCCGGCCTCCGGTAGGACGCGGCGGACGTGAAGGACGGTCAGAACGACGGTTCATACGCGCACGGTACGTCTCCCGGCAGGTGGCGTCGCGCCCCGTCATCGTTCGTTCGCACTTTGCAAAGCCGGACATGCGACGATTTCTCCCGTCAGCAAAGGAGCGCGACATGCAGATCTTCGGCGAACTGGAACGATTGCTCTCCGAAGTGTTGTACCCCTACCGCCTCCCGCTGACGGCTGGCATGGTGCTGATCATCGCGGCGGCAGGCGTCTGGGCCTGGCGCGCCGGATGGCTTACTCAGCTACTTGCGACCGCGCGACGCCGCCCAGCGCCGTTCACGCTCGTCGCGCTGGCCGTACTTGGCATCCTTGTGCCGCTGGGGAACTACCTCGTGGCCCCGCTGTGGACTCGGAGCGCGGTCATGGAGGTGAGCCCGCTGGACGCCGCGTACGCCGACGAGCGTGCGCGGCAGTCACGCGCCGCGATGGCGGCCCCGGAGACACCGAGTGGGATCTCGCCGACGCCAGCCACCACCTCGTCGGAAGCGCGCGTGATCAGCCGAGGAGAATGGAAAGGCGCGGACGAATTCCACTTCGCGCGTGGGCGCGTCCTCGTGATCGAGGTCGCACCGGGGCAGTACGTACTCCGCGTGGAGGACTTCTCCGTCCGCAATGGCCCCGACCTGTACATCATGCTCTCCCCAGCGGCGGACGGTTACCAAGATGGGGCAGTGAAACTCGGCCGGTTGAAGGCGACCGATGGCGCGTTCAACTATGAGATCCCCCCGGGCACCAATCTGGAGACCTTCAAAAGCGCAGTGATCTGGTGTGAGCAGTTCGCTGTCCTCTTTGGGACCGCGGCCTTTACGAAGACGTAACGCGGAGGGCACACGCCCCGTCTCGGCGTCAGGGTAGACTCGACACACCTACCCACACCCCGCGAAGCAGGTGTGATGCCCCGCGCATTCGGTCCCCGTCTGTGTCACCCGCTGATCCCCATGCTGGCCCTCGCGCTTGCGGGGGTCGCGGGGCTAGCGGCCCTCGCCCTCGCGGGTGACCGTGCGGGCGCGTCCGCAGCGGACGGGGCCAGCTATCAGCAACTCGCAGCCGTTGCCGCACCATGTCCGGGCACGCCCTCGGCCGATGCCGCCATCGAGGGCTGCGGGCTGTTTCTCGATGGCCTCCGGTTCCTCACCTGGGACCGCGCAACCATCGCGCTGGACGATGCCCTCGCTCCGTCCCACCTCGTCTTCAGGGGCGCACCACAGAATGGCGAGATAAACCCTCAGGCCGCGATCGCTGTCTGGCAGCGGAACGCAGAAGGCGTATGGCATGCGTGGGGCGCAGACACACCGGCGGGCGTGCCGCGGCTGGGCCAGTTCGAGCGTGGCGGACAGTACGCGATCCTGAGCAGCACCCCGGTCGCCTGGAGCCTGCCACCGGCCAACGAGGGCGCGTCAATCTTCGCCACGGGCCAGGTCGTTTCGTACTACGGATTCCC
>QZJT01000082.1 GCA_003597935.1 Phycisphaerales bacterium | reverse complement strand
TCCGTTCGGGATGCGAATCTCCGAGCAACTCCCGCCTTGAAAGGCGGGGCTCGGGGGGACAACGCCCACTCGCGACGACCCGCCCGCCTTGAATGGCGGGGCTCTGAGTGGGCGTTGGAGTGGGCGTTGGGGTGGGCGTTGGAGTGAGCGTTGGAGTGAGCGTTGGAGTGGGCGTTGGAGTGGGGCGCCGGATGCCGGCCGGTGTGCAGGAGCGTCCGGGTCATGCCGGCACGCGTGGGGCTTCCAGTACGGGCATCGGCGACGCTATCATCGCAACGTGAACAAAGGCCCGAAGATCAAGGAACTCGCGCGTGAACTGGGCGTCACGTCGCGCATGCTGATCGAACGCTGCCGTGATGAAGGGCTGGACGTGCAGAACAGCGTGACGCGCCTCACACCGGCGCAGGCTCAGCAGGCGCGCGGCTGGTTTCGACCCGTCCGCCTGAAAGCCGAGCACAAGCGCGGATGAACCCATGGCCAGGCGTGCGAAGCCCAGGGTGGACATCATCGAGGCGTGGACCGAGCGTGACCTGACGCGCGACGCCGCCGAGGGCAGGCTGGATCCGGCGTTCGGCGTCGAGGAGACGCTGCAGCACGTCCTCGAGGTGCTGGCGGGCGGGCAGGTGCCCGTGCTGGTCGGTGAGCGCGGCGTGGGCAAGACCGCGGCCGTACACGAGTGGGTACGACGGCTGCACGCCTGCACCGAACCGTCGCCGTGGACGGGCAAGCGGATCGAGCAGATGTCCATCCGGCGGCGGGCGTCCATGTTGCGCGCACCCCGGGAGATGATCGGCGACGACTTCCAGAAGCTCGCCGTCGCGCTGGGGAAAGCAGACGACGGCGTCATCCCCTTCTTTCGCGACCTTCACCTCGCCGACCCCTTCAACCTGGAAGCCGCGTTCGTCACCCTGGCGATGGCGCGGCCGGGCCTGATGCTGGCCGAAGGCGAGCGCCGCGCCATCGAGGCGATCTTCGAGTGGGAGACGGCGTTCGAGCGTCACTTCGTATTGGTGACGGTCGAGGAGCCGTCGATCGAACAAGCCGAGCACATTCTGCGGCAATGGTGCGACCATCAGGCCAAGCGGGGATCCAACCGGTTCACGTCCGCCGCCGTCGAACAGGCGCTCTATCTGAGCCATCGCTTTCAGGCGCGTCACGCCCTTCCCCAGAAGGCGACCGACCTGCTGCACCGGCTGAAGCACGTCCCGTGTCCGGATGGCCTCGTCACCGAACGGCAGGTCATCGACCGCTTCTGCCAGGAGCGGGGAGCGCGGGCGGCGCTGGTGGATCCGGCCGTGCCCTTGGACCTGGCGGAACTGGAGCGGGAATTCAACGAAAAGGTGCTGGGCCAGGAAGCGGCGGTCGCAGCCGTGGTCAGCATGATCGGCTTGATCAAGGCGGGGCTGTCCGACATGCGCCGGCCCTTTGGCGTGTTCCTGTTCGTCGGCCCCACCGGCGTGGGCAAGACGCACATCGCCCAGTTGCTGGCGGAACACCTCTTCGGCAGCCGTCATCGTCTGGTGCGCTTCAACATGGCCGACTTCCCTGACGAGGCCGGCGCGGTCACGCTGTTCGGCAATCCCAACGAGCACAGCCGTTCCCTTCAGCGCGGGCTGCTGTCGCAACGGCTCGGCGGCCAGCCCTTCACCCTCCTGCTGTTCGACGAATTCGAGAAGGCCCACGCCAAGACACACGACCGCTTTCTCGAACTGATGGACGAAGGCAGCTTCGTCAACGGCGCCGGCGAGCGCATCTCCTGCCGCTCGACCATCATCATCGCCACCTCTAATGCCGGGGCCGAGATCTACCGTGGACAGTCGTTCGGCTTCAGCGTGACCACCGATCAGTCCGCCCGCGAGCGGGAGCTGGACGCCATCCTGCAGAAGCACTTCCGCTTCGAGTTCCTCAACCGCTTCGACCGCGTGGTTCACTTTCACCCACTCACCCGAGAGCACATCCGCACCATCGCCCGACGCGAGCTGCACCTGCTGCGCGAGCGGGTGGGGCTGAGGCAGCGCGGGTTGAAACTGGAGGTGGACGATTCGGTGCTCGACTGGCTGGCGGCGCATGGATACGACCCGGACTACGGGGCGCGGTTCCTGCGTCGCGTCATGGAGCGCAGCGCTTCGGCCGCGCTGGCCGACGTGATCGTCCGGCAGAACCCGCCGCAGGGCGCGGTGATCGAGATGACCGTGCAGCGCAACCGGATCGTCGCCCGTGTGATGCGGGAACCGGCGGCGGCGCCGCGGCCGCGCAAGACGCCGGTCAGCGTACCCGTCGGCACGACGCACGAGCAACGGGCCATGTCACGGGCCGAGATGGAGAGTCTGGCCCGGTCCGTACTGAGCGAAAGCGCGGGCCGGCTGGCGGAACTGGAGCGCAGGCGCCAGCGCCGCAGCGAACTGCTGGAGACGATGAACGAGCCGGCCTTCTGGGGGCGCGGCCCGCAGCGAGAGTCCGTACTGGACGAGTATCGCGAACTGGACGTGCTGATCCGGCTGGAGAACCGTTTCGCCCGGTCGATCGTGCGGCTCGAGGAGACACTGAGGACCTGCGGCACGGAACCGGAGGACGACGCCCGTCTGGCGGGGCACGTCGAGGCCGCGGCCGAAGCGCTGGAGCAGTGGCAGCGGCGGCTGGCGGACGAAGGTGCGTCGACCGTCTGGCTGGTGCTGGAGAGCGCCGACCCGTTCGAAAGCGCCGGCGAGTGGCTGCAATTCCTGGTGGAGATGGAGCGAGCCTGGTGCCGCAAGCTGGGCCTGGCCGCACGTGTCGTAGCTTTCGGGATGGCGGACGACGAGGTGGTGCGGGTCGCGCTGGAAGTCGAAGGTCCGGGAGCGGAGACGAACCTGGCGATGGAGATCGGCCTGCACCGGCAGGTACGACGGCGAGGCCACGACTGGCGGGCGCGCTGCGACGTGATCCGAAAGTCCGACGGCTCTGACGGCGCACGACACCCCGGGCCGGACCTGACGGCCCGGGTCCACGCCCGCTCCATCTTCGGCCTGAAGCCGCGTGTGCGCGGACGTGTCGAGCTGTCCTCGCGCGGGTTGACGCTGGACTTCCACGCCGAAGACGCCGCGACGCTCTCCCACCTCCTGCGCGACCTGGACGAGGCCTGGAACCACGCGCCGTCCGAGGCCCTGTCCGCCGCCCGCGTCTACAGCGAGGACGGCGTGGGCGCTCGCGACCCGCGGACCGGCGCCATCATCGCGCGTCCCCGCGAGGTAGAGCGGGGCGAACTCGATGCCCTGTTCGAGGCGTGGCGGAAGCGGACGTGAGCGCCGCACATCGGGCGCAACTGCTTCGCCCGTGCCGGTTGGCACCGGTGCGGCGGTTCGCTCCTGCGGAAAAGCGGCGGGCAGCCGAGGATGCCGGAGTTCGCGCCGTCAAGGTCTCACGACGACGTGGGCCTCGATGGAGACCGGCGCCCGACGCCGGTTGTTGAAGCGCAACTGCACCGGCGCCGAGGACTCACGCGGTTTGAGCACGCCGTCCCGGCCCAGTTTCGACGAGAGGTCGAACGCGGGCTTGCCGTCGATTCTGCGCGTCGCGTTGGCCAGCGTCACGCCGCTGCCGCCGATCGCGTCGATCACCAGCCACAGGCGTTCCGGCCGTCCCACGGACCGGCCACCCACGTTCTTGACGGTCGCGTAGACGATGGACTGCTTCCTTCGGCGGTCATAACGCGCATCGCCGTACCGGACCTCGAACGCCGCATCGCAGGCGTCCCCCACCCCGTTGCCGTCGGCATCCGCCTGATCGGGATTGCGCGCCCTGGGACAATTGTCGCAGGCGTCGCCCACGCCGTCCCGGTCACGGTCTTTCTGGTCGGGGTTGTCGATGTCCGGGCAGTTGCCCCCTTTCTGCGGCAGCAACGCGCACAGATCCAACGTACACCGGCCCTGATTGCCGCAGTCGTCCGTCGCCGTGACCGTCAACGTCGCGCCGGCCCCGCGGTCTTTCCAGTCGTGCGCCCGGCCTTTGCTCCCATGGGTATCCGGGCAGGCGAGTTCGAGGAGTCCTCCGTCTTCGACCCGCTGAGGCGTACGGCCCCCGTCGACCACGGCCATCACGCTCGGCGCCTGGCCGCAGGCATCCCATGCACCAAAGCTGACGCGCACGACGGGACGATCGCCGTTTCGGACCGGCGGGTGCTCGCCGAGGACCAGTTCCGCCGAGCAGGATACCTCCGGCGCCGTGGTGTCGACGATGGCGAATTCGGCTGCCGTCCATGAGGGGTTTCCGCAGGCATCGGCCGCAACGAACTCCACGAGGGCGGCGCCGGTTGCGCCGCACTCATCCGTCAGCGCCCGGAAATCGTTGGACCACGCCACGTCGTCGCACTCATCGCCGGCGGCCGCTCCGGCGTTTCTGTCGAGCCAGGCATTCAGAGCGGCGGTGTTGCCGGCGCCGTCGCATTCCACGGTGAGGTTCGACGCCGCCGTGTCCATGGAAGGCGGCGTGGCGTCGATCACGTCGAGGGTCTGATCGCAAAACGCGATGTTTCCGGCCTGGTCCGTCGCTGTCCAGGTGCGAACCCGTGTTTCAGTGTTCCCGCATCCGGGCGTGTTCATGTCGCTGAACTCGAGCTGGCACGGCCCGCAAGAGTCGACGGCCTCTGCCGAACCGTTCGCTTCCACGCCTGTGTCAGCCCCGCAATCGAGCACGGCATCCGGCGGACAGACGATCATGGGCGGCGTGCCATCGAACACCGTCACGATCGCCGTGCACGAATCCTCCGCGCCCTGCTCATCACGGACGGTCAGCGCTACGGAAGTGGCGCCGACAGGGTAGGGACCGGCCGGATCGGCGCTGACGACGACGGGACCACCTTCCGGATCGAACGAGTTGGCGTCCACGTCCGCATCGGCCTGGCAGGCTACGTCCGCCTCTATGAACACGTCCTGACAAAGGGCCACCGGCGGCTGGTTCTGGACTGGCCGGGCGGACCAGATGACGTCGTCCACGTAGAGCTGCTGCACGTTCGTGTTCCGCAACGTCGGCAGACCGTTGAAATTGCCCGCGTGGTGAAAGCCTACGACGCGTCCGGCGCCGAATTCACGGACCATGACCGCAGCGTTGCCGAATTGATCTCTCATCAATACGGTAACCGGATTGACGTCGAACACGTGCGCGGAGCCGTTGGAAATCAGCGTGTCGTTGACGGTGAACGGAGATGGAACGTTGGCGAGAACGGGGTGGGAGGACACCGCGTCTACGGCCGTCAGCGTAAGACTGGTGCGCCGTGAACCGGCGGCGTCGAGCAGCGTCAGGTCGCGCATGCGCGCCAACCGGCCGTTTCTGATCTCGATGGCGTTCCACTCCGCGTGGATGAATCCTCCGCCGCCCTGCACATAGTTGACCAGCGCATCCTGCCCGGCCAGGGGCATGTCAAGGCCGAACGTAGATCCCTTCAGGTGAATGACGGCGTCGAAGCCGGCCGGACTGGGATTGGCGCCGTTGTATGCGTCCTCCCGCGTTTGACTCATGGTTACCCTCATGCCGGCGTTTTCGAGGGCAGCCCTCAGTGCCGGCGTCCCCGCGTCGAGTCGGTCCCAGATAATCAGCACGTCGAGGTCGGCGGCGGCGGCGGGCGAAGAGAGCAGTCCGATAGCCGAGCAAGTAACGGCGAACGATCTACGTAACATATCCAGCTCCCACGATCGGGCGGTGGGTCGCCCGATATCCGGCCTGGGTCGGGCCGCGCGCGGAACGTCTCCGCACGGCGCTGTTCAAAGTGACCATACGATACAGCCCGTGAAATCGCCAAGCTGGACCCAGTTTGACGCGAGTTCGATTTGCTGGCGCGAACCCCTCCCCGGGAGCGCGCGCACGTCACGCTTATCGCCCGTTTGCCGCGGCCCGCGGCAGCATGGTTCTTATGACGCTATTCCGAACTCGAGCTGCCCCCACGGAGTTAATCTCGTATGGGGCTGCTCTCCGCGCGCGAATAGGACTTGGACGCGTGGCAACCGGGGGCGCACGTGCCGCCGGTGGACGTCTGGCGGAAGTGGATCGGCATCATCCAGCCGGAGTCGCCGAAGGGGACGCTCTCGCGGACGTGGAACGGCCGGCTGGAGGCGTGGATCTCGTGGCACGCGCGGCAGGTGCGGCCCTTCTGGCGGTTGACGTGCAGCCAGTGCAGGTTGAGGTCGCCGTCGCGGAAGCCGGTCAGCGCCGCGCCCGACTCGCTGAGCACGCGGTCTTCCTTGTGGCAGCCGAAGCACAGCCGGTATTGACGAAGGTCGAATGAGGCATAGAAGCCGGGCGCGTACTCTTCCACCAGCAGACGGGCGTGTTCGCTGGCGTGCGGGTCATGGCAGGCGCTGCAGCGGCCCTCGCGGACGGGACCGTGGTGGTTCGGGTTCTGCGCCAGCAGCGAGGCGATGTCTTGCAGCGGCCGGCCGTCCCCGCTCTCGATCGGATGGTCATGGCATCCCAGGCACAACTCGCGCTGCCGCACCAGCGTGGGCCGCGGCGAAAGCGGCGCGGACGGATCGTGACACGCGCGGCACCCGGCGCCGCCTGCAGCCGGCCCGTGTACGCACGACGCCTGGGCGAAGCGGGCGCTCAACTCCGTATGGCAGGACAGGCAATTCCCCTCGCCGGAAGCGTGCGCCGCCGCGGCGACCGTTCCGCGGGTGGCCGGCGTGCCGGCGCTGCTCCGGGCCGCATCGCCAGAGCCAGGGGGAACGACGCCGGAGCCGTGGCGGGCGGCGACCTGGGTGGTGGAAATGGTGGCGCCGCCGCCGTGCGGACGCACGTGGCAGGCGTGACAGGTGCGTGACGGGATGGAGAACTGGTCGATCGGTCCGTGGCACTGTCCGCAGGGTACGTGGGCGTGGTTCGGTTCCAGCGGCCAGCCTGCGTGGATGGCATGGTCGAAGCGCGGCCGCGGGGACTGGTCGTGGCAGAACGTGCAGTTGGACTCGTTGTGACAGTTGAAGCAGGCGTCCTTCACGGACGCGGACGCAGCGTGCCCGGTCAACTCGGCGCGGGCCGCGGTCGAATCATGGCAGCGGCCGCAAGAGTCGCCGCTGTGACACTGAACGCAGCCCACGCCAAACGAACCGGCGTGATCGTCGTGATGGAACGTCACCACGGGGGACGCGGCGTGGCTGGTGTCGTACACATAGGTGTCCCGTCGTAACACCGGCGGGCTCATGCGGGCCATCACTTCAGAGAACGTCGGCTGGAGTCCGTCACCGTTGGATGGAC
The DNA here is from genome assembly GCA_003597935.1 of Phycisphaerales bacterium. Classification (GTDB taxonomy): domain Bacteria; phylum Planctomycetota; class Phycisphaerae; order UBA1845; family UBA1845; genus SURF-32. The sequence goes on along the minus strand of QZJT01000082.1, from coordinate 4,596 downwards.
CCCGCTCTCGCTTGGGCACGTGGCAGGCGTTGCAGGCCGTGTCGTGGCTCCACTCGCGATGGCAGCTCAAACACTGGCGGTGATAGGCGCCTTTGAGGCCGGGCATTCGGATGTCTTCCTTCAGCGTCGTCGCCGCATGGCAACTCCTGCACGCAGGGTGCTCCTCGCCGGTCGGAGTGTGATGGTGGCAGACGGCGCAGCCGAGCGTCATCGCCGCCATATCGGCGTGGCCCTTGTGATGGAACGGCACCGGTTCATACAGGTCCTCGAGATCGGCGAGCATAACCATGTCGGGCGGCGTAGCGGGCGGCGCCGACGCAAATTCTGCTTGCGTTGCGGCCTGGGGAGCGGCCCCCGGACACGGGCGCAGGCACGGACGGGCCGCCGTCGGGTTCTGGCAGGCGTGACAGGGCGTGCATGCCTGATTAAATGACCGCGGACCGGAAGCGTCACTGGCTGCCCGTCCCGGCTTGGCACCATCGACGGCGGCGACCGGTGCCGCAGCCGCCACCGCCGGGACGAACGCCGCCGGCGCCAACGTCATGCTTCCCCACAACAGGCTGAGTATGATCATCATGGTACGTGATCCAAACAGGGTCTTCACCGCTACCAGAACCGCGCCTGTCCGTCATTGCCGCTGCCGGTTGACGAACCGCCAGAACACGATGAACAGCGCGAGGAACGCGACAGCCAGGAGATACTCGGCGGCTTTCGTCTGCATCATGTATTCGTGCAACGTCTGCATGGAAGCGCCTCCATCGGCCGGACGCTAATGGGCCGGGCCGAACTCCGGATGATCGTGCAGCACCGGCATGCGATTCACGATCCACCGGAAGGTCAGCAACCCTACGGTGACGATGGTGATCGTGATGACGAACTCCCGCCAATTCGGGAAATACCGCTCCGGCGCGTTCCAGCGATAGGTGATCAGCGAAACGTTGAGCCGGTTCAACACGATCCCCAGCACCGTCAGCACGCCTGCCGCCCGCACCAGCCCCACGCGCCGGTTCCGCACCGCCATCGCATAGAGCAGGCAGGGCAGCAGCACGAAGCCGAACACCTCAGTCAGCCACCACCAGCCGTAGGGCGTGGTGAGCAGGTCCCAGTGCTGCCCGTGAGCCAGGGCCAGCCACTTCAGGCCGAAATAAGTGAGCAAAACGACGGCCCCTGCCTTGCCCAGACCGAGGATCAGCCGGTTCATGTCGGCCGGATCATGGTTTCCCAGCCGGGATGCGAAGATCCGGTGCGAGAGCATGCTCTCAAATATGACCATCGAGATGCCCGCCGCCACCGCCGAAGTGAAGAACAGCACGGGGATGTACGGCGTGTACCACAATGGGTGGACTTTTCCCGGCGCCAGCAGAAAGAGCGCGCCCAGCGCGGACTGGTGCAGCGTCGACAGAATGACGCCGAAAACGGTCGCACCGATCGTCAGCCACGCCGCCCACTTGCGCAGCGTCCGCCAGCGGAGCCACTCGAACACGGCCGGACAGAACTCCAGGAACTGAACCGTCAGGTAGAGCGCCACGTGCCAGCCGACCAGAAACATGACCGACGTAACGCCATAGGAGACGAACATCGGATACGGCAGGCGCCAGGGCCGGCCCAGGTCGAAGCACAGCCCGACCACGACGAAGAAATATCCGAGAAAACCGGTGAGGATGGCCGGACGGACCAGCGGTCGATAGTCCCGAAGGCCGAACAGGTGTACCGCGGACGCCAGGACGAACCCCCCCGCCGCCAGCGCCACCCCGCACAGCACGTCGAAGCCGATCCATAACCCCCAGGGCGAGTCGTCGGACAGGTTGGTCGTGGCGGCCAGGCCTTCGGTGAATCGCTCGATCGCGACCGGCACCCCGACGCACAGGATCGCCGCCGCTATGAGGTTGAACGGCGTGACCAGACCCTTCAGGTAGGCCCCGAACGACTGGCCCAGGAACAGTGCGTCCCTGGCCCAGTCCCGCGGGGTGGCTGCGTGTCCAGCGTGTTCACTCATCGTGGTCCCCCGGTTGCGGTTCCGTCGCCGCGTTTTCGCCCGGTTCGGCCTCGGCGCGGGCCAACTCATCGCGCCGCTGGGTGAAGGCGTATGCCCCCATCAGCAGCGCCGGCCACAGCGTCAGCACCAGCGGCACGGCGGAAAGGAAGCCGCGGGTCAGCTCCGGATAGGGCGTCGCCGCGATGTCGGTGCGGAATCCCAGCTCGTCGAACGGCTTTCCCGCAATGTAGAGCCAGCAGGTCCCGCCGGCTTCGTGCTCGCCGTAGATGTGGTTGACGTATTTGTCCGGTTCGGCCGCGATCTTGTCGCGCGCCAGCGCCAGAAGCTCGCTGCGCTTGCCGAACGTGATCGCCTCGACGGGACAGGTGGCGGCGCAGGCGGGCACGCCGCCTTCCTTCGTGATGCGATCGAAGCACATCGTGCACTTTCTGACCGCCGGGCTGAACGGATCATCATAGGTGTACGCAGGCATTTCGAAGGGGCACGCTACCATGCAGTAGCGGCAGCCAATGCACACGTTTTCGTTGTACAGAACCGGCCCCTCGGACGTCTTGCGAAACGCCGCCACCAGACAGGCGGAGGCGCAGGCCGGCTCGAAACAGTGCATGCACTGGGTCTTGACGTACACAGGCTGCTCGCCGGGCGCGGCCGGGTCGTAGCGGTTGACGACGGTCAGGTTGATCGCGTCCGTCCGCCGCCTGCGTTCGAATACCGACTTGTCGTCATAGGCGTCGATGGGCTGCTGGCCCGGCAGTTGGTTCGCGTCTTTGCACGCCCACTCGCACTTGCGGCACCCGACGCACAGGGTCAGGTCGGTGAGCATGCCCATCCAGTCATCGGACACGCGCGTGGCGGGCGCGGATCCCGCCGCCACGGTGGACGTCGCACCCGCCACCCCCGCGGCGCCGGCGATTCTCAGAAAGTCCCTGCGATTGACGCTCATGTCGGGTACCTCCCCCCCGGGCTGTGGGTCCACGTGAGTCGGAAGCTGCGACTCGAACGCCCTTGGTCCAACCGGGCGCCGCGCCGCGATGACGTCGTTTCAATTTCTATGAACCTGCTCCGGCGGCGCGGTGAACAGCGTCTCGGTCAGTTGCCGCCACGTGTCGTCGTCGATGCAGCGGTAGATCTGCTCCGCGACGGCGCCGCCGGCGGAAGCCGACGGCGCGGTGGCCCGGTCGGGCGCCCCTCCGACGACGCGGTCGGCCGCGGCCCGGAACCAGTCCCGGGCCTTTCTGCCGCGCAGCAGTCCGCTTCGGTCCCGGCGCGGGTCGTCGCTGTGCAGCCGCACCGCCCACCCCTGTGCGAACGGGTCCTTGTTGATCAGCTCCGGGCGGCTGCGCAGTTCCGGGTTGGCGTCGACGACGGTACCGGACACCGGCGATCGGACTTCGACCACGCGATGGCCGCGCCGCAGCCGAAAGAGCGGCTGCCCGCGCGTCACGTGAAGCCCCCTGGGCGGCAGCTCCACGTCATCCACCGGCCCCAGCGCCGCCTGCACCAGATCGTCCGCACCCACCCAGACGTCGCCTTCCAGGCGGGCCCAACTGTGGCTGGGATGGAAGCTGACATCGGTGGCCAGTTTGAGTCCTTTGTATTGGATCAGCGGCTCGGTCTGCGCTGTGAACCATTCGCGGAACTTCGGACTGAGTCTGTAGACGGCCAGCGCGCCCAGCGCCGCCGCCAGCGCCGCCACCAGCAGCAGGCCGCGCAGCGTCAATGCCGCCAGCGCCATCAGCGGCAGAAGCGCCAGAATCAGCAGCGCCGTGGCCCCGATGAGAATCACCTCTTTGTGCTGGGTTTGTACGTGTACCATGGCTGGCCCTCTCAAGTGGGACTTTTTGTCCCGGGCTCTTCGAGTTCTCAGCCTTCTCATGGCAAGGGGCGCACCACTCACTCATCGTGAGAGGGTTTCAGTACAACCCGCTGGGAATGATGATTATGTGAACGCCGCGCCGGGCAGTCCGCGCTGAGGAATTGAATGGACGTGATGAGAAACTCAACGTGAGTGATGAATCCTTCCACGCGGAGGAATCAGGAGGGCAGCCGGGGAGGGGGAGCTGGAAGCGACGACGTGAGGAACAACAGACGAAACCAGGGCGGCGCTTCACCGTGCGCCGCGGCATTGGAACGTCAGAGGGGGCTTCGCCCGGTCCCGCAGGAGCGACAGGCCGCCCATCCATCCCGTCCATTCAGTCCACGCTGTCTATCCCGTCCATTCTCTTAGCCCGCGCCCGCGGCGCCTAATGCACCAGTTCCCGCACCAACTCCGGATAAGCGGCCCCGCCCAGGACGTGCCACGGGTCGGACGGCAGTTCCACCTCGTCGCTCAGGGGGGGGCCGATGTCGCTGTCGTCGGCCAGCAGGTGCAGGGCGATGCGGCGGCGGAACAGCCGCAGGTCCAGCCGCGCCTGCCGCCGGGCGGCGTCCGCCGACATCAATTGGGCCAATTCGCTTTCCTCGACGTGGCAGAGGTCGACGATCCACCCCTCCCCGTAGGAGTCGCGCACCAGGACGCCGGGGTCCTCGTCGAGCAAGCCGTTGCGGGCGCTGACCTGCGCGGCCACGGGCGTACCGACCCGGACGCATCCGCCGTCGAA
>QZJT01000053.1 GCA_003597935.1 Phycisphaerales bacterium | reverse complement strand
CGGGGGTCGTGCGGTGAGAGGGGGGCCGGGCTGCGACGTGGCCGGTCGCTTACGCTCCCGGTTCGGATGGGGTTTGCGGGCTTGCGGGGGTCATGCGGTGGGGGGGGGTCAGGGCTGCGGCGTGGCCGGTCGCTTACGCTCCCGGTTCGGATGGGCAGTGCGGCGCGCGCGAGACGACATGACAGCGCGGCCTCCCACTCTGTACTTCCCTCACTCCCTCACTCCCTCATTCCCTCACTCCCTTCTTCCGCTCTTCCGTTACTCCCTTACTCCCTTACTCCCTCACTCCCTTCCTCTCCATGACCCGGCCGCTCGATCCATCCGGGGCGCTCGACGAACTGGCGGCCGTCTGCGACGGGCTGCTGGATCTGTCCGTCGATGAGCTGCGTTGCGCCACGACAACTCCCGAGGCACTGCCGGAACCGGCACGATCGCTGCTGGCACACGAACAGCACATGACCGCGACGCTGAACGACTTCTACCGCACCCGCGTCGGTCTGCACGTGCTGCGCGTGGAGTCGTCCGCGGAAGACTATTCGCGCCTGATCCTGCTGGTGGATCCGGCGACGCGGCGCGTCGTCGAGTTCGGCATCGCGCGGCTGGACCTGAGCATCATGCCGGCGGAAGTCCGCAGAGAGATTCTCGCGCGGAGTAGGCCGCTGGGAGAAATTCTCACGCACCACGACGTGCATCGGCAGGTGGAGCCGAAGTGGTTCTACCGCTTCGACGCGGGTTCGCGCGTGTTGCCCTATTTCGAGTACAATGGGAGTTGTTCGGCCGACCCGGAATCTCCCGCGGCGCGAGCCGTCGCCAGACCGCCGCACAGGAACCAGGCGTGGGGGCGCGTCGGAGTCATCCACGTGAATGACAGGCCGGCGATCCGGCTGCTGGAGGTCGTGACGGGGTTGAAGTAACTGTGTGGCACCGGTTTGTAACCGGTGGTCGGGAATCAGGTTTACAACGTGAATGAACTGAATCGTCAGTGGGACGTGATCGTGATCGGCGGCGGGCCGGCTGGGGCGACGTGCGCCACCGTGCTGGCCGACCACGGCCGCAGCGTGCTGCTGCTGGAGAAGGGCCGATTCCCGCGCCACCACATCGGCGAATCGCTGATGCCGCAGACCTACTGGACGTTCAAGCGCATCGGCATGTTGGACAAGCTGAAGGCGTCGGACTTCCCGCGGAAGGAGAGCGTGCAGTTCGTCACCGCCTCCGGCAAGGAATCGGAGCCGTACTACTTCACCGACCGCGACCCGAACGAGTGGTCCACCACCTGGCAGGTGCCGCGGGACGTCTTCGACCAGATGATGCTCGACAACGCCCGCCAGCACGGCGTGATCGTGCGGCAGGGGGTGCGCGTGTCGGAAGTGCTGTTCGAGGGGCAGCGGGCGGTGGGCGTTCGCGCGGCGGCGGCGCCTCGGGATACGCCTGCCGCGGCGGCAGAGCTCGATCACCGTGCCAGCTCATGCTCCCTGAGCGAGCCGCGGGCTTCAGCCCGCGCGGATACTCCGCTGGGAACGCGGCCACGAATCGCGCATGGTGACATAGAGGCAGGCGCGGTAGGGCAGAATGCCGGAGCGGTGGGGCAAGATGTCAGCATGGCGACGCCGTGCGAAAGCCGAGGGCATACCTCCGTCGGAGAGTCCGCGCGGGCTGAAGCCCGCGGCTCGCTGGAAGCGCCGAATCGGGCAGTTAGATCCAGCGATAGCGGCCGCCCCGCCGAAGAACCCTTTGACCTCCGCGCCAAGGTCGTCGTCGACGCTACGGGTCTTTCGGCGCTGATGTCGAAGCAACTCCGGCTGCGCGCTACCGACCCGGCGCTGAAGAACGGTGCGATCTACGCCTACTTTCGCGGTGCCCGCGTGGACGAAGGCCGCAACGCCGGCGCCACCATCATCATCCACACGCCGGACCGCGAGGGCTGGTTCTGGTTCATCCCGCTCGCCGGCGGCGTGACCAGCATCGGCCTGGTCGGTCCGCCGTCGTTCCTGTTCACCGGCCGCGGCGACGATCCGCTGAACACCCTGGAAGCCGAGATCGCCCGCTGTCCGCACGTGACGGAGCGTCTGGCCCGCGCCACCCGCGTCAGCGGGGCCTACGTCACCAGCGACTTCTCGTCGCACGCCTCGCGCATGTGCGGCGACGGCTGGGTCTTGATCGGCGACGCGTTCGAGTTTATTGATCCCGTCTACTCGTCGGGCGTCATGTTGGCGCTGACCAGCGGCGAGTGGGCGGCGGACGCGATCCACGCGGCGCTGGAGGCCGGCGACGCGTCGGCCGCGCGGCTCGGCCCGTACGAAGCGCGGTTCCGCCACGGCGTCGAGATGATCCGCCGCCTGGTCTATCGTTTCTACGACCGCGACTTCAGCTTCGGCCGGTTCATCGCCGCCCACCCGGAGCACAAGGACCACCTCGTCCGGCTGCTGATCGGGGACGTGTTCAACGACGAGGTCGGATCGATCTTCGACGCCATGAGCCGCTTCGACAAGACCTGCGGACAGTGCTGCGGCGGCGCGGCCGGGACCCATCCATGAAGAAACTCGTCTACGTATGCATCGTGGCGCTGGCGGTGCTGCACCACGACTTCTACTGGTGGCATTCGCACGAACCGCTGCTCTTCGGCTTCGTGCCCATCGGCCTGGCCCACCACGTGGGCATCTCCATCGGGGCCGGCCTGGTGGGCCTGCTGGCGGTGAAGTACTGCTGGCCGCAGGACGTGGACGTGCGTGACACACCGCCATTCGTGACGCCGCCCGCCGGAGGGGAGGGAGAATGATCCTCGCCGCCCTGAACTCCGGGCAGATCGCGGTGGCGGTGATCGCGGTCTACATGCTCGCCCTGGTCATCCTGGGCGTCGGCACGGGCAGGCTCTTCCGCGGCACCGCGGCCGATTTCTTCGTCGCTTCGCGCGGCATCGGCTCGTTCCTGCTGCTGATGTCGCTGTTCGGCACGACGATGACGTCGTTCGCCATTATCGGCAGCAGCGGACAGGCCTTCGCCCGCGGCATCGGCGTTTACGGCCAGATGGTCTCCTGGTCGGGGATCTTCCACTCGTTCTGCTTCTTCCTGGTGGGCATCAAGCTCTGGTCGTACGGCAAGCGCTACGGCTACGTGACGCAGATCCAGTTCTTCCGCGACCGCTTCGATTCGGACAAGCTCGGTCTGCTGCTGTTCCCGGCGCTGGTGGGTCTGGTGGTGCCGTACCTGTTGATGGGCGTCATCGGCGGGGCGACGACGATGGAGAAGATCACGGCGGGGGCGTTTCCCGACCTCTTTCCCGCTCATGGGCAGGGGCCGGCGGCGGTGGCGGCGGGGTCGGTGCCATTCTGGCTATGCGGGCTGATCATCTGCGTAGTGGTGCTCATCTATGTGTTCCTGGGCGGGGTGCGGGCGGCCGCGTGGGCTAATGCCCTGCAGACGATCATTTTCATCGTGCTGGGGATCGTCACGTTCCTGGTCATCTCTGAGAAGCTCGGAGGCGTGCGGCAGGCGACCGCCAACGTCATCGAATACAATCCGTCGTTTCTGAAAGTGGCGGCCACCGAGGACGACGAACGCACCTATCAGGAAAAACTGGCGGCGTTCGAGGCCGGTACGTCGCCGATCAAGCCGCGCCACCCGCAGGAGATCCCGCCGCTGGTCTTTCTGACGTATCTGTTCATCCCGTTCAGCGTGGCCATGTTCCCGCACCTGTTTCAGCACTGGCTGACGGCAAAATCGGCGCGGGCGTTTCGACTCTCGGTGGTGTTGCACCCGATCCTGATGATGCTCACATGGTTTCCGTGCGTCATGATCGGCGTGTGGGCGACGTCGGCGGTCGTGAACGGCAAGGCGGTCATCCCGCCGGACTTCGCCAACCAGAACGCCGTGCTGGGCATCATGGTGAACAAACTCGCGCCGCCCATCATGGGGGGACTGCTGACCGCGGGCGTGCTGGCCGCCATCATGTCCAGCCTGGATTCCCAGTTCCTGTGCCTGGGAACCATCTTCACCACGGACATCGTCAACCACTACGTCGAGCACGACCGGCTCAGTGACAGGAGCATTGTGCTCCTCGGCCGGACGTTCACCGTGGCCATCGTGATCGTGACCTACGGGTTGTCGCTGCTGTACCGCGGTTCGAGCGTATTCAAGCTGGGCATCTGGTGCTTCACCGGCTTTGCGGCGCTGTCGCCGCTGGTGTTCGCCGCGCTCTACTGGCGGCGGGCGACGAAGATGGGGGCCTACGCCTGCGTCATCACGGCCGCGGCGGTGGGACTGTACTTCTTCAGCCGCGCGGACCTGGCGGCGGGGGAAGAGTCCGCCCTGGTGGGCGGCGTGATGCCGGTGGCATGGGTGATGGCAGCCTCGACCGCGGCCATGGTGGCCGTTTCGCTGGTCACCCGTCCGCCGCGGCCGCAGACGCTGAACAAGTTTTTCGCCCCGCGTTGACGCAGAGGCGGCGGCCCCGAGGGAATCGACATCGTGCTGAATGGACCCGTATCGGTAGAACGCCTGTGCCCCTCGGATGGGCCGGGGCGTTGGTTTCCAGCCCCGCTCGACGCGGGCGATCCGGCCCTCGGCACGGCCGTCGCCGCCGATGGAGGGCGTTCCGCATGATGCCCCCTGCGTTCGTCATGCGGCGGCGGGTGGAGTTCGCCGACACCGACATGGCCGGCGCGATGCACTTCGCGGCCTACTATCGCTACATGGAGGTGGTCGAGCACGCGTTCTTTCGTTCGCTGGGTCTGAGCGTGGCGTCGCACGTGGAGGGCGAGGCCATCGGCTGGCCGCGGGCGGCGACGAAGGCGGAGTATTTCGCGCCCGTCCGCTTCGAGGACATCCTGGAAATGTCGCTGACGGTCGAGCGGATGGGCGAGCGGTCGCTGACCCACCGGGTATTGTTCACGTGCGAGGGCCGCCGGATCGCTCAGACGGAAGCAACGATCGTCTGCTGCCGGGCCGGAGGCGACACGTTCGAGCCGATCGACATCCCCGCTGACGTGCGCCGGCGCATCGAGGCGGGCGCGCCCGGCGCACGGAACGACAGTGAGCGATTGGAGTAGCGTTCGGGCATCAGAAGGCCGTGGAACAGACGTTCACCCTCCCGGGAGTTTCTCTTACATGAAGTGGATCATCTTCGTCGTATTGACCATTGTGTGTTGGGGCGCCTACGTGCCAGTGCTGCACCAGGGCCAGAGCCTGCTGAGCCGGGACGGGCCTGCGCCGCTGCGGGCGTTCATGTTCGTCGGGCTGGCGTATTTTCTGGTCTCAGGATTGGTGCTGCTTTATCTGGCCGCATCGCGGGCGGAACCGCTCCTGGTCACGGCCGGCGGCGGCGCGGTCAGCACGGCCGCAGGAATCCTGGGGGCGGTGGGCGCACTGGGTGTCGTCTTTGCGCTGAAGTTCGGCAAGCCCACGCTGGGCGTCCGCGCTCCACTGCTCATTCCCCCGCTGGTCTTCGCTGGCGCGCCCATCGTCAACACGGTCGTATCCATGCTCTGGCACAGACCGACCAAGGCGCCCAGCCTGTGGTTCTATCTCGGCATCGTCATGGCCGCCGCCGGCGCGGCCCTGGTGCTGCGCTTCAAGCCGACGTAGGAGGGCCATCGCAGCCGCGACCGTCAGAGCGCGGCTGCCGGCGCGGACGCGTGCGACGGCTTTTGCGCAGTGGGTCCGACCCGAACGTGAGTCGTTCGGCCGTGCAGTGCATTCGAGCGGCAATAAGTGAAGGGAACCATCGATGTTCTCACCTGTTGGAGCGCAAACGAGCGTCCCGCCATCGAATTCGTCCGTGCCGGGCATCGGGCTGGCGGCGCCGATGAATGAACGGGCGCGGCTGGAGAGCAGTGGCGCCGGTATCTGCGCCACGGCGCGGTGCGGCCGTGGTATGGCCGCGCTTGTTGCCGTCGTCTGGGGCACGCTTGCCAGCAACCGGTCGTTGCCCGCACAGACCGTGGCGGTTCCGGACGCCGTCCAGGCGGACGCGCACACCTGGCCCGTCTTCCGCGGCAACCCGCAACAGACCGGCGTGGCCGTCGCTTCCCTGCCGGACAAACTGGAGGTCGTGTGGACCTTCGACGCACCGGACGTGATCGTCTCCACGGCCGCGATCGCGCGCGGGACGGTCTACGTCGGCTGCGACGATGCTCATCTCTACGCCCTCGACCTGCGGAGCGGAAAACCGAAATGGACGTTCGCCGCGTCGGAGTCGGTCCGCGCGTCCCCGACGGTGTATCGTGACCTGGTCCTCTTCGGCGACGGCGCCGGCGTCGTCCACGCCGTCGGCGCGGAGCGCGGCGACTCGCGATGGACGTTCAAGACCGACGGCGAGATCATCTCATCGGTCAACGTCGCAGGCGAACGGGCCGTTTTCGGCTCGTATGACGGGTTCATCTACTGCCTGAATCCCGCCGACGGAAGACCGCTGTGGAAGTTCGAGACCGCCGGCCGCGTACACGGCACGCCCGCCGTCGCCGACGGGCGGGTGATCGCCGCCGGCTGCGACGAGTACCTGCACGTACTGGATCTGGCCGATGGCAAACCGCTGTCGAAGGTGAGTATGGCGAGCGTGTCCGGCGCTTCCGCCGCGGTGTCGGGCGCGCGGGCGTTCGTGGGAACGATGGGCAACACCGTACTCGGGATCGACTGGAAGTCGTCGCGGGTGGCGTGGGTGTTCAAGGACGAGGAGCGTGAGTTTCCCTTCATGTCCTCGTCTGCCGTGACGGACCGGCAGGTCATCTTCGGGGGGCGCGACAAGTTCGTCCGCGCCCTGGATCCGGGTAGCGGCCGGCAGCTCTGGCGGTTCGAGACGAAGGGCCGCGTGGAGACGTCGCCGGTAGTCGCGGGCGGCCGTGTGTACGTCGCATCCTATGACGGGAACGTCTACGCCCTGGACGCCGCCGCCGGCCGGGAAGTCTGGCGTTTCGAGAGCGGCTCGTCGTTTTCCGCCTCGCCGGCGGTGGCGGATGGACGTATGGTGATATCCACCGAGGATGGACGGGTCTATTGTTTTGGAGCCAGGTGACCCGAGGCCGAGCCCATCCGAACCGCGACCGTGAGGGAGCGGCCGGTCCGAACCGCGACCGTGAGGGAGCGGCTGCTCGCACAATATCCCCACCTGATAGACGTCACGGTTTGCAGAATGGTCCCGCCGCGCCGGCCCCTCCCTTACGGTCGGGGTTCGGATTGGCGGCGCGGATCCTGATACCTCGTCCGAACCGCGACCGCCCCCGAAAGGCGTGAATCCCCATGGCCGGCGCCGCCCCAAAGCCCTACGTCGACCTCAGACCCTGCCTCGTCTGGAATGACAGGGACGCCGCTCGCGCCCTGTCGGAGTGGGGGCCGCGGTTCGGCGTAGACGTGGCCCTGCGCCTCTACAGCGCCCGGCTGATCGGATTGCAACCCGGGCTGGTCCTTCTGGGGGGGGGTAACGTCTCGGTCAAGGGCCGCCGTCGCGACATCACCAGCGAGGAACTCGATGCGATCTACGTCAAGGCCTCCGGGCATGAGCTGGCGGCGCTGACGCCCGACGGCCTGCCGGGGCTCGATCTGGCGTCGCTGCGGACGCTGCGGCGCGTGCCGGCCCTGACGGACGCGCAGCTTGCCAACGAGCTGCGGCGGCGCTTGTTCGACGCCAGTGCGCCGACCCCGTCCATCGAGACGCTCGTCCACGCCTTCCTGCCGCACAAGTTCGTGGATCACTCGCACGCCGACGCCGTGCTGGTGCTCACGAACCAGGCGGACGGGGAAGCGCTGATCCGCGAGGCGCTCGGCGACGGCGTCGGCATCCTTCCATACGTGTACCCGGGGTTCGATCTTGCCAGGGCGATCGCCGACTACGTGGAAGCGCACCCGTTCGCCGATGCGCTGGTGCTGATGCACCACGGCCTCGTCACATTCGCCGATGACGCGAAGTCGAGCTACCAGCGGCATTTCGAGATTGTCGAGACGTGCGCCCGGTTCGCCTCGGCACGGGCGGCGGCGCGCAGGCCGCGGGTGTCCACGCCGCCGGCGGATGCGGTTTCGCGCTCCGTCATCGCCCGCACCGCGGCCATTCTTCGCGGGGTGCTGGCCGTGCCCAGCGGCGACGAAGACCGCCCGCACCACCACGCCTGGCTGCAGTGGATCGGCGACGCCGACGGCTTCGCCTGCGGGAAGGACGGCCCGCGCCTGGCGGCGACGGGTCCGCTGACCGGCGACCACGTCATCTACACGCGGCCGCGGCCGCTGTTCGTGCCCGATCCGGCCTGGGACGATCCGGATCGGCTGCGGCTGCAACTCGCCGAGGCGGTGGCCGCCTGGCGGAAAGACTACCTGGCTTACTTTCACACCCATGCCGGTGCGGATGCGACGCCGCCCGCGGACGGCCATCCGAACGTCGTCTGGTTGGGGGGGGGCGGCGGGTTCTGCCGCGGGGGCACGACGGGTCAGCTTTTCGCCACCGGCACAATCGCGCTGCACACGGCGGCGGCGCAGCTCCTGGCCGACGCCGTGGGCGCGTTCACGCCGCTGCCGGACGCGGACCTGTTCCGGATGGAATACCGCCAGTTGCAGCAGGCCAAGCTGGCCGGTGCGCCGCGCGGGGTGCTGGCGGGCATGGTGGTGGCGATCAGCGGGGCGGGGGGGGCGATCGGTTCGGGCATCGCCCAGGCATGCGCCCGGGCGGGGGCCTGCGTCCTGCTGGCGGACGTGGATATGAAGGCTGCCGACCGGGTGAAACAGCGCCTGCAAGACCGCTACGGCCGCGCCAGCGCGCTGTCCGTGGCGATGGACGTCACCGACGAAGCCAGCGTGCGGGCCGGCTTCGAGGAAGCGTGCCTGAACTGGGGGGGGGTGGACGTGGTGGTGGCCAACGCCGGTGTGGCGCACGTGTCGTCGATTGAAGACATGGACGTAGCCGCGTTCCGCCGGGTGCTGGAGATCAACGCGGTCGGATATCTCACCTTTATCCGCGAAGGCGTGCGGATCATGAAGCTGCAACGGCTGGGCGGACACGTCATCATCAACGCCAGCAAGAACGTCTTCGCCCCCGGCAAGCAGTTCGGCGCGTACAGCGCCTCCAAGGCGGCCGGGCACCAACTCGGGAAAGTGGCGGCGCTGGAACTGGCCGAGCACGGCATCCGCGTGAACATGATCAACGCCGACGCGGTCTTCGACGACGACGGCGACGTAACCAGCGGTCTGTGGGCGGCCGTCGGCCCCGACCGCGCCGCCGCCCGCGGCCTCAAACCCGAAGACCTGCCGGAGTTCTATCGACAGCGCAACCTCCTGGGCCTCCGCGTCCGCGCCCACCACGTGGGCGCGGCCGTGGTGTTTCTTGCATCCAACGCTACGCCGACCACCGGGGCGACGATCCCCATCGACGGGGGGATACCGGAGGCGTTTCCGCGGTGAGGCGGGGCGGCGTGAAGCGCCGCGGAAAGATTCCGCATCTTCCGGCCTGAAGGGCCGATTCTGTCAGCCCACGCCGGCGGCTGCCGGAGGCCTGGGTATGCGGACCGCTACGATGATCCGGCCCTGACGGGGCCGTTCGCGACTGCTAAACTCAACCGCCGGACGACGCATCCAGTTTCGAGGTCGCCCGGCTCAGCGTCGGTGAACCTCGCAGCGTCGTGTGTCATTTGGTACGAGTCGTCCGGAACTGCGCTATGGACCCCACGACCGAGCATTATGACGCGCTTGCCGACAGGGTTGAGCTGGCTAAGAGCCTGGCGATGCTTGAGCGGAGCACCGCTGACATCAACGAGGGTCGTACTCAACCCGCCAAACAGGTGCTACGGCAAATTGCGGATGAACTCGGTCTCAAGTTGGATCGATGACGCGCGTGACACCGTGGAAGCAATGCCGGTCGTACCGGCGCCCGTCCGGTCGCCGGCACGACAGGGGTGGAGTAACGCAGTTGATCCCGATTGCGATCAGCGAACTGACTGCGGGACACATCCACTCCCTTGTGAAGGACGGTGTGGGAGAAGGCCGTACGATTGAGTACAAGCGAGATCTTCCCGGCAGCACGGACGAGGCCAAGGGTGAATTCCTTGCTGACGTTTCCTCGTTTGCCAATGCAGGTCGCGGAGATCTGATCTTCGGAGTCGACGCCGACAATGGTATCCCCACGCGGATCGTGGGGCTCACGGGAATCCATGCGGACGCGGAACTCCTTCGCCTTGAGAGCACGATCCGCGACGGTGTCGCACCGCGGATCATAGGTTTGCGCATGCGCGTAATCGACGGCTTCGCTGATGGCCCAGTAGTGATCGTACGCGTCCAACGCAGTTGATCGGGGCCGCACATGGTAACGTTCAAGGGCTCCTCTCGCTTTTTCGCCCGGCACAATGCCGGCAAGTATCAGATGGACGTGTCCGAACTCCGGTCTGCGTTTGCGCTCGTTGGCGAAATTTCGGAGCGGATTCGACTGTGGTCGAACGATAGAATCGCAAGCGTCGTTGCAGGCGAAACGCCTGTACGCATGCCTGAGGGTCCGAAGAGGGTACTACATCTTATTCCGCTCAGCTCCTTCGCTGATCCGTACCGGCTTGTTCCAACCAAGCTATTGGCGCGCGACGTGAGGAGGCACTTCTGTCCAGTGCGCGACGGCGGCTGGAATGATAGACTGAATCTGGATGGCTTCTTAAGCTACAATGGCGGGTCAAGGCGCGATCCGAACAGCGACTACCTGTCATACTGTCAAGTTTTTCGATCCGGCCGCGTCGAAGCGGTGTGCGGACGCGTGGTGATGGATGTCAATGGCACGCCCACGATCGTATCGTACGAGGACACACTGGTTTCGGCGGTTGATCGCTATCACAGTGCGCTCGCAGCGGTGGATGTGCATCCCCGGATCGTACTGATACTCACGTTCACTGGTGTCAAGGGAGCCGCCTTGGCACGATCTCGCAGGTATGCGTACGACGAGCAGCTAATCGATCGTGACATTCTGATTCTTCCGGATGTCTTGGTCAATGAACTGCCCACTGACGTACCCAAAATGTTGCGCCCTGTATTCGATGCGGTGTGGAACGCTTGTGGGATTGCGGGTTCCCCAGATTACGACGAATCTGGCAATTGGGCGCCCGGCAGGCGCGGCGTGTAGGTGCGGGACAACCGCCTGTCGAACGTCGTCTCTTCGACGGCTCCACAGCGTCAGCCGGATCAGGTCATCATGCTCGCTGAGCGGAATCAACGGGATACGATAGAGACCGCGCCCTACACGCTCGAAGTTGCTGCGGTTCACATGATATGTCAAACACTACAGCGCCACTTGGGCGGATTCGAGCACAACGGCCGCCGTTCCCAGTATTGTTAACGCGGTCCAAGGCACGCGAAACCAGCAAAGTGGCGCTGTAGTGCAAATGTGGGTGGTCGTACCCGGCCTGCTCGGCCTGCCGGGCCGTGAAATAGCCGCCCTGCGTGGCGGCAACTGCGGTGAGCCTCCGCAGCGCTTGTCGCGCGTCGCGATATGCCATGCGCACACCTTAAAACTATTATAAGGTTCATGATCGGGACTGCCGGTTGTCAACGGCGAGACGCAGGCGGCGTCGCCAGCGGCCCGTGGGAGGCCGTCGGCCCCGACCGCCCCGCCGCTCGCGGCTACCTCGTCTCCACGTTCTCCTTGTTCGCCCCCGTGGCGTCCAGCTCTTCCTCCGCCGCCTCCGCCATCGCGTCCTCGGGTGATACCGCTCGCGGCGGCAGGGCGGAGCGCTTGCTCGGCTGCCGCACGATCGGCAGCGCCTGCTCGATGCTGCGGACGTGGACGTCCTGCTGCGGGAAGGCGATCTCGATGCCGGCGCGGCGGAACTCCTGGTCGATCGCCTTGAGCATCGTGTGTCGCGTCCGCAGAAACAGCTCCACG
>QZJT01000014.1 GCA_003597935.1 Phycisphaerales bacterium | reverse complement strand
GCTGAAGCCGCCGGCGCGCCTCACGTTGCACTGCAGAGCCTGGCGCGGCTTTACGTTCACGGCGCTCCAGTTGATTGGCACGCTGTCCAACCGCGCGCACATGCTCCACTGCCGACGTATCCCTTCGAGCGCAAACGTTTTTGGGTCAGCCGGCAGACGCCCGGCGCGCCATCGCTGGCGGGTGCCTGTCCCACGGACGGTGCGGGCCCACCCGCCGGACGGGCGCCGGCGGTGTCTTCCCGTGGGGGTGCGGTGCTCATGACGAACTCCTTGTGTTTGCTGTTTCCCGTCCGGGCACGCGCGAACAGTGCAAACTCCGCGCAGAGGGAAGCGCGCGGCCCGCCGAGCCACAGCCTTACATACTCCGTGCCACAGACGAAACAAGCCAGGTTCGACCAGGAGCACGCCGCCGGCCGCGAAGCGCCCATGAACCAGGTCAGTCGCGTCGTTCGGGCGTTGCGGCGCCGATTCCACGGTTGTCCGGCCGGGGGCACAGGGTTATATCACCGAACGCCCGACATGGACGACCCTGAGGAATGTGCGACCCATCCCGACCGCGAGCAGAGGGCGGAATGGACTCGATGGACGGGATGGACTCGATGAACGGGATGGACTCGATGGACGGGATGGACTCCATGGACAGCCGCCCCTTCGTGCAAACGTCGCCCGACTTCCCATCAGCGCTGTTCCCCTTCACGTCTAGATACCTCGACCTCGATGGGATCCGGATGCACTACGTGGACGAGGGCCGGCCGGACGCGCCGCCGGTCCTGCTGCTGCACGGCAACCCGACCTGGTCCTTCTTCTATCGCGACATCATCCGCGACCTGCGGGCGACGCACCGCGTCATCGCGCCGGATCACGTCGGCTGCGGGCTGTCGGACAAGCCGCGGCGCTATCCGTACCGGCTGGCGACGCACGTCGACAACGTGGAGAAGCTGATCGACGCGCTGCGGCTCGTCGGGATCACGCTGGGCGTCCACGATTGGGGGGGGGCGATCGGGTTCGGGCTGGCCTGCCGCCGGCCGCAGCGTTTCCGTCGCTTCATCGTGTTCAACGCGGCCGCATTCTTCGGACCGGCGCCGTGGCGCATTCGGGTCTGCCGGTGGCCGCTCGTCGGGGCGCTGATCGTCCGCGGCTTCAACGGCTTCGCCCGTCCGGCGGCGACGATGGCGGTCCGTCGCCGGTTGCCGCCTGACGTGCGGGCGGGGTTTCTGGCGCCGTACCGCTGCTGGGGGGACCGGGTGGCGATCTGGTCGTTCGTGAAGGACATTCCGACCCGTCCGTCTCATCCGTCCTGGGCGGTAATCGAGTCGATCGATGGCTCACTGCCGCAGTTCCGCGATCGCCCGACGCTCATCTGCTGGGGCATGCGCGACTTCTGCTTCGATGCCGACTTCCTGGAGGGCTGGCGAGCGCGGTTCCCGGAGGCCGAGGTCCATCGGTTCGAGGATGCCGGACATTACCTGCTGGAAGACGCCGGCGACCGGATCGTTCCGCTGGTGCGCGCCTTCGTCAGCGAAGCTGCTTCGGAACACGAACCGCCTCGGTAAATACAAGAGGCCCCGGACGAGCCCGCGTGGTCAGCATTGCAATCCGGCAGTCGCTTCAGGATAATGTCGATAACATCCGACGGTTTCTGAGGCCAGACGCGTCTGGAGGGGGCCGTAGTCCCCCCGGCGGTCGTCGATCCGGCGTCCGCGGCGTACGATGTTATCGGGGCCGGTGCTGCGCGGCGGCATGGCCGTCCCGCAGCCGCCAGGGACGCGGCGCGACTGAGAGGACGTCATCCATGTGCGGAATCGTGGGATACGTGGGTCCAAGACCGGCCCTCCCCATCCTGGTCGAAGGGCTTCGAAGGCTGGAATACCGGGGCTACGACTCGTCCGGCGTGGCGCTGGTCAACGGGGAGCGCACGGTCGCCATCACGAAGTCCGCCGGCCGCATCAACGTGCTGGAGCAGTTGCTCGACTACGAGCACGCCACCGCCACATGCGGCATCGGCCACACCCGCTGGGCCACCCACGGCGCTCCGACCGACATCAACGCCCACCCCCATACGGATCAGACCGGCCGCATCGCCGTCATCCACAACGGCATCATCGAAAACTACCGCGCCCTGAAGACGTACCTGGCGCAGCAGGGGGTTGAATTCCAGTCGCAGACGGACACCGAGGTCCTCGCTCAGCTTATCGGACTGCGATATCACGGCAATCTCGAACGGGCCGTCCGAGAAGCGCTGCTCGAAGTGGACGGCACCTACGGGCTGGCCGTGGTCTGCTCGGAGGAGCCGGGCGTGCTGGTGGCGGCACGGAAGGGCAGCCCGCTGATCATCGGGGTGGGCAAGAACGAGAACATCCTCGCCTCCGACGCGGCCGCGATCATCGCCCATACGACCCAGGTGGTCTACCTGGCGGATGGGGAGATCGCCCGCATCACCGCCGACGGCTTCAAGACCACCACCATGGACGCCGCGCCGGTCACCAAGGAACTGGAAGAGATCGAATGGACGCTCGATCAGATCGAACTGGGCGGGCATGACCATTTCATGTCCAAGGAGATCTTCGAGCAGCCGGCCGCGCTGGAGATGTGCATGCGCGGACGCATCGACCCGCACACGGGGTCGGTGCATCTGGGGGGTCTGACCGACTGTGCCCGCGAACTGACCCGGGCGAAGCGCATCATTCTGACCGGCTGCGGCACGGCCTGGCACGCGGCGCTGGTGGGTGAGTATCTGTTCGAGGAACTGGCGCGCATTCCGACCGAGACCGAATACGCCAGCGAGTTCCGCTACCGCAACCCCATCATCGAAGACGGCACCGTCGTCATCGCCATCTCGCAAAGCGGCGAGACGGCCGACACGTACGCCGCCCTGTGCGAAGCCCAGGACCGGGGCGCCCTGGCGCTGGGCGTGGTCAACAGCGTCGGCTCGACCATCGCCCGGCAGACGGACGCGGGCGTCTATCTGCACGTCGGCCCGGAAATCGGCGTGGCCAGCACCAAGGCGTTCAGCGGGCAGGTGACGGTGCTGGCCATGATGGCGGCGTTCCTGGGCCGGCGCAAACACCTGTCCCAGCCGGGGGCGTCCCAGTTCCTCGAAGCGCTCTCCGTGATCCCGCGGCAGGTGGAGCAGTGTCTGGCCACGGCGGACCAGTGCCGCGCCGTAGCCGAGCGGTATCACGAGCGGCTCAACTGGCTCTACCTGGGGCGCGGGTTCAACTACCCGGTGGCGCTGGAGGGGGCGCTGAAGCTCAAGGAGATCAGCTACATCCACGCCGAGGGCCTGCCGGCCGCGGAGATGAAGCACGGGCCGATCGCCCTGATCGAAGAGGGCATGCCGGTGGTGTGCATCGCCACCAACTGCGCCCAGTACGACAAGATCATCAGCAACATCGAGGAAGTCCGCAGCCGCGGCGGCCACGTCATCGCCATCGCCACCGAGGGCAACCGCGGCATCCACGAAGTCGCCGAACAGGTCATCCACGTCCCCGACACGCTCGATCCCTTGCAGCCCTTGCTGACCG
Organism: Phycisphaerales bacterium; assembly: GCA_003597935.1. GTDB lineage: Bacteria > Planctomycetota > Phycisphaerae > UBA1845 > UBA1845 > SURF-32. Next base: position 8,319 of record QZJT01000014.1, on the reverse strand, counting down.
TCGTGCCTCTGCAACTCATCGCCTACCACGCCGCCGTCTTGCGCGGCTGTAACGTGGACAAGCCGCGGAACCTGGCGAAGAGCGTGACGGTGGAGTGAGGCAGGGAGTGAGGGAGTCGGGAGTGAGGGAGTGAGGTCGGAGGCGCACGCCTTGTCAGCGGAGCCCGGTTCCGCAAGCGTGCGCTGCCGTGGTGATCGCGACGGAGTTTCGCGCTTGCCGCGGCCTCTCGCTCCGTCAAGCACAGAAAGTGCGATGACGAATTGCCGTGCGGCTCCCCGGCCAGTCCCGTCAATCCGAGGGGCGCGTTTCCGGCGTCGCCGATCGACCCGCGGGGGGGCGGCCTTCCGAAAGATGATCGCCGCACCGAGCGCCGCCTCCGCCCCTCCGGGGCGGGGGGGGCGCGGCAACGTCTCCCACGGGTCCCGCTCCGGCCGCCGGCGCCTACGTCCTTCTGAGCAGCCCGACGATCCGCAACTGCGTCTTTGACAGCAACCTTGCGCTGGCCGAGGAAGAGTTCGGCTTCGGCGGCGCCGTGTTCAACGCCGGCCCGCACGGGGGCTTCTACCTGAGCCACTGGAAGTGCGGGCAGGACGGAACGAGCCGTTGCGTCAACGCGGGGACCGGCAAGGCCCGCGATTACGGGCTGCGCGATACGACGACCTGCTCGCTGGGAAGGAAGGACGGAGGACGTGTCGACATGGGTTATCATTACCCGCAGTAACAGGCAGCGAGCGACACGGAACGCTGGCGGCCGGCAGCGTGCCGGCGATCGCAGCACAGGCTGCGCGTGGCATGGCCTGGCAGGCCAATACACCGGCTGGAAGCCGGCGCCACACTGAAGTGGCTCTTGCCCAGGCTGGCACGCGCCCTCTGCAAGGCGCGCGACGGCGTCCCGTTTGAGTCGAGCCTTGCCTTCGTGTATCATCCGGGATCGGGAATCGGCACGCGGGTGGTGCCGGGTGCTTCGCGCGCCAGCGGCCGATCGCCGGAGCCGCAACGCTCTACGCGTCAATGTGAACAGTACACCGAGGGCGCCCTGCGACCATCCGTCCGAATTCCGCGAGACGTTGGAGGAATCGCCCAGCGCCGGCGCGCCGTCGCCGGCGGGTTCTATGAGCAGGAGGATCGTGCGATGAGGGACGCAACGGGACTGAGTGCGTTGGAGTACCGGTTTTTCATTCTGGCGTTGGTGCTCGGGTTTCCGATCGGGCCTCGGGCGGCCGGACAGGAGCGGCCCCGCGTCGTCTGGACGGTCGCGGGACAGAGCGCCCCGGTGTACGACGTGGCGTTTTCGCCCGACGGCCACTTGCTGGCGTCGTGTGGTCACAGCTTCGATGTGAAAATCTGGCGTGCCGACGGTTCTCTGGTAAGGACGCTGAGCGGGCACTCGAGCTACGTCAACGCGGTGGCGTTTTCGCCGGACGGCACGTTGCTGGCGACGGCCGGCGACGACACGACGATCGGCGTCTGGCGGGTTTCCAATGGCCGTCGGGTGCTCTCGCTTGAGAAGGAGCACTGGAGTGGCGTTCTGGCGGTCGCGTTTTCACCCGATGGGCGGACGATGGCGTCCGGCGGCGACGAAGGCTGGATCAACTTCTGGCGCGTCTCTGATGGATCGCACATCCGTACGATCAAAGAACACAACCGATCCGTCGCCAGCGTCGCCTTTTCCCCCGACGGAACGCTGCTGGCGTCGGCGAGCTACGACGGCACGGCGAAGCTCTGGCGCGTGGACGATGGTTCGCTGACGCGGACGATCGTGGACGTCGTTGGCCAAGTGGAGTTCCTGCCGGGCGGCGAATCCCTGCTGACGGGCGGGAGGGACGACACCGCGAAGCTGTGGCGCGTGTCGGACGGCGAATTACTGCGCACGTTCACGGGCCACACCGACTACGTAGTAGCACTTTCGGTTTCTCCGGATGGGCAATACCTCGCGACCGGCAGCTATGACGACACGGCAAAGCTGTGGCGCGTCTCGGATGGTTCCGAACTGCGCACGCTGAGCGGGTTCGGATCCGACGTAGGTGCAGTGGCCTTCACACCCGACGGGACCGCTCTGGCGACGGGGAGCGGAGACCAGTCGCTGAAACTCTTCAGTGTGCCGGAAGGGGAGTTCATCCGGCCCTTCGGCGCGCACACCGACAACGTCAACTGTGTGTCGTATTCTCCCGGCGGCGAGGTGCTCGCGTCCGCCAGCGGCGACGGCACCATCAGACTGTGGCGGGCGGCCGACGGCGCGCCGATCCGCACGCTGAGCCAGGACGCGAACTATTACAACGAAGCCGTCTTTTCTCCGGACGGTTCGATCCTGGCGGCGTCTCGGGGGGGCTGGATTCAGTTGTGGAGCCCGTCTGAGGGTGTTCTGATCCGGACGCTTACCGGTCATCGACACGACGTGAATTCAGTCGCTTTCTCCCGTGACGGCGAGTTGCTCGCATCCGGGAGCCATGACCGGACCATCAAGTTCTGGCGCGTGTCCGATGGGCAGGAGGTTCGCAGCATCAACACCGTCGCCGATGCGCAGTCGGTGGCGTTCTCGGCGGACGGCGGCGTTCTGGCGGCCGGGTTCGACGATGGCAAGATCCACCTCTGGCGCGTCGGCGACGGCGAGTTGGTTCGCACGATTTCGCGCCATACCGATGATGTTCACGTCGTACTTTATTCACCCGACGGAAAGACGCTGCTCTCGGCCAGTTCCGACCGGACGATCCGGCTCTGGGACGCCATGGACGGATCGCCGATCCGTACGCTGGTGGGCCACGCGTCCGGCGTGGGCGACGTCGCCTTTTCGCCGGACGGCGACTGGTTGATTTCGAAGGGCGGGGAGCCCCGGATCATCCTCTGGCGCGTGTCGGACGGCTGGCCGGTGCAGGTCTACGAGCGGGACATCGGACACGTGAGTTCCGTGCGCTTCTCGCCCGACGGACGGACCTTTGCCTTTGGTAACAGCGAGGCGTCCGTGGTCGTGGCTGAGAACCCGCTCTGGTTCGGCGCCTGCCGATACGAGCTGAAGCGGAACTCCAGGCCCCGTCATGGTTGTGGCGCCTGCCCCCTGGCCGGCGACGTCGTGTCGGTCGGCATCGGCTGCCAGAAACGGAGAGAGTGCGACAGGAGGATCAGCGGCGTCATCGACTGCCCCGACGGCGGTCCCGGGTCGTGCAGGAAGATCAAAGGAAAGCTGGAAGGATGCGGGTGAATGTCGAATAACGAATAACGAAATAACGAAAGGGGGATGGGCCGGCATCCCATTACGTTCCCTGGGGGCGTCTCGCGCGGCCCGCGGCAGCGCTGCGCAGCGCCTCGATCTGTTCCGCCGGCATGTCCAGCCCGCACTCGGGGCAGACGCCCGAGGTGTTGCCGGTCAGGTCATACTCGCACTCCTGGCACCGTCTCGGCCAGCCGGGTGGGGGAGCGACCTTGTCTCCCCAGCGCCATCGCGGGCGGGGGCCGGTGCGATAGCAAATCACGATGAGCGCGGCCGTCCAGCCGAAGACCCAGATGATCCAGTACGCCAGCGAGATGAGCCGGTCCGGGTCGACCAGCAGCAGCCCGGAGGGCAGCATCACCAGATAGAACACCAGCACGACCCATCCCTGCCAGCACGCGGGCCGTCCCCAGCCCCAACCGTACTTCTTCGGGTGGAACCAAATGCGCCGAGCTGGGCGGGTCAACTGAGTTCCTCGGTCTATCGCGTAGCCGCACGCCGGGCAGAATCCGGCCGGTCTGGTCGCTACGGATTCCATGCTGCCATGCCCACTGTGCCGGATCGTCCACCTGAACTCTCAATCGCACCGGCCAGCCCGGACGCCGGAGTCAAGGCGCCGACCGGTTCAGGTGCGACAAGTGCCGCGACGATGACGAAACCCTCACGCCATCCCATCTGTGCCCATCTGTGCGATCTGTGGTTTTCCCGCGCTCCCGTGCATCGGTGGACTTCTACGGTTTCGGCTGCCGGTTGGCCAGCCGGTCGCGCAGGAGTTTGGCCTGCCGTTCGCCGTGCTCGCGGTTCTCCTTCCGCTGCGCCTCGCGTTCGGCCTCGGTCAGCACGCGGGTGGTGACGTCGCACGTCTGCTCCACGTCGAACCGCTGCGGCGTTTTCTCGTCGCCGCCGGGCAGCAGGATGTTCATCCGCAGGGTCATCTGTGCCCCGTCGCTGACCAGGACGTTTCGTTCCAGATCGAACCGCCCCTGCCCTTCGAGTTCGCCCCGCAGGCCCCGGATCATCTGCTCGTGCCGCGGGTTCGCCGGGGGGGGTGGAGGGGGGGTTGCGCCCAGCGGCGGCGGCGCCGGAGGCGGCGGCGCCGGGGCGGGCTCATCCGGCCGGATGCGGGCGCTGTACCCGACCAGCGCCACCCGCCGGCCGTTCTCCTGTTCGACGCCTTCCAGCTTGCAGTTGAAGTCGTAGCGGGCCATGCCCATCGACGGGAAGGGCTGCAGGAAGTTCGTTTTCCAGGTATCGCCGATCTGGACGTCCCTGCGGGGATAGAGCACCAGCCGCGCGTCGCCCCACAGCGCCCGGCAGGATTCGTTGGTCAGCGACTGGCGCAGGTGCTTGAGGAACGGGTTGTCCGGCGCTTCCTGCGCCACCCTGGCGAAGATCTCGTCCATGCCGCGGAAGGACAGCGGACGGCACTCGGCGTCCACGTCCATGACCATCGGCATGCCCAGCATGGGCTTGAACACGTCCTCCAACATGCGGGTGCCGTTGCACTGGGCGTCCGTGTCGTACCAGAGCAGCTCGTCCTTGCGGTCGATGGTCAGCGCCAGCCGGTCGAAGGAGAGGTGTACGCGCCGGCCCCCCTCCGGCAGCGCCTCCACCCGCTGCATCACGACGATGACCTGTTCGATCAGCGCGTGCGATTCGCTCTTGCGCTTGGCGTCGTTGTCTTCCACCGTGCGCAGGCAGGACTCGCGCAACTCGATGAAACAGGTCGAACCCGGCGTCAGATCCGGCTCGATCCGAACCACTTGGCTGAACACCGGCGAGGCGGCGGCGCTCAACAGCGCCGCGCCAAAGCCGCACATCGTAAGACCATTCACCATTCACCACGCTCCACGGACGCACGCAGGAACCTGCGTCGAGGCGACCACACGTCAGTCGTAACCCTCCATGCTACAAGAGTATATCCGCGCGGGACAACACGAAGTCTGTCAGATGTTGTGGACCGTGCAGAATCCTGCCCTCGTCGTGGGGGGTTAGCCTCAGCCCTGTCGATGCGTCCGCTTCCTTTCTTTCGGACCGAATCCGGGAAGGACGGTCGGCACGGACCGCTGCCAGCGGGGTATGGCCGTGGACGATCGATCGTCCCGGCCATCGGGCACGTGTCGCCGGGTCGCTGGCCTGCCGTTGCCATTCTCCCCGCGGTCAGATATGGACGCCGAACCCGGGCGAATCCGACCGCTGCGCCGCCCGAATCCGCCGTCACGGAGCATCCGATGGAGTTGACCACGACCGAGGGAGGGGCATCCAGACCGAGCCTGATCGGGGCCGAGTTGACGCTGCTCGGCGCCGCCTGCGCCGTGATGTTCTTCGTGGGGCTGGGGCGATTCGAGTTCATCGGAACCGAGGGGCTGCGGGCGATCGTGGTGAAGGAAATGGCGCAGCGGCCGGGCTACACCATGCCCACCGTACACCACGTCCCGTATCTGCGCAAGCCTCCGCTTTACGCCTGGACGGCGACCTGGTTGGCCCGCCGCTTCGCAACGCTGGACGAATGGGTGGCGCGGCTGCCCTCCGCGGTCTGCGCGACGCTGCTCATCCTGCTGACCTACGTCGCGGGACGGCGGTGGATCGGCCCTGGGGCCGGCTATGCCGCGGCCGTGCTGCTGCTGACCAACGTCACGGTGTTGGACTACGGCGTGCGGGCCGAACTCGACGTGCCGTTCTCGCTCTTCTGCGCCGCGGCATTCACGGCGATGGTCTGCGCCCTGGGTCGATGCGCGCGCCCCAGCGCCGACGGCGAGCCGCGGGCTTCAGCCCGCGCGGACTTTCCGGCAAAGACTCCGCTGGCGAATGCGAAGGGCAACCGGGAACACGAACGCATCGCGGTCCACGCTGCCTGCTGGCTGCTCGCCTACGCCTTCGCGCTGGCAGGGAGCCTGTGGAAAGGCCCGCACGTGTTGATCTTCATGTGGTTGGCGCTGATCGCTCACGGATGGTTCGGCCGCGACTGGCGCTGGCTGCGGAGTCCGGCCCAGTGGATCGGGCTGGCTGGCTGCCTGGGCGTGCTGGTGTGGTGGTCGCGGTCGCTGGCGGCTTTCTCCAGCGGTGGCGACGTCGGGAAGATTGCACTCATCGAGATCATCGAACGGCTGGTGCCGCACAGCGTGGGTGACATCCTCGGCATCATCCTGTTTCCCGCCATTACCCTGGTCGTCACGATCCCCGCGTCCGTGTTCATCGTGACCGGCATGGTCGGGGGCAGCGCGATGGCGCCACCGGCGGCTACCGGAGCTTCGACCGCGCGGGGATGGACGCTGATCGCTCAAGCCGTCTGGGAGCGGGTGCGAGATTGGGTCCGGTCGGCGGCCGGCGATCGCGCGGCGTATTATCTGCTCGTGCTGATCGTGCCGAACCTGGTCTTTCTGATGGTCGCTCCGGCCAAAGCGCCCCGCTATACGCTTCCGATCTTCGCACCGATCGCGCTGCTGGCCGCGTGGGCGGTCGAGCGCCGCTTCGTGCCGGGCGCTGGGGATGGGCATGGAGGCGCAGCGGCGTACGACGCGACCTGGCGTCACGTCGGCGTTGTGCTGTTGGGGCTGGGCGGCGCCGCGGTCGCCGCGGCCGCGCTGTCGGCGTTGGATCCCACCTGGCTCGGCCCGCCGCTCGCGTGGGTGGTGCTGGCGGCCGGGCTGGGCGCGGCCGGTTTCGTGCTGCGGCGGGTGGAGCCGGGTTGGCGTCACGCACGCTTCGCACGGTGGACGTGCCTGCTGTGCGTGGCGCTGGCGGCCAAACCGGTGATCATGAGTGCATGGTGGCCGGGCCGGCTGAAGTCTGACGCCATGCGCGCCCACGCCGCCGACATCAACGCGGCCGTGCCGCCCGGCGCGACCGTGTACGTCCTCAAGAACGACGATGCCCCGGACGTGGCGTTCTACAGCGCCCGGCGGTTCCAGTACGTGCCCACGGTGAGGGACGCTGCCTCGTCCGCGACCGGTTCCGGCGACCCGTCGGCCGTGGCGCCGTCCTGGTTCCTTATGCGCCGTGGCGAGTTCGGCAATGCCGATCCGAACCCCTCTTCGCTGCCGGGGTATCGTGAGGTGCTCACGTTTATCCGCAACGACCGCCAGATGGTGCTGTTCGAGCTTGTCGGCCGCTCGCCCTGAGCGCAGCAACAAGGGCCGAAGCGCCTACCCCCGGACGCTCCGGCCCGTCGCTGGCGCGCGCGGCGCAGAATCCGGCGCCGGCCGCTCTCTCTATCCCCGATCGGCGCTGCTCTCACCCATTGGACGAATCCCCAGGATTGCGTCGCACGCCGCGCAGGGCCGGCCGTGTGTCGTGTCCGATCTGCTTCGACACCTCAGCCGTGACATTCACGAGTGCAGATCACGTGCCACGACGAGGCTGCGGGCGCGATCACGCGCGGATCGGTCCCTGCGAGGGCGGTCCGGTGACGAAACCAGCGTGAGAAGCAGCGAAAACGCCTTCAGGTGATTGCACCAGCCCCGGTGCGGTCATGGTCGGCGCGATCCCGCCCGAAGGTCACGCGGGCAAAACTGCGGAGCTGGGGAACGCGACATCGGGCAATAATGCCCAGCGCGCCGCCGAGGGCATGGGGCCGGCCGCGGTCGCTGGTCGTCCGTAGTCAGTCGTCGCGCTCTATCACCCCGCGCCAACACACGCTGCCGGTGGGCCGGGGGCCGCAAGGCAGCGCGGACTTTCCTGCCGCGCCGCGGCCACGAATCGCTCACAGCCACATGGTGAGTATCGACCCGAACGAGTCCTGTCTCTCCGAGAGGCACGAAGGAATGACTCGTTGACGCCAGACTGACGCGGGAGGTCAGGATGGTCTGGTCGTCGGTGTCGGCGTCTGCGTCCTGGTCGAAGTCGAAGACGCGGCAGGCGCCGTAAGGGCCGGCGCCCCAGGCAGTCTCTCCGCTGCCGAGGTGGCCGTCGTCGGTGGAATCGCCGTCGCCGTCGTAGTCGCCAAAGTAGGTCTGCGAGTTGAAGGTGGGCAGGCCGTAGGCGGTGTAGAAGGTGCGTTCGAGGACTCGCCCGGCGAGGTCCGTCGCCGAGACGACGTTCCAGTTGGCGTCCTGGTTGACCACCATGTAGCCGTCCTTGACCCGGTCAATCCGAACCCCGACCGTGAGGGAGGG
>QZJT01000080.1 GCA_003597935.1 Phycisphaerales bacterium | reverse complement strand
CGGGTGCAGCGTGGTGAAAGTGCCGCAGAAACGGGGGGGGGAAGAGGCTTGCCCCGACCCCGGCCGGCCCGCCTCCGCCGTCTGAGCCTGCCGCCGCCTCCGAAGCCCGGCCGGCCCCCGGCGCGGCGATCCCCTCCGACGACCCCGATGCCGTCACCCATGAACCGAGCCACACCATGCCGAGAGATTATTCCGACAGCCTGTGACGACTGCGGTTCGGATCGACGGCGTAGCGAATCCCAACCGCGCCGGTCAGGAAGCGGCTCTTGGATGTCATCTCCGGTCAGCGAATCGTACGCCCTCCTCAGAAGTCAGCCGCTCCCTCACGGTCGCGGTTCGGATTGACGCTTGCGGGCCTTCGTGTCCTTCTCGCCGATCAGCGAATCGAGCAAGTCCGGGGTGACGTTGAGCGTCCCGATCTTCTCGGCCTTGTCCGCCAGCTCGCGGAAGGCCAGAGCGATGTTCATGCGCGGGTCGGTCAGCCCCCCGGCCGCGGTCAGCGTCTTCCAGTCCGTCTCCTTGAGCGCCTCCACGAGCGCCTTCAGGCCATAGGCCCGGGCTTCGGCCTCCTTGCGCTCGTTGGCGACCTTGTGATCCACCCAGGCCGCCCGCTGCTCTTCCACCGCGATGTCGGCCGCCATCTTCGTCTCGCGCACCTCGCGCTTCTTCTGCTCGACGGCGATCTCCGTGCGCAGCTCGTTTTCCTTGATCTGCCGCTCCAGTTCCACGGCCGCGTTGCGGCGGGCGTAGATCGCCTCATCCGCCTTGCGCAGCAGTTCCTCGCGGGCGTCGGCCTGAAACGCCTTGGACATCTCCGGGCTGGGACGGATGGCAAAGACGTTGAGGTCCATGACCTCCACGCCCAGGGTCGCGATCAGCTCGGACGACTTCAGCCCGGCCAGGACGTGTTCGATCAGGGCGTCGGAGCTGGTCATCAGGTCGCGGAGCTTGCGACGCAGCGTGAACGAGCGGACCAGCGTCTGTGGCGGGTTGAGCAGGCGCTCGCTGAGCTTGCTGGGGTCGTCTGAGCGGTAGCGCCCGGCGGCGTCCACGTTGAAGTCCAGCACCTGCGTCACCCGGTCGGCGTCGACGATGCGATAGGTCAACTCGCCCTGGATCAGGGCGTCCTGGAAGTCTGCCGTAACCTCGTTGAAGGCGAAGGGCACGGTGGTGCTGGTCAGCGGGACTTTCAGGATCTCCGAGATCGGCGAGAAGTAGAAGAAGCTCAGGCCGGGGCCTTTGCGCTTGAGCTGCCCGCCGACGTAGTGGAAGACGAACGTCGTGGGGGGGGTCTTGAGATACCGGATACCGATCATGCCTGCCTCCCAGCAGCCGGTCAGATGGCCCGCCGAACCGCGCCCAACGCCGGCGGCATTATCGCGGGGGGCGGCGGTTTTGCCAGCACTTTTACGGGGTGGCGTCGCTGCGCGGCCGCCAGAGGCCCGCACCGCCATGAGCCGCTTGCACCCGGCGCGTGGCGCGGGTAGACAGCGGGGAACGCACGGCTGAGGTCTTGAAGGAGTCGTTCGATGGAAGGCGTGGACGGGTTGGCGCTGGTTTCCCGCTGGCTGCACATCACGGCGGCCATGTTCGCCGTCGGCGGCGCGGTGTTGATGCGAACGTCCCTGTTCCCTGCGTCGCAGGAGGTGCTGGACGAGCCGACCCGCAAGGAGCTTCACGCGACCGTGACCCGACGCTGGAAGATCGTCGTTCACGTAGCCGTCACCGTCCTGCTGCTGACCGGGGCCTTCAACTTCTACTGGCTGGCGCTGAAGGCGAAGATCAGCCCCAACCCGTACCACTTCATCTTCGGCGCCAAGCTGATCCTGGCCCTGTTCGTGATCTCGGTGACCGAGATCCTGATCGGCCGCAGCCCGGGAACTGCGCCCATGCGAAAGAACGCAACGGTGTGGCTGACGCGGCTGATCATCGCGGCCGCGCTGGTGGTGTTCGTGTCCGGCCTGCTGCACGCGATCCGGACGGCATGACGGGCGACGCCGGAGGCGTCCGAATGGCGAATGACGAATGGCGAATGGGGAATGGGGAATGGGGAATGGGGAATGGGGAATGGCGAAGGTCGGATGGAATGAATGGGCGCCGGATGGAATACCGTGACTGCGATTGCTCAGACGCGTCTCCACTGATTGGCTCTTCCCTGACTCCCTTATTCCGTCACTCCCTGACTCCCTTCTGCAGCGGTGCCTGAACTCCCGGATATCGAGGCCTACATCGCCGCGCTGCGGCCGCGGGTCGTCGAGCAGCCCATCGAGTCAGCCGAGGTTTTCAGCCCCTTCTTGGTGCGTACTTTCGATCCGCCGCTGGATGCGGTGGTCGGGCGCCGCGTGACGACGCTGGAACGGCTGGGCAAGCGCATCGTCTTCGGACTGGATGGCGAACTGTACCTGGTATTTCACCTGATGATCGCCGGGCGCTTTCGCTGGAGCGAGCAGCGCCGGCGCGTCGGCGGCAGGATCGCGCTGGCCGCGTTCACGTTTCCCAGCGGCACGCTCACGCTCACGGAAGCCGGGTCGAAGAAGCGCGCCGGCCTGCACGTGGTAGCTGGCCGAGCCGGCCTGACCGCCCACGATCCCGGCGGGATCGACGTGCGGTCTGCTTCGCTGGAAGCCCTCGCCGAACGCCTTCGTGGCGAGAACCACACGTTGAAGCGGGCACTGACGGACCCGCGCCTCTTCAGCGGCATCGGCAACGCCTATTCCGACGAGATCCTGCACGCCGCCCGGCTCTCGCCGTTGCAGTGGACCACGCGGCTCAACCAGGATGAGATTGAACGGCTGTGGGCAGCGGCGCAGCGGACGCTCGCCCACTGGACCGGTGTACTCTGTGCGCAGGTCACGCGCAGGTTCCCCGGCGCCGGTGACGTGACCGCCTTTCGAGAAGGCTTCGCCGCCCACGGGCGGTTCGGCAAACCCTGCCCGACGTGCGGGGCAACGATCCAGAGGATCCGCTACGCCGACAACGAAACGAACTACTGCCCCGCCTGCCAGACGGGCGGCCGCATCCTTGCGGACCGCTCGCTCTCGCGGCTGTTGAGAGACGACTGGCCGCGATCGATCGATGAGGCGTAGCAAACCGGCGGTTGCGATCGAGGTTCACCGCTCGTGGCACAGTCCGTGCTGCCTGGTCCGGGTGCAGGATGGGTGTGGCTCGTTCACGGCAATCCCGGACGCGCAAACGGCGTTGCGACTGCGTGCAGGCTCGCGGCGCCTGCGTGTTTATACCCGATTCGGTTTCTGAATGAGGAAGCGACATGAGTGTGTGTGCAAGAGTTGCAGTGATCCTGGCGGCCTCGACGGCGGCGGCGTTCGGTCAGAGCATCATCTACGTCGATGCCGACGCGAGCGGCCGTCAGAACGGCCGGAGCTGGGCCGACGCCTACGTCGACGTGCAGGACGCCCTGCGGGGGGCGGCCCCCGGCGATGAGATCTGGGTGGCCGAGGGTTCTTACTTCCCCGGCGAGGCCGGCGAGTGGGAGTCGACCTTTCAGATGAAAAGCGGGGTGGGGCTTTACGGGGGCTTTACCGGCGTGGAGGAGCGGCGCGATCAGCGCGACCCCTATGCCCACGAGACCATCCTCAGCGGCGACATCGACCACAACGACACCTACGGCCAGGGCACGTGGGACGGACCCGGTTGGAACGGCAACGCCGATAACGTGTTCCACGTCGTCACCACCGACGGCGTGGATGAGACGGCCGTCATCGACGGGTTCACCATCCTGGGGGGGGCGACCAATTACGGCCAGCACGTCGTGCCCTGGGGCGATTACGGCAGCGGCGTCTTCAACAACGGCGGCAGCCCGACGTTCATCGACTGCACCATCAAGCGCAACATCGCCTCGTTCGGGGCCGGCGTCTACAGCCTGGGAGGGGCGCCGACGTTCATCCGCTGCACCATCAAGGAAAACCGCGTTCACCTGTATGAAGGGGCCGGCGTCATCGCCGTGGAAGACTGCCGGCTGACGCTGACGGACTGCCTGTTCACACAGAACCGTCTGAAAGGCGGCAATAACCAGGGCGCCGGGGCGGGCGTCTCGATCCGCATGGGCTGCTCGGCCGACATCACCGGCTGCTCGTTCATCGACAACACGGCCGACAACTTCTTTCCCAGCGGCGATTACGCCGGCACCTATGGCGGGGCGCTCTATCACTTCGGCGACGCCCTGACGGTGCGCAACTGCGTCTTCCGCCAGAACCGCTCCAACGCGGGCGGGGCGATCTGGACCTGGAAGGACGCGACCATCGTCAACTGCCTCTTTGTCGACAACCGCGCGCCCGAGTACCAGGCGCGGCAGGGCGGCTGGGGCGGCGTCGGCGGCGCGATCGCCACCAGCGCGTTCACGCCGAATCGGGTCAGGATCATCAACTCGACGATCGTCAACAACACCGCCGAGGCCGGGGCCGGGCTGCGCGTGCTCAATAGCGCCGAAGCCTTCGTCCACAACTGCATCTTCTGGGGCAACCGCGACCGCAACGGTTTCGTCGGGCCGTCGCAGATCAAAGGCGCGGGCGCGACCTACAGTTGCATCCAGAACATGCTGGTCGGCGAACCCGGCGAGGACCCGCCGGACAGGAAGAAGTTCCCGCACTGCTTCGACGATGATCCGCGGTTCGTCAGCTATGGCGGCCTGGATCTGCACCTGACCGCGGGGTCGCCCTGCATCGACGCGGCCGACAACGATGAGCTGCCCAACGGCGTCGACACCGACCTCGACGGCGAGCGGCGCTACGTCGACGACCCCGCCACGCCGGACACCGGCCACGGAGCGGCGCCCATCGTGGACATAGGCGCCTACGAGTTCCAGGCCGGCGGCGGCCAGTCGTGTACCGGCGGCGAAACGCTCAAGGTGACGTGCAAGACGGGGCGCAAGAACGTGGCCACCGGCAAGCTCGGCGGCGGACTGCCCGGCGCGGCCGTGACGTTCCGGCTCGACGGCGATCCAGACACCGACGTCGTCAAGACGGTCAAGAACAGCGGCAAAGCCACCGCCAAGTTCAAAAACGTCGCGCCGGGCGCCCATTCGATCGAAGTGCTCGAGTGCGGCGTGTCGGATGGGTGCTGATGGACGTCTGGGAGATGACACGTATGAGAACACATCTGCGTCGGATCGTCTGGATGGCCATCCTGGCCGCGCCCGCCTACGCCCAGCAGGCGTGGGAGCCTTTCGGGGCCCTTCCGGGGGGGGCACGGACCGGGGCGGTCGGCATGAACCATCGGGGCGCCATCCTGGTGGTCGGCGGCCGGCCCTTCGTCGGGCCGGACTTGCAGGCATCCGCCCATTACCTGCGGCCGGGCGATAACGTCTGGCGCACGGGCACGCCGCTCGATGGACCCATCGTCCATCAGGGCGGCGGCATCGACTCGCTCGGAAGGCCCGTGGTGTTCGGCGGGTTCGAGCCGCACGCGGGCTGGACCAGGGAAGGATACGTCTATGATCTGAAGGAGGGCCCGACCGACGGCATTGCGGACATGCCGGCCTGGCGCATCTATTTCGCCGGGTGCGCCGATGGCGAGGGACGACTCTACTGCATCGGCGGTCAGGACCTGTTGGGCCACGGGACCCGCACCGTCTATCGGTTCGACGCCCGCACGGATCAGTGGTCCGAACTGGCGCCGATGCCGCAGGAACGCTTCTACGCCGCCGCGGTCTACGACGGTCGCGGGCACGTCCTGGTCGTGGGCGGCTATGACATGTTCAAGGGCCGCCGCGAGTCTTCGGTGTTCTCGTACGACATCGCCGCGGACCGATGGGAGCTACTGGCCGACGTACCGCACACCGGCGTCAGCCTGCCGGGTCTGGGACTGGGAGCGGACGGCAAGGTGTACTGCATCGGCGGCTATACGGGTCAGAATCCCAACTCCGGGACGATCTCGCGGCTCGTCTACGTGTTCGACCCGGATACGCGATTGTGGTCGGCCGGTCCCGCGCTGACGCAGCCGCGCGAGCACCCGGCCGTGGTGCTCTCCGACGACGGATACCTGTACGCGATCGGCGGCTACCAGATCGGCGTCGGGACGGACACGGTCGAGCGGCTCAAGACCGGCGAGGGCGGCGGTGGCGTCCCCTGCGAAGACGTCTCGAAGCTGACGGCCAAGTGCCTGGGCAGCGGCCGGGTCAAGGGAAAGGTCATTCTGAGGGACCGGAGGCACAGTGGAGAGAACGTGACCATCGAGATCGACGGTCAGCCGTTCTCGCCCGCGATCAAAGGCCGCAAGGCGAAGTTCGCCGAGTGCTGCTTCCAGGGCGCGATCGCGGTAGCGCTGATCGATCCGGGGGACTGTCTGCCGCCTGAGCCGTTGACGTGCCCGTAGCTTTCACACAGCACGGCCCCGCGGTCTGACAGGCCCCGCTGGTCCGTGCGCCTATCGCCGTCCCGAAGGGAGGAAGCCGGGCGGCCCGGTTGACCTTTCGGCCGCGGGCGGAAAGATGCCTCAGTACGCGCGTGGACTGAACCTGCGGCACGATCGTCGCCCGGGAGGATCGGCGGGTGGACCGACGGGAGCGCATCAAGGAGCTGTTTCACGCCGTGGTCAACATGACCGCGGCGGATCGCGCCGCCTTCCTGCGCGCCGAATCCGGCGACGATGACGACGTCGTCCGCGAGGTCGAGTCGCTCATTCAGGCCCACCTTCACGACGACTCCTTCATCCAGCCGCCCGATTTCGACGCCGTCTCCCGCATCCTGCGCGACGAGAAGCCGGAGGCGCTCATCGGCCGCCGCGTCGGCGCGTACGAACTGCGTCGCCTGATCGGTTCCGGCGGGATGGCCAACGTCTTCCTGGCTGGCCGCGTGGATGGGCAGTTCGAGCGCGACGTCGCCGTCAAACTCATCAAGCGCGGGATGGACACGGACGAGATCCTGCGCCGCTTCCGGCAGGAGCGGCAGACGCTGGCGGCGCTCGACCACCCTAACGTCGCCAAACTCCTGGACGGCGGGGCGACCGACGACGGCCGCCCGTTCCTCATCATGGAGCACGTCGACGGCCGGCCCATCGACGAATACTGCTTCGAGCGCCAGCTCAACACGCGCCAGCGGCTTGAACTGTTCCTGACGGTGTGCGCGGCCGTCCACTACGCCCACCAGAACCTCGTCGTCCATCGCGACCTCAAGCCGGGCAACATCCTGGTCACGAAGGACGGCATCCCCAAGCTGCTGGACTTCGGCATCGCCAAGCTGCTCGACCCCAGCCGCACGGACGCCATCACCCGCACCGAGTCCACCGTGCGTCTGATGACGCCCGATTACGCCAGCCCGGAGCAGGTGCGCCGTCAGCGCGTCACGATCGCCACCGACGTTTATTCTCTGGGCGTGATCCTGTTCGAGATGTTGACCGGGCAGCGGCCCTACCGGCTGGAGGGCACGTCTCAGCGGGCCTTGGAGCACGCCATCTGCGACACCGAACCGACCCGGCCCAGCACGGCCGCAGCCTCGCCCATCGCGGGCGGGCATGCGGCCGGCACGACCCGCACGCGCAGGGGCAAAACGGGCCGCGCGGCCGCGCGGACGACCGGCGCCGGCGCACCCGCCAGGGCCAGCGCCGTGCGACGCGAACTGGCCGGCGACCTGGACACGATCATCCTGACGGCGTTGCGGAAGGAGCCCGGGCGCCGGTACCCGTCCGTGCGCGATCTCTCCGAAGACATCCGCCGCTACCTGCAGGGCCTGCCGATCCAGGCGCGGAAGGACACGTTCGCCTACCGCACCGCCAAGTTCGTCCGCCGGAACCGCGCCGCCGTCGCCGCGGTGGTGACGATCTTCGCGGTCCTGGTCACGGCGCTGGTCACCACGTCATGGCAACGCGACGTGGCGGAGCACAACCTCGAACGGGCGGTCCTTGCCGAGCGGGACGCGGCCGCGGCGGCCCACCGCGCCGTCGCAGAGGCGCAGGCCGCCAACGAGGCGAGACGCCAGGCGGCGGAAGCCGCCGAACGCGCCGCCGCGGAAGCGCGATCCGCCAACGCGGTGGTCGAGTTCATGGTCGGTCTGTTCAAGACGGCCGATCCGGACGAGGCGCTCGGACGCGAGCTGTCCGCCCGAGACATGCTCGAGCGCGGCGCGGAGGAGATGGAAACCGCGCTGGCCGGTCAGCCGCAGATCCAAGCCACGCTGCTGGAAGCCATCGGCCGCGTGTATCAGAATCTCGGCGACCTGGAAGAGGCCCGGCGGCGCTTCGACCGGGCGCTGGAACTCTCGGACGCCACCCACGGGCGCCGTAGCGTCGAGTCCGCCCTCATTCTCAATTCACTGGGCGTCCTGCGGCAGGCGCAAGGCGACTACGACGACTCAGAGCGTCTGCACAGCGAGGCCCTGGACATCCGGCGGGCGCTGTTGCCGGCCGACCACGTGGACGTGGCGGCCAGCCTCAGCAATCTCGGCTCGCTGCGCCGGGACCAGGGGCGCATGGACGAGGCGATCGACCTGCTCACCCAGGCGCTGGAGATCCGCCGCCGAGTTCACGGACTGGACCACCCCGAGGTCATGGCTTCGCTGAACAACCTCACCGGCGTCTATTACCACCTGGCGGACTACGAGCGGGCCCGGCGCTTTATGGAGGAACTGGTCGAGATCGCGCGGCGCGCGCTCGGTCCGGAGCACACCTACGTCGCTCTGTACCTGAACAACCTCGGACTGATCGTTCACACGCAGGGCGACTACGCCTCCGCCCGGGCGTATTACGCCGAGGCGCTGGCGATGCGGCGCAAGCTCCTCGGTGACGACCACCGCGAAACCGCCATTACCCTCAACAACCTGGGCGGGCTGGCGATCGACTCGGGCGACCCGGCGGCGGCCGAGCCCTACTTCCGCGAATCGCTGGAACTCCACCAGCGTCTGCACGGCGACGAACATCCCAACACCGCCAACGCCTACAACAACCTGGGCCTGTGCCTGCGGCTGCTGGGCCGCACGGACGAAGCGGAACCGCTGCTGAAGAAAGGTCTGGAGATTCGGGAGCGGATCCTGCCGCCGGGTCACCCGTCGACGTCGGCGTCGCTGCTGGAGATCGGCGAGCTGAAGCTGGCTTCGGGCGAATACGCCGAGGCGGAGGCGCTGATGCGGCGGTCGGTCGAAATGCGTGAGGCGTCGCTTCCGCCCGACCATTGGCGCACGGCCGAGGCCCGCAGCGCCCTGGGCGCCTGTCTGGTCGCGCTGGGGCGGCTCAGCGAGGCGGGGCCGCTGCTCACCGAGTCGTACGCGGCGATCCGCGACGCCCGCGGCGAGCAGAGCTTCGGCGCCCGTCTGGCCGCCGAACGGCTCGACGCCTGGATGCGGGCTTCGGCGCAGTCGCCGATGATGGAGAACGACTGATCTCTGACGCCCTCACTCCCTTCCGTCCCGCACCGGGATCCGAATACGCACGTCGGCGCCGTGGGGTACGGCGTCCGCGATGACGACGCTTCCCCCGTGCAGCTCCGCCGCCCGCCGGATGCTGGCCAGCCCGATGCCGCTGCCCCCGGTCTTGCTGGTGTAGAACAGGTCGCAGGCCCGCTCCTTGCCCTCCGGAGTAAAGCCCGGACCGTCGTCGATCACGCCCATCTCGACGCGGTTCGAGCCGTCGGCGGACCGCTCGCACACCAGCGTGACCCGGCCGCCGAGCTTGAGTTCGTCCAGAGCGTTGCTGAGCATCTCGATGATCGCCTGCACCAGGATGTTGCGGTCGCCCTGGATCAGCACGCCGGCGGCATTGAAGCGGCGCTCGACCGACAGCCCCTGCACGTCGAGCTTGTTCGCCAGTTCGGCCACCGCCCGCTCCAGGATCTCCTCGGGTGAAAACGTCTCCGCCTCGGCCCGCCCTTCACGGGCGAAGGACAGCAGCTTGGTGACGCGCTCGGTCAGGGCGCGGCAGGAGGTGACCACGTCGCGCAGGCGCTGTCGGGTGCGGTCGTCGGTCTGCCCGTATTCGAGGGCGAGTTGGGCGGAGCTGGCGATGGCCGCCACCGGGTTGCGGATGCCGTGGGCGACCGAGAAGCACACTTCCCCGATGGACGCCAGGCGGTTGCGCTTCTCCGTCTCCGCCCGCTGCTGTTCGGCCACCAGTTCGTCGTGCATGCGCTGCAACTGCCGCCAATACCAGGTAACGCCCGCCAGGATCAACGCGACGATCATCACGAAGATGAACTCGACCCGCGACCGGTTGGTCAGCACCGCGTTGTGAACGGCCAGCGCGTCCTCCTGATCGCGGAGGAGCCGGTCATTCTCCTCGCCCAGCACCTCCAGCGCCCGCGCCTGCGCCCGGTCCATGCTGGCCATGGAGTTCAGCGCGTCCGACATCCATTCTCGCTCCACGGAAGGCTCGATGTTTCCGGCCGCGATCCGATCGAAAACGTCGAAGATCCGGCGGGCGTGGGAGGTCATGTCCTCCAGGTGCTGGGAATAGTTGCGCGGCGCGGGCGTATTCGGGGGAGGCTCGTCCAGGTAGCGCCGCATGTCGATCTGCGCCTCCGTGTACTTGCGCCGCTCCGACTTCGGGTCGCGGGTGGTGAAGACGTCGTTGCCCGGAGCGTTGATGCGGATGAGCGTTCCCTCCAGCGCCCGCAGCCAGCGGTGCCGGTCGTGGATCTGGTGGATGTCGGTCAGCGCCCGGTTGAACGACTTGAGCGTCTGGTGCTGGACGTAGATGCTGGCGACGATCACCAGCACGTCGAACAGCGCCAGCGCGATGTAGAAATGAAACGGACGAAGCCGCCGGCCGGCACGAGCGGCGCGGCGCGCCGCCGATGCGGCGTCCGACGCGCGCCTGCCGGCGGGCGGCGCTTCGGGAGTGTGGGACATCAGTGAAACCTCGTCCGAAACGGTCGTTCGGCAAGCCGCCCCAGGCGGCCCGAGGCATTGTAGCGAATGCGAAGACGCGACAAATCGGGCCGCGCACCTCAGCGCCCGGCCGCAATCCGAACCGCGACCGTAACAGGCCGTCGGAACAATCGGCGACGCCTTGGCGGCTCGCCCTGCGCTACTCACCCCTCGCCGCTCGCCCGGCGGGCTGCGGGCGGTGCCGAACGGGTGGGTCAGATGATGATATACGTGATGCACACCGAACGACCCCCCTTCGGCAGCGAGGCCCCCATGAGCGAATCTCGCACCGCTGTGCGGGTTTCGCACCCCTGAGGTTCCCCGCGAGCAGTTCGTCCTGTGGGAGCATGGCTGGTGGCTCAACGATCCGGGCGTGACGCATGATGCGAGCAGTGCGTCCTGTGGGAGCATCGGCTGGAGGACGCCCTTCCGGTCGAGCACCAGGTTCGCCATCTGGACGCGATGCTCAAGTCGGCCCCGTTCGTCTAGACGTTTGGGGAGATGGAGGTGGCCAGCACCAGGATGCCGGCGAAGAAGCCCGTTCGCCGAGACGTTCGGGAAGATGGAGGCGGAGTACGTCCGGGACCGCGGCAAGCCGCCCGGTCATCCCCGCGACCTGGCGGCCCGCTACTTCTACGGGATGCTGCACGGCATCCGGTCGAGCCGCCAGTTGGAAGCGGCACGGTGGAGCGCCGGCAGTGTGGCAACCCAGACGCATGCGCCAGTATGGCCACCCGGACGCATGCGCCGGCTGCCCGCATGCCGCGGCCTGCTGCAACGATGTGAGCAAGGGCCGGGTCGTCAGCCGCGAGCCGTATGAGGAGCGACGTAAACGGCTGCGCGGCCGCATGGCCACGGAGGAAGGTCGTAACATTTACAAGCGCAGAAAACAGACGGTCGAACCGCGGTTCGGCCACATCAAACGCCACATGGGCGTGCGGCGGTTCCTGAGGCGTGGAATGGATAAAGTGAAAACCGAATGGAGCCTGATTTGCACGGCCGTGAATGTGGGGATTCTGCGGTTGAATCCTCTGAGCGCATCGTGGCTTGGCGGTGCATGGCCGTGAACGTGGGGATTCTGCTCAGCCACGGGTGCAGCGTGGTGAAAGTGCCGCAGAAACGGGGGGGGGAAGAGGCTTGCCCCGACCCCGGCCGGCCCGCCTCCGCCGTCTG
>QZJT01000060.1 GCA_003597935.1 Phycisphaerales bacterium | reverse complement strand
CGTGGGCGAAGCTCGTGTAGAACCGCTTCCTGACGCGCACGGTTCGGATTGGCGCGACACGTCCGCAGCCCGTCGCTTACGCTCCGGGTTCGGATGGGCCCGGCCTGTCCATGCGGGGCGCCGAGGTGCGTGGCGCCGAGGTGTGCGCCCGGCGGGGCATCGGCCCGTCGCTTACGCTCCGGGTTCGGATGGGCCCGGCCTGTCCATGCGGGGTGCCGAGGTGCGTGACGCCGATGTGCATGCCCGGCGGCATCGGCCCGTCGCTTACGCTCCGGGTTCGGATGGGCCCGGCCTGTCCATGCGTGGCGCCGAGGTGTGCGCCCGGCGGGGCATCGGCCCGTCGCTTACGCTCCGGGTTCGGATGGGGGCGGCGGCTCGTTGGACTGGTCGCTTTGACTACGCTGTCGCTAGCTTCGGTGCGGCGGATGAGGTCGGCCCGTTGCGGTGCATCGCCCAGCGCGAGATCCCGTCCCACTCGCCCCGCCATGACGCTGCCAGCCGCCGGCGGATGAACTCGCCGTACAGGCCGTCGAGGATGCGCGACAACTCGCGCAGGCGCATGAAGCGTTCTTCAAGCCAGGCGTCCTTGTCCTTCTCGTCCGACGCCGGCAACGCCGCGCTCGACACGCCGGCCGTCCTGCCATCCAGCGTCAGCGCCCACTCATCCGCACGGGCGGCCACCATCAGGCCCATGCGGGTCGGGAACTTGCCGATGGCCAGCGCCGCCCGCGCTTCCGGCGCCGCGGACGGATCGTCGCGACGGACCGCCGTCCTGCCGGTGACGTCCCACGGACACGCCATCTGGAGAGTCTTCTGGATCGCGATCTGTACGTCGGTGGCGCCGCTGAGCGCTACCTCGCCTTCGTCGTCGGCGCAGCGATACCACAGCCAAAGCAGGAACTCGCGCCCGAGGTAGTCGCGGCCGGGGTCGAACTCCAGTTCGGCGTCCGACTGCGGCGGATCGCACAGGTAAGACGGCTTGACCTGGTCCCACGCGTCAGCCAGCCCGGCGCGCTCGGCCAGACGCAGCCCCAACTCGCCCGGCGTCGCCGGCGCCAGCGTCAGCTTGAACGTGTCGCTGACCAGTTCCATGAACTTCTCGGCGACTTTGTTGGACGTGTTGCCCAGGTAGCACACGCCGTCGCCGGGATCGAACAAGACGGAAAAAGCAGCCGTGCGGCGAAACGCTCCGTCACGCGCCTCTTCCTCGGCGCGCGCCTCGGCGGCTTCGCGGGCCTGACGCCGCTCGGCCTTGGAGAGGAAATCCCGCCCGCTTGCCTCCAGGGCGGCGGCTTCCTCCTGTAAACGGTAGCTTCTCACGATCGCGGCGGGGGGGGCGGTGCGGTCCAGCCGCATTGCCAGGTACACGAAGCGTCCCACCCGCAGCGCGTCGAGGTCGTCGAACTTCACGTCGAACAGGTGCGTAGGGCGGATCCAACCGGTCTCGATGCCGTCGATGCCGGCCACGCCGTTTCGGCCGAAGGCGTGGAGCCGGACCGGCTCCAGCCATTCGGCCTCAGCCGCGGACGGATGATCTCCGGTCAGGAAAAACCGGCGGAACGTGACGCATCCCGATGCGAATCCCACGCCGTTGGCCTCGCCGGCGCAGGCGTGCGCTGGCACGCTCGCGCCCAGATCTGCACCACCCTCACCCATCGACCTGCGCGACCCGGAGCGGATGCGCCATCGACATTCGGCAGTGAGCATACGAGTTCGCCGATGTGCCGCAACCGCCCGGCCGGCCTCTTGCGGCCCGGCGGCTGTGAGAAACATGTCAGAATCGTCGAACCGTTCGGCGGATCGGGAGGTTACGGTGCGGATCAAAAAAGACGCGACAATCGATTCACAGCCCGCTGATCAGGGGGTATGACAGCCGCAGCCGCGTTGCTCCGTGCGCCGCGTGCCGCCTGGCGGCGGTTCAGCCGCGGCGCCGGCCCGTGGCCGGGTGCGATCCGCTGCGCTCCAGCGGGGTCGTGTCGTGGCAACGGTTCGATGCCCGCCACTCGAGCCGCAACATGCGCAGCGGTCGCGGCGGGCGCCCGAACCGGTGCAGCTCGTCGCACACGATATCGAACCCGGCCCGCTTGTAGCACTGGATGGCGGCCGCGTTGTCGGGACAGACGATCAGCGAGACGCGGGCGGCCGCACCCTCGCCCGCCGCCCGGTGCAGCAGATCGGCGACCAGGTGTCCGCCCAGTCCCCGGCCGCGACGGTCACGCCGGACGATCACGTGCCCGATCCACTGGTGGTGCGGATCGCGTTCCATCCGGTTCAGCTCGGCATAACCGACCAGATCGCCCGTCGCGCTCTCCGTCATGGCGTACGCCGCGACGTTGGGCAGCGCCCAGCCCCGCACCTTCTCCGCCGTCAGCGGCGGCGGCGTCGCCGGCGCCAGCCACAGCAGTTCCTCCGGCGTCGTCACCCATGACGCGATCGTCTCTGCGTCTTCGGGCCGGAAGGGCGCGATCTGAAAGCCGGCGTCACCGCTTGCTGACGGTGGCAGCCCCGGTTCGGCGGTATCGGAAAGCTCCTGGTCTGGCCGCGGCCGCAACGAGTGAGCCATGACCGCACTATAACACGGTCGGCCGCCGCTGCGAACGAGTATCTCAGACCCTTGGCCGGCGACTCACGCGCGGCTAGAATAGGTACGTCTCCCGTCCGGTCCCCGGCCCCATCGGAGAACGATCATGCAGTCGATTCGAACTCACGCAAGATACGTCGTCGGCTTTCTAGTGGTCTTGTTCGCCTGGACGATCGGCGTCAGCCCCGCCGACGCCCAATCACCATCGTACGGCCAGGCGGCGCCACGGCCGTTGCAGCCGGACCAGATCGCGCCGATCTTACCCGACGGCTCGCTGGGGCCGTGGCGGGACTTCGTCGCGAGCGATGCTCAGACCGGTGGCGAGCCGCTCGCGGCCGTGTGGGACAGTTACGAACTCGACCCGCGCGACTACAACCGGCGATCGAACCTGCCGCGCGAGTATTACGACGTGCCGCCCGGTAGCGGCAAGTTCTGCCTCGAGGATCCCGGCAGCCGTCTGTTCTGGTGCGATCCCGAAAAGCAGGGCTGCCAGCGGCTTCCGAGCTGCGTCAGCACGACGGGCGGCCTGATCGCCAGGGACGCCCCCGACCGCGTGTTCGTCACCTCGTTCGCCTGGGGCGTGGTCGGCGCGCCGGAACGGTTGCAGATCGAGTTTCAGTACTTCGACACCTACGACGCGACCGACTGCGACGATCCCGGCTCGAACATGATCGGCGGCTTCGTGGGCAACTTCCTGGACCCGCCGCCGGGCGACTACATCACGACGGTCGACATGTTTCTGAATGGGACCGACTTCGACACGCCCGACACCGGCCGGATCGGCATCAAGATGACCATGTGGGTGGACCGGCGGAACGGCGTCCATTCCGAGCGGGCGTTTCCGCTGCTGTGGATCACCAAGTCCGACTGGGCGGACAAGATGGGCCAGGCGGATGAGAACGGCTTCAGCGACGGTCACGGCGACAAGAACTGCGAGGTGGGCGATAACCCGGATGAGTGCGTGCGCGGCGAGCCGGTCTGCCCCAACGGCGACGCCCCGGTCGGACCGGCCGTGCTGCTGCTGGGCGAAGGCGAGTTCGGAAACTGCCAGTATGCGCTCAAGAGCGACGCCAAAGCGAAAAAAGGCTGCGCCACCTGTCCGAAAAAGGGCGACGTGTATGACACGGCGGACGAGTGCGTAGACAAGTTCGACTGCCGCGTGAAGCTCAAGGTCAAGCGGATCGACTGCCCCGGCGGCGGCGACGGGTTCTGCAAGGCCATCAAGGGAAAGCGGCTCGATTGCCGCCGTTGAAGAAAAGGCGTCAGGATGGTTTTCCGTACCAGCGCCAGCGACGCAGACGCCGCTCATATAAAATCATCTTGACACCTTTTCTCAGGACATCGCACGTTGACCCGTCGTACCGCAGCGGCTACCGTCGCCCGGTGGTATGCGTGACGCTTATCGACAGGGGTCAACGTGCAGGGAGCCTTCCTGCCGTTCTCGCACCGTCGTCCCGCGCCGTCCGCGCAAGCGGCACGATGGCGTCCGGGTCCGATCGGTCATCGGTCGCATCGGCCTGCGATGGGCCTTGGGCTGGATCGCGGCGGCGACGACCGCGTGTCAGCCACAACCCCGATCACCGGGTCGCACCGTCGCGGATGCCTGGCAGGCGCCGCCGGTAGACACGTGGACGCCGGACGCGCTGCCGCCGCGCCAACGCGAAATCGACGAACCGGCGAACGCCCCATCGGCGGCCCAGGCCGCGGCCGTGGTCAATGGCGCGCGGGTCGACGCGGCCCGGCTCAACGCGATTCTCTACGAGGGACGCGGGGCGGAAGTGCTCGAACAACTGGCGGTGCTGGAGGCGGCCCGACAGCGGGCGGCGGCCATCGGCATACAGGTCAACCCCGCCGACATCGAAAGCGAACGCAGGCTGTCGTTGCAGCGGCTTCAGGGTTCGCTACAAGACGTGTCCGGGCCGAAGACTTCTCCCGACGCGGAAGCGGCGCTGCTGGAGACGGTGCTGGCCCAGCGGAAGATCTCGCGACGGGAGTTCGAGCTGTTCGTCGAGCGCAACGCGTACCTGCGGCGCATCGCCATGCCCGGCGTGGTCGTGTCCGAAGCCGACCTGGAAGCGGAGTTCCGCCTGCGGTACGGCGAACGCGTCCACGTCCGGCACATTCAACTGGCGACGCCGGCGCAGGTGGAACGGGCCCAGTCGGACCTGCGGGCGGGCCTGGCGTTCGCGGAGGCGGCGCTGCGGCACAGCGCCAACACCGCCAGCGCCGCGGAGGGCGGCCGGCTCGATCCGTTCACCGCGGACGATCCGCGCGTGCCGGAGGGGTTCCGCCGGGCCGCGTTCGCGTTGTCGCCCGGCGAGGCGTCCGCGCCGGTGCGGGTGGGACGCTGGCTGCACATCATCCGGGTGGACCGGCGCGAGCCGGCGATGGACGTGTCGATGGCGGCGGTGCGGGCGGAACTGGAAACGGCCGTGCGGCAGCGCCTGGCGGAGGACGCCATGCAGGATTTGTTCAACGAACTGCTCGATTCCGTCGATGTCGAGGTGATCGAGCCGACCCTGCGCCGCGCCTGGGAGGACCGGCGCGGGCGGCAAAGCGGCGGCGCGCCGGCCGCCGGCGACACCCCCTGGAGCGACCAGCCATGAACACAGCGTCCACCCCTTGTCCGGCGATCCTGATGTTCGGAGGGCCCGGCTCGGGCAAGGGCACTCAGGGCGTCGTCATCGGCCGGATGCCGAACCTGGCGCACTTCGCGATGGGCGACATCTTCCGCGCCCTCGACCGCCAGAGCGACCTCGGCCGCGAGTTCCTGTCCTACTCGACGCAGGGCCTGCTGGTCCCGGACGATTTCACCGTCCGCCTGTTCAAGAGCCACGTCCAGTCGAAGGTGGACGCCGGCGAGTTGGACCCGTCCTACCACACGCTCATCCTCGACGGCATCCCCCGCACCACCGCCCAGGTCGGACTGCTGGAGGGCTTCGTGCAGGTCCGGTGCATCGTGTACCTGGTGGTGGAGGACACCGACGCGCTGGTGGCGCGGCTGGCGGCGCGGGCCAGGAAGCAGAACCGCCCCGACGACGCCGACCCGGACGTCATCCGCAAGCGCATCGAGGTGTACGAGCGGCAGACGCGGCCGGTGCTCGACGCCTACCCCAAAAAGCTCATCGCCCGCGTCAACGGCGATCAGCACCCGCTGGCGGTGCTGCGCGACGTGGCCGCCTGCCTGATCGACGTGGTGCCGGGCAGCCTCTGAGCCGCATTCGACTTCCTGTCACCGTGCGCGATCACGCGCCGGCGAGCCGCGGGCTTCAGCCCGGGCGGAACTCCCATCCGTGACGCGGCTGCGAATTGCGCTCGGTGATATGGCCCGCGCGGATGTCCCGCTGTCACCGTGCGCAATTCGTAGCCACGTCCAAGCCGGAGAATCCGCGCGGGCCGAAGCCCGCGGCTCGCTTCTGGTGCATCATCGCGCACGGTCATTCAGCAAGTTGGCCACAGATTCAGCACGGTCATCGGTCCACCCGTGTCAGGTTCTCGTGCGTGCGCCGACCAATCGGGCGCAGGGCTGAGGCGACCACGGTACACGGGTCAATGCCAGGCCTGACGGATGGGTCCTGGATGTTTTGTTCTATTCAACGGAAGGATCGAGGGAACCTGACCATGCGTGTGACTGCAATCCTGACCAACACGGCGAGGGGGATGGCGCTGACGGCGATGGCTTGTGCGGCCGCTGTGCTGCTACCCACGTCGGCCCATGCCCAGACGGTCGGCGCGGTGTTTACCGCCACCAACGGGGCGGAGGGCAATGAGGTGCTGATGTACCTGCGCGACGGCGACGGCCGGCTGACGTTCGCCGATGACTTTCCCACCGGCGGCAACGGCACCGGCGCCGGGCTGGGCAACCAGGGCGGGCTGGCGCTGAGCGGCAACAACAAATGGCTCTTCGTGGTCAGCGCCGGCAGCGGCGAACTGTCCGTATTCCGCGTACGGCGCGATCACCTCGCGCTGACGGACGTCAGTGCGACCGGCGGCGACAGGCCGATCAGCGTGACCGAACATGCCGGCGTCGTCTACGTGCTGGACGGCGCAGGCGGTGGAGAGATTAGTGGGTTCACCGTCGATGAGCGCGGGAATCTGTCGGCCATCGAGAACTCGACCCGCGGACTCAGCGGGGCAGACGAGACCGGGCCGGCGCAGATCCAGTTCAGCGCCGACGGCCGCGTATTGGTCGTCACCGAGAAGGCGACCAACATGATCGACACGTTCGTCGTCGACGACAACGGGGTCGCCGGCAATGCCATGGTACACGAGTCCAGCGGCATGACGCCGTTCGGCTTCGACGTCAACCGCAGGAACGTGCTGATCGTCTCGGAGGCGTTCGGCGGCGCGCCGGACGCGTCCGCTGTCTCCACCTACCGTATCTTTCCGGACGGATCGCTGAAGATCGGCGCCGCGTCGGTCGCCACGACCGAAACGGCCGCCTGCTGGATCGTCAGCGCCCGCAGCGATCGCTATACCTACACCACCAATACGGGCAGCGGCTCGGTCAGCGGGTACAGCGTCCACCGGCGTCTCGGCGATCTTGAACTGCTCGACGAGAACGGCGTGACCGGCATGGTCGGCGACGGGACGCGCCCCATCGACGCGGCGGTGTCGCGCGACGGCCGCTTCATGTACGTCCTGGCGGCGGGAACGAACGAGATCGTCTCCTTCGAGGTCCACGAGCAGGACGGGTCGCTGACCAACCTGGAGCGCACCGGCGGCCTGCCGGCGGGCGCGAACGGGCTGATCGCGCGCTGATCCGCCGCGCGCCTTCATCCACCGCCATCGAGCCGCGGGCGCCTGCCTGACAAAGGGCAGGTCGGCCCGCGGTTCGTTGCGCGCGATCGTGCAGAGTCATGAGGGAATCACAACCTGAGTGTGGCTCGTCGTAGGAGCGGGCAACACGAGTGGTCACCGAATGGCGCTGCGTATGGGCCGTCCGGGCGTCTCCCATCATGCCGCCATTACGGGATGCGCCATCGTCTCGGAGTGGATGCGCTCGGAAGGAACAATCATCGCAAGCCACGTCCAACATGAGTCTTCGCGGAACGGTCGGAATGACGCGTGTTCCTGGCGAATATGGTGAGAAGGTACTTGTGGATTGCTCCGTGTTCCTCGGGCCAGCCTGGAAATCGCATGCTCGTCCTGTGTGCAATGTCTCTTCGCCCGGAGGGCGGAAGAAATAAAAAAAGAGCCGCTCACCAGGGGCTGAAGCCCCTGGCTACGATCGTGAGCCCTCCGGGCGAAGAGGCGCAGCGTGTCTCACCCCGCGCCATGCGTACCCACCGCGAATGAGGGAACTCCGGGCGAGGAGGCGCAGCGTGTCTCGCGGCGCGCGATGTGTAGCCACCGCGGATGAGCGAACTCCGCGCGGGCTGAAGCCCGCGGCTCGCTGGCGCCGTTTGATTGCGGAGCGTCCAACCTTCAAACTTTCAACCTTCCAACCTTCAACCTGCCAACCTTCAACCTGCCAACCTTCCAACCTTCAACCTTCAGCCATCCCCGGCGATTGCCACGCTGAAGATCAATACAGCCCCGCTGACGCGAGCTTCTGGGTCGCCGCCACCGGCTCGGGCGACAGGACGCCCGCGTGAGTACACCCCGGCGGCGCATCCTCGGGGGGGGCGAGCAACCGTCCGGCGTCGCGCTCCACCACGTTGGCCAGCAGCATGGTCTCATCGAGCCGGCTGAACGCGATCGTGCCTTCCAGGCCCGGCGCGTCGTAGTGGATGACGCGGGCGTCGTCATCCTGTGGAGCAGGCGTGGGGAGCGATGGAGCGGCGCTTGCCGATTGTACGACGCCGAAGATCAGCCGATCGCCGTGCGGAAAGTAGGCCGGCGCACGGCCCGGCTCGACGCTGAGTTCCAGGCAGCAGCCGAAAAGCGAATTCCCGTAGCCCGCCATGTGTACCGCGTTCGGGAAAGCCTCGCGTTGGAGCCGTTCGAGGTCGGCTCGCGACAGCGCCATGCCGCCGTAGTGGACGCCCTCGATGCGCTGGCGCTGGGCGGAAGTCATGCGGCGCGAGAGCCGGTCGAGCACGGGCGGCGTACTGAACAGGACCGCCACGTCCTGCCCGTTGATCACGTCGAGCGCCTGCTCCACAACGTGTTCGAGGTAGCGCGCGGCGGCGAAGCTGCCGGCCGCGAGCTTCCTCGCCCAGCGTGGGTCGAAATCGACCGTGAACGGCGCGGGCGATTCGGTGCGGCGGGCGATGGCTTCCGCGGCGCGGCCGATGACGTGCGGGCCGGAGGGCCCGGCATACAGCCAGGGGCGACCACGAGGAAAGCCGACGTGAGCGGCCGCGGCGACAAAGGGCGCCACGAAGGCGGCGTCGAACTCGTCATCGCGATAGGCAGTCCAGACCGGCGCGGCCAGCGTGCCGCCGGTCTGGACCATGATGAGCCGGCTGCGCTCGGCGAGGGCTTTCTTTGACAGGAAATAATCGAGCGGTCGCGTTCGCAAAACAGCGGGCGACATGACGCCCAGCCGCGGCAGATCGGCGATCGCGCGGACCTCCTTGCGCGGATCGAAGCCGAGCCGGGCGACGCGATCGAGCCAGTAGGGCGTGCCCCACCTGGGATCGAAGTGCAGTTCGAGGACGGCTGCCAGGCGCTCACCGCTTGGGTGTGCGGCGGGCGGTGTAATGGGCTGGCCGTTGGCGTGGTCCCCGGGAAGGTCGAATCTTCCAGTCACGGCCGCGGTGCTCCCGGAGAGACGGAAGGCTCACGCAGAGGCGCAGAGGCGCGGAGGTGAAGGACGTTCAAGACGAGCTGCACGACTTCTTGCTCCTGGCCGCGGAAGAAGTGATCGCCGGCGTGGATGACGTGCAATTCCTTCGGCGGGAGGAGCGTCTCGTACCACTGCTTCAGCTCGTCCCGCGTGCAGGTGAAGTCGTTGTCGCTGCCGATGATCAGCAGCGGAAGGACGTCGGTCGCCAGGCGCGAGAAATCATGCTTCGAGGGGTTCGGTGAGATCAGAATTCGGGCGGCGGCATGGCGCGGCGCCTGGCCGTCGGGTGGACCGTCGCCGCGGCCGCAGAATGAAGCGATCCAGCAGCCGAAGCTGTAGCCGACGATGACGCGCGGCGCCTGGATCATCGCGGTCAGCGCACGTTCGGCCCATCGCGCGTCGTCGATCCATTCGTTTTCGATGGGGATCGTGCCTTCCTGCCAGAACTGCGCGATCGCGGCCGGCCAGTCCGCCGGTCCGCCCTCGCTGTTGCCGACGCCGGCGTAGTTGTACGCGAGCGCCAACGCGCCGCGGTCCGCCAGGCCGGTCAGCAGCGCGCAGACCACGTTGTTGTCCAGATCGCCGCCGAGCAGCGGGTGCGGGCCGTTGATGAGCACGCCGAGCGACGGCGCGGCGTCGTCGGGGTAGGCCAACACGGCCTCCAATCGACCGGCCGGACCATCAAGCCAGGTGCGTTCCAGCGTGACGCCGGCGCTCGTCTGTCGACCTTCGCCGTCCGACATTCTTCATTCGACCTTCGACCTTTGACTTTGGACCTTCGACCTCCATGTTGGACCAGGGTCGTGCCCCGCCGCAACTTACGCCGTGCCGACGTCGGCCGGGTGTTCCCTGATGAACGCCGACATGATCGGCACCATGCGCAGTGCCTGTTCGATGCCGCCGAAGATGTCCACGTCGCCGCGGAAGAACGCGTGCTGGAGCGTCACGGCGCCGGTCACCACCGCGGTGAACGCCTCGAGGGCGACGCTGAAGCCGAAGCTCTCCGCCAGACCATTCGGGCCTTTCCTCACTTCGGCCAGTTGCCCGGCGTCGAAGCGGCAGGCCCACTCCTGCTGCCGCTCCCCGCGCATGCCGCCGTCCTTGACGATCCTGAACCGGGCCACCGTGGTCAGGGCGTGGACCTTCGCCACGCTGGAGACGGGAACACGCTGCGGCAGGAATCGCTCAAAGTACGAGCAGGGGTCGATGGCGCCCTCCGCGATGCGTGGATGGTGTGCGCCGCTCTCACGGGCTTCAGGTCCTGCGGGGCTGGATGAACGTGGCTGAGCCGGAACTCCGCGCGGGCTGAAGCCCGCGGCTCGCTGGTCGCGCGACGACGGACGCGCCGATGGCAGACGCGCCGATGACGAACGCGCCGACGCGGACGTATGACGCCGCTTCATGCGGCCGCGGATCGAACGGCTGCTGCGCATGTAGTCCAGCGAACGCAGGAACAGGCCGCGATCGACGAGGCGACGAGGGCCGTTGCCGCGGTCCCAACTGCTCTCGAACTCGACGCCGTTGCGGAAGTAGTCGCCGACGATGCCGCCGAGCGAGTAGAACGCCTCCTCCAGCCGGTTGGCGTCGGGCAGCGGCCACGATCCCTCGCAGAAACGTCCGCCGCCCACGTCGTGATACGCCTCCAGCCACTGCTTGATCTCCGCGTGGGTGGGCGGGTGCGGATTGGTGAGATGATGAACGCGGCCGTGCAGCGACCGGTCCTGCGCGATCTCCACGATGCGCGCGGCGGCGAGGTCCACCGGCACGAGATTGCAGGTGGCGTCGGCGCTGCCCAGGATGCGCAGCGGGATGGCGTGGCGGTCGAGCGTTTCGTCCTGCGCGGCGACCCTTGCCAGCAATTCGGTCGCCCGCGCCACCAGGTAAACGCCGCCGAAGTGGGTGGTGCGGCCGCGCTGGCGGTCGCCGAAGAGGATGGACGGGCGGCACACGGTGGCGCGTTCGCCGTACGCTTCCACCGCCAGGCGCTCCGCCAACCATTTCGAACGCTCGTAGGCGTTGCAGAACCGGAGGGGGGCGGGATCGAGCGTCTCGGCGTTGCGCCCGCGGCGGTCGCCGCAGACGTAGGCGGTGCTGACCAGCAGGCACGCGCCCACGCCGGCCGCGCGGGCGCCGTCGAGCAGCGCCGCCGTGCCGTCGACGTTGGTCCTCATCGGATCGCCGTCCGCGGCCGGGTTGAACGCCGTGCTGGCCGCGGCATGGATGACAAGGTCGGCGCCCTCCAGCCCGCCGGCGTCGAAAGCGTCGGGGAGCCGCCCCTCGGTCAGCCGGATGCGGCCCTGTTCGACGAGCGGATCCAGCGCGACGTCAAGATCGCTCAGTAGCGCTTCGAGTCTCCTGCGGCTGTGTTCCAGCGGCGGGCTGAGCATGATCGTCATCGTCGCGGCGGTGCGGCGGCACAGTTCGGCCAGGACGTAGTGACCCAGAAAGCCGGTGGCGCCGGTCAGGAAGATGCGTTGGAGGTCCGCCGTGGGCATGGGGTCAGGATCGCTCCGCGTACACGTCGAGGCTTTGCAGGTAGGTGATGGCTAGCCAGATCTGCTCCTGCGTCAGTTGATCGCCGAACGCCGGCATGGCGGTGGACTCGCCGTCCGGGTACGCAACCACGTCGCCGTCGCCGTCGCGGATGACGCGAAACCACTTGCGCGGAGCGCCGCGGTGGAGCGTGGCGGCCAGGCGCTTGCCGAAGGTCTTGAAATCGGTGGCCAGATGATCCGGCAGCGTCGATGGCCCCCGGCCGCGGGCGTCGTCGCCGTGGCAGCGGGCGCAGTGAAACTGATAGATCACCGCTCCGCGGCTGACGGCCTGCGGATTCTTGTGAGCGTCGAAGGGGTTGCGCGTGGCGCTGAGGCGGGCGTCGTCTGCGAGCACCTGGTCGGCGGTGGCGCCGCGCTCGCCGGCCATCCACCTGACAAAGGCGCTGCGTCCGTCGGCGTTTTCTTCATTGAGATAATTCAGGTACGTCTGCTGATCGACCGGACGAATGGCGACGCCCAGCGGCTGCGGGCCGGCGCAGCTCAGCAACGCCGCGGCGAGCAACCCGACCAGGACGACCCGTGCGCGCCGTGATCGTCCCAGCGCCGACGTTGGTTGCGACTCTGCACGTGCCGCTCTGCTCTGGAGCCGCACAGCGATGCTGCGTAATGCAACCACACGCTTCTGGAGCCGCGCAGCGGCCGAAGGGCTGTAGCCGCGGGTGAAGCCCGTCT
>QZJT01000061.1 GCA_003597935.1 Phycisphaerales bacterium | reverse complement strand
GCGTCGTTGCGGTAGAACAGGCAGTTGACCAGCAGCGGCTCGGCGCTGGTGCCGTCGGAGACGCCCAGGCCGCCGCCGACCACCTTCGACTCGTTGCCGGTGAAGCGGCAGCGCAGGAACGTGCGCTGCGTGCCACCGGGGCCGACCCAGGCCCCTCCGCCGCCCCGGGCCGCGCCCGTGCTGGTGGTCTCGTTATCCACAAACACACAATCCTCGAACGCGGCGCTGGCCTGCCCGTCGGCGTAGCCGCCGCCGTTGAGCGTCGCGGTGTTGTTGGTTAGCGTGGAGTCAATCATCTTGATCTGCCCCAGGCCATTCACGTAGACGCCGCCGCCGTAGTAGCTGGCGAAGTTGTCGGTCACGGTGCAGTTGCTCACCGTCAGCTTGCCGCTGGGCGTATCGGGATCCTGCCCGGTCCCGGCCACGAAACCGCCCAGGTAGATGCCCCCGCCCAGGTTGTCCGGGTGGGAGCCGTCGGCGTAGCCGAGTTTGACCGTGAAGCCGTCCAGCGTGGTCGTAAGATCCGTCACCTCGGCGTCGCACGTGACCACGTGATAGCTGTTGTCGGTGTGCTGCGACTGGGCGATGTTGGGCGTCAACACGGATGATCGCCGCCCGCGCTGGAGGCGTCGCGCACACATGTAGAGTTTCAGCGACTCCGCGATCGCCTGCTTCATACCCGATCCCCCGAAAGAAAGCAGGCTTCCCGACCGCCGGGCGGGCTCCAACCTGCCCCGGTCGCGGTCGAGGTTGCCGAAGTGGAACCGTATCGGGTGGCCCCGTCAAGGGCGGCGGGTGTGCCCCGTCGCCTCACGGAATCGGCGCAGCGCCGGGATCGTGTGGCTGCGGCCGGCGGGCCGTGGGGAACGCCCACCGGTTCGGTCGTGCCGGAAACCAGCGCAGCTTGCCCGCGCGGGTCATGCCCCGCGGCCCGCCGCCGGGGCGCGAGCGCACCTGGCGGTTCACGCGGCCGTGTTCAGGAAGTCGATCATGCGCCGCAGCCGGCCCAGGCTCTTGCGGTCGAAGTGGAGCACCAGCCGCGCCAGGTCCGGGTAGGCGCCGCGTTCGTCGCGCAGCGGCCGGGTGCGCTGTTCGATGCGCCCTTGGGTGAGGATGTCGGAGAACTCCGCGTTGACCCGCTCCAGCAGTTCTTCCGTCAGCGCCTTGCGCAGGCGCAGGACCATCACCTTGCGCACGTACCGTGCGGAGTGATAGACGCGGTAGAAGATCTGGATGTGCTCGACCGCCTGCTCCGCCCGGTCGGTAAGATAAAACAGGTTCATGTCCTCCGGGCAGATCATGCCGTTGCCCAGCAGCTCCGCCTTGACGTAGGTCCGCCAGTGCTGCCAGTAGGTACCCCCCGGCTCGTCGCACAGCACGATCGGCACCATGGCCGCCTTGCCCGTCTGCACCAGCGTCAGCGCCTCGAACCCCTCGTCCTGCGTGCCGAACCCGCCGGGGAACAACGCGATGGCGTTCGCTTCCTTGACGAAGATCAGCTTGCGGGTGAAGAAGTACTTGAAGTGGACCAGCTTCTCGTCGCCCGCGATGATGGTGTTGGTCGCCTGCTCGAACGGCAGGGCGATCGAGACGCCGAAGCTCGACTTGCGTGTCGCCCCGTGATGCCCGGCCCGCATGATGCCGTCGCCGGCGCCGGTGATCACCATCCAGCCCTTCCGCTGGATCAGCTCGGCGAACTTCTTGGCCTCCAGATACTGCGGGTGGTCTTCGGGCGTGCGGGCGGAGCCGAAGATGCTCACCTTGGGGACGTCGGAGTAGGGGCGGAAGGTGCGGAAGGCGTTGCGCAGTTCCTTCAGGGCGCGGGTGAGGATTTTCAGCTCTCCGCGTGAGGCGTCGTCCTCGGCCAGCCGGCAGACGGTGTGGACCATCTGG
Organism: Phycisphaerales bacterium; assembly: GCA_003597935.1. Lineage (GTDB taxonomy): Bacteria > Planctomycetota > Phycisphaerae > UBA1845 > UBA1845 > SURF-32. The sequence continues at coordinate 10,727 of QZJT01000061.1, read as the reverse complement.
GCGATGAGGTCCTCGTTCGAACAGGGAGCGTTCTTCTCAACGAACTCACGGATGGCTTGCGTCAGCCCCGGTTGGGGATCGGACGGCGCCGGCGTCGCGGGTCTGCCCGCTCCGGCCGGGCTGGCGGGCGTCCCGGCTCCCGTCCGGTCCGGCGCGGGTCCGGGAGGGCCGCCGCGTAAGTTTCCGTGCGTCTTCGATCTCATGGCGGTCGCTCTCCCCACGCCGCGGCCGTCGCCGCTTCAGTGCATCGTCGATTTCGAGTCGCAAATCGAATCCGTCGACAACGGCCGGTGGGGCGATGATACTATGCGCACCTGACCGGCGATTCCAGAGCGGTGCGGCCGATGGACGCCCGGCGAGGCGCCCGACGGTATAGGGGGCGCTTCCGAGCGAGCGGCGTGGCTTTTGCCGGCCTGGCGTGCCCGGATCGAGACGGTCCCGGCGTCTGACGAACCTCTCGAAGGCCGTGCCGCGCGGAACGCCGTCCGCCAACCGGTTCAAGCGCCCGTATTCCGGGGGATGTATCGCGTGATCCAGCAAGCCCAGATCGGTCCGGTCACGGTCGGCGGCGGCAGGCCCCTGGCGGTCATCGCCGGCCCGTGCGTCATCGAGACGGCCGAGCACACGGTGGCGCTGGCCGCCGCCCTGCGCGACGTCTGCGCCGCCTGCGAAACGCCCTTCGTCTTCAAGGCGAGCTTCGACAAGGCCAACCGGTCCAGCATCGACAGCTTCCGTGGTCCGGGCATCGAGGAGGGGCTGGCGATCCTTCGCCGCGTGCGCGACGGGGTGGGCGTGCCGGTGCTGTCCGACATCCATGACGCCTCTCAGGCCGCCGCGGCCGGGCGGGTGCTGGATTGCATCCAGATTCCGGCGTTCCTGTGCCGCCAGACCGACCTGCTCGCAGCGGCCGCGCGAACCGGCAAATGCGTCAACGTCAAAAAAGGCCAGTTCATGTCGCCGGAGGAGATGGCCAACGTCGTCCACAAGCTGGCGGCGTCCGGCTGTTCCAATGCGCTGCTGACCGAACGGGGCACCTTCTTCGGCTACAACCGCCTCGTCAACGACTTCACCGCGCTGCCGAAGCTGCGGGCACTGGCCCCGGTGGTGTTCGACGCCACGCACAGTTGTCAGTTCCCGGGGGGGGCCGGGACGCTCAGTGGCGGTCAGCGCGAGTACGTCGGCGCGCTCGCGGCCGCGGCCGTGGCGGTCGGCGTCGATGCCATCTTCATGGAAGTCCACGACGACCCGGCCAAGGCGAAAAGCGATCCGGCGACGGTCTTTCCGCTCGCCGAGTTCCCGGCGCTGCTGGCGAAGCTGAATCGCATCGCCGCAGCGGCGGCGGAGAGATAACGACGGTCGTCTGGGCGAGTACGGTGCCGGGCTTCGAACAGGAGGCACGACATGGGCGCGGTTACAGCGGGGTATTTCTTGTGGGGCGCGGCCATCGCCGCACTTCTGGGCACGGGCCTGATTCTGCTGGGGACGAAGCTGACCTGTAAGTTCACGCCACCGTTTCGGGTGGCGTACAAGGCCAGCGTCGTCGCATGGGCCGTCGCAGCCATGATCGCGGCCGCAATCGACTTCCCGTTTCGCCTGCTTGGCCATCCATTTCCCCTCGCGACGTTGATCCTGGCGCTGGTGGTAGGGTTCTCGGTGAGCGCGTCCATTTACGGGCGGATGCTGCGACATCCAGAGTTCGGCCCCATCGGCTACGGCCGGGCGTGCCTGGTCAGTGCCATTCAGTTTGCCGTCATGACGGGGATCTCGGCCGGCGCATACGCGATCCTGCGAAACCAGGCGCAAGCGGTGATCGACGCCGCCATGCGTGTGCGGGGGTGACGGAAGCGTAACGTGTGCGGGTCGTCGCTCCCCCGTTTGTTGGTGGCTCAGGTGAAACCTGCCTCCACCGCCCGACCCAATCCTGCTACCATGACGCCGCAACGACGTCGCCTGACGCCGACGCGGTGTCTGCGGCCGGCGACGCGGACCCTCGTGGCCGAGCCCAGACCCATGAACGACGCCTACAGCGACCTCGTCACCCGCCTTCGCGAGATCAGCCGCCTTAACGCCATCTCCTCTCTGCTCGACTGGGACCAGGAGACGTACATGCCTCCCCGGGCGGCGGCCGCGCGGGCGGACCAGCAGGCGCTGATTGCGGGCCTGGCCCACGAGCGGCTGGTGTGCGATGAGTTCGCCGCCTGCCTCGACGCCGCCCGGGCGGACGACGCGGACCCCGCCGCGCGGACCAACATCCGCGAAGCCCGGCGGGTCTTCGACCGGCAACGCAAGCTCCCCCGGTCGCTCGTCGAGCAGATCGCCCACGCCAGTTCCAGCGCCAAGACCGCCTGGGCACAGGCGCGCGGCGAGTCGAACTTCGCCCTGTTCGCCCCGGCGCTGAGCAGGCTGCTGGACCTCAAGAAGGAGGCGGCCGCCCGAATCGGATTCCCGAACGAGCCTTATGAAGCGCTGATGGACGAGTTCGAGCCGGGCGCCACCGTGCCGGCGCTGGAGCCGGTCTTCACGCAACTGCGCGAGGCCACGGTGCAACTCCTTGCCCGCATCCGCGCCGCCGGCCGGCAACCTGACGAGTCCATCCTTGTGCGGAACTACCCGCGCCCGGCGCAGGAGGAACTCACCGCGCGGATGGCGGCGCTGCTGCAATACGACCTGGAGGCCGGCCGCATCGACGTCTCGACCCACCCCTTCTGCACCACCATCGGCGGCCCGACCGACGTCCGCATCACCACCCGCTACAACGAGTCGTTCATCTCGCCCGCGCTGTTCGGCACGCTGCACGAGACCGGCCACGCCCTCTACGAGCAGGGCCTGCAAGCCGAGCACGCCGGCACGCCCATGGGCGAGGCCGTGTCGCTGGGGATCCACGAATCGCAGTCGCGTCTGTGGGAGAACATGGTCGGCCGCAGCCGGGCATTCTGGGAGGGGCAGTATCCGTCCGTTCAGGGCCTATTCCCGGAAGCCCTGGGCGACGTGAGCCTGGACGCCTTCTGGCGGGCGATCAACGCCGTCCGACCGTCGATGATCCGCGTCGAGGCGGACGAGTTGACCTACAACCTGCACATTATCGTGCGGTTCGAGCTGGAGCGCGGCATGTTGCGCGGCGACGTGGAGGTGGGCGACATCCCGGCCGCCTGGAACGAAAAGATGAAGTCGCTGCTCGGCATCGTGCCCGCGGACGACCGGGAAGGCTGCCTGCAGGATATCCACTGGTCGATGGGCGCGTTCGGTTACTTCCCGACCTACACCCTGGGCAACCTGTACGCCGCCCAGTTCTTCGAGACCGCCCGGGCCGAGTTGGACGACCTCGACGGGGCCATCCGCCGCGGCGACACCCGGCCGCTGCTCGACTGGCTGCGCCGCAGCATCCATCGCCACGGACAGCGCTACCGCGCCCATGAACTGGTGCAGGTCGTCACCGGCAAACCGCTGTCGATCGAGCCGCTGTTGGCGTACCTGCGGGCGAAGTATGGGCAGGTCTACGGGCTGTGAGCCGGACCTGCGACGCGCCGCAACCAAGCGCGCCACTCGGCCTGCGGAGGAGGCGACCCAGCAAGGCGGCCGCCCCGCCGGCGCGTGCTGCACCTGCGCGTCGCGCCATGAAAAGCCCCCCCACACGCCGTTCGCATGGGGGGGGCTTGAGTTCGAACGGAGCCGTCGTCGTTGACGGCCGCCACGGGCCTGCTTCGCCATGCGCGACCAGGCGCGGCCCGCGAGCCGCGTGGCTTGTGCCCGGGCGGAGTCTCCACCTCTGACGCAGTGGCGAGTCTCGCGCGGTCATTCTCACCCGCAGGACGATCGCTTCCCCTTGAGCTTGCAGGTGCCGTTGCCGCCTCCCGGGCAGGCGATTGTGGTCTTCACCTTCTTGGCGCACTCCTTCACGTCCTCGCAGGTGGCTTCGCTGCGATAGTCGCCACCCTTCGGCGGACAGCGGTCGCATCCTCCCTTCGCCTTGCTCTTCTTGAGCGTATAGACGCAGTTGGCGGCGCCGCCGGTGAAGGCGATGCTGGAGTGGTTGCCCGCGAAGTTGAACGCCGCCAGCGGCGTGAACTGGCCGGTGCCGGGGTCGAACGAGCGGAAGTTGCCGGGCGTGCGCAGGTCGTAGTCGTAGATGATCCCGGACCCGCGGTCCACGGCGGAGGAGTTGTAGAAGGCGCCGTAGGGAGCGGAGGCCGCCACCGCCGGGGCGCCCGGGTTCGAGAGGTCGTAATAGTGAATGGCGAGGCTGCTGTACTGGAAGTAGTAGCGGCCGTCCAGGATCACCGAGTGGCGTGCCCGCTCCCCGTTGCCGCCCGGCGAACCCGTAAAGTCGATCACGGAGAAGTCGCTCAGCTTGATCATGTGGGCGTTGCCGGTCGTCCACTCGCCGACGACGTACTGATGGGATGTCGGGTCATAGTCGCCCATGGCGTTGGGCCCGAACGGCAGCGGCCGGGTCTGCCACTGGCCGCCGTCGGTGTACCAAAGCGTCCGGACGTTCGTCTCGGTGTAGAGGAACTCGCCGTCGCGCGTAATCTCCAGATTGCCGTAGCTTCCACTGGATCCCGGCGGCGCGACCATGACGTCCGTCCAGGAGTCGTCGTCCGGGTTGTAGCGCTGAATGCCGCCCCCGCGGCGATAGGCGTAGAGGTCGCCCGACGTGCTCACCGCCATCTGAGCGCCGGTGTCGATGCCGGTGAGCTGGGTCCACTGGTTGTTCGCCACGTCGTAACGGGCGAACGTGGAGTTGCCCGCGTCGATGCTCGTCATGTAGACGAACTGGGCCGACGCGCCAGAGGCGCAGCACAAGGCCGCGGCCGCCGCTGTCAACAACAGATGCCTGATTTTCATGTTCCTGCCTCCTGAGTGAGAGTGAATCGACAACCCCCACACCGATCGTCCTCACAATGGAGTTCCGGTGCGCGGGGTCATTTCACGGGCCGTTTCGCGCGCGACGGCACAGCGCTCGGTCAGCGCCGCTGCCCGCGCGCGACAGCACAGCGCTCGGTCAGCGCCGCTGCCCGCGCGCAGAGAATGAACGGTTGACGCGTTTTCATGCTACACGGATACGCGCCGGGAATCAAGTCCGAACCGCAGCCGTCGCGACGGGCGGGCGCAGGATCGCCCGCCGGTGGCCCGGCCTCGGCCGGGACGGTAGTCTCGTCGTCTAATCAGGTGGTGGACCACCCTGCGCGTGCGTGCCGGTCTCCGCTGAAGCCGTAGTCCGCGCCGCCGCCGCCTGGATCACCCTGCGCGTGCGTGCCGGTCGCTGGTCCGCGCAGCCCGGGCGGTCCACACGGTCCATGTGGTTCACACGGTCCATGTGGTTCACACGGTCCATGTGGTCCATACAGTCCATACGGTCCATACGGTCCATACAGTCCATTTCGTCCATGACCAGAGCGCGACCTACGACCCCTGACGGAGCCCCCGACGCAGTGCCCCACGGGCGCGGCGAACCCAACTGGGAGCTGATCCCGTTCGCGGTGTCCTGCCCGCGCTGCGGGCTGGATCTGCGCGGGGCCAGGGGCACGGCGTGCCCGATCTGCGCTCTGGAACTCGACTGGGAAGCGCTGGCGCCGATCGAGCACCTGCGCTGCCCGCAATGCGCCTACCGGCTGGCGGGACTCGCGTCGAGCCGCTGCCCGGAGTGCGGGCGGAGTTCCTCGTGGAGCGCCTTGATCGTCGAGCACCAACAGGGGCGGCTGGGCCTGCTGGAGTGCCAGCGCCGCGGCCGCAGCCCGGCCGCGGCGGCTCGCGCCTGGTGGATCGCCATGTCTCCCGCGCGCCTGTGGCGCCGGCTCGACATCTATGCGCTTCCCTCGGTGCGGGTGCTGCTGGTGATCGCGGCGACGGCCGCGTGCCTGTTCGCGGTGCTGACCCCGCTGTGTCTGGCCCTGGCCGCGTGGATCCTGCCACACGTGGCCCGGCCGGACCGCAACGGGCGGCTCTACTGGCAGGCGGCCGGCAGCGTGGGCCAGCGCACGGCGGCGGCCGTCGGCGATCCGCTGGTCAGCGCCGTCGTCCTGGGGGGGGGCACGTGGATGGTCTGCAGCCTGGCGGCTCTGCTGGTCTTCGCCCACTCGATGCGCCGCTACCGCGTGCGGGCGTCGCAGGTGGTGCGGGTGTGGCTCTATGCGTGCGTGGCGGTGCTGCCGGTGCTGCCGGTGCTGTTCGTTTTCTTGTGCGTGCTCGATGCGGCCGCCGGGTTCCCGCTGCGGTTCAACATGATCTTCGCCGCCGCCGCCGTGGCCGTCGCCGTCCGCGCCGCCTGGTCGATCCACCTGGCCTACCGTCACTATCTGCGCATGGACCGCAGCCCGGCGGTGGCGCTGGCCGCACAGGTGGTGGCCGTGCTGGCGGCGATCGCGGCCTGCAACGTGATCGTGCCGACGTACCTGGTATCGGTGATGTACGCCCTGACGGACTTCCAGGTGGGACGCTGAGGGGAAGGTCGAATGCTGAAAGTCGAGTGTCGGGTGCATGATCCCCCCGTAGCGGGTCACGCCTCGGGTCCGCGTCGACTTGAGGGATAGGCTCGAGATCGGTGTCACCGAGACATCAACAGAACTATGGGCCGTGGACGGCCAGGTTGCCCGCTAAGTCGAGGCAAGGGCCGGGCCGGCGATGGCGACGTGGCGCTGACGGAAAACGAGTGGATCAAGGCGCAGCGGTGGATGACGCCCGCCTCGTCTTCTCGGTCGGGTGCGGCCACGAGTTTCAGGCCCACCAACTGGTCCAGGGGGGGCTGCCGGCCGGCAAACTGACCGCGTTCGCGATCGACGGGATGCTGACGATGCTCGACCACTTGCAACGGTACGGCTGGCCGACGATCCTTGAGGGCGTGAGGTCCGGCGTGGCGGCGGCGGCGCCGGCCGGCGGGGGCGGCTCGGTCAGCGAGCAACTTCGCCTGGCCGCCGAGCGCTACCTCGAAGATCTCATCGTCGAGCAGTGGGCGGGCATCGACTTCGGCGCCGACCTCGCGTTCGTGGACCGCCAGGTGTCCTGCGGCCGGATCGGCATCATCGACATCCTCGCCCGCGACCGCGCGACCGACGGCTTCGTCGTCATCGAGTTGAAGCGGGACCAGGGCGACGACGAAGCGTTCGGCCAGTTGTCCCGCTACATGGGCTGGGTCGCCGGGAACATGCCCCAGCCGGAGGGCGTCAACGTGGCAGGAATCATCATCGCGGCCGAGATCACGCCGAAGCTCGAAGCCGCAGCGCGGACGAATGCGGATGTGCGGCTGATGGAGTATGCAGTCGGGCTTCAATTGCGATCTGCAGACGAGGGACACGTCAAGAAAGGGCAGCCGTGAGCGGGAAACTGCGACGCACGAAGGATATGACGGCGTCTGAGATCAAGATCGGAGGCGCAGACAGACCGGGCATTCCCCGGTTCCTCGCGTACGGGCTCCCCCGTGAGAAAGATGACGATCAAGCGGTCGTGCATGACTTGGATGGACTAACTCTTCACGACGTTCCTCTGGGACATCCGGACGCCTTTCTTGATTTCGACGGTGTCGTCGTCTTCGCTGGTTGCTTTGAGCAAATCAGGTACGATCGTGATGGGTACAGCCCTCCAAGCGTCAGATACGACTCCAAGGACCTGGATCGGCGCGAACGACAGTTATACACGCTAATGGAAGATGGCCGACCATTCGTGTTCCTCGTGCCGCCAATTCCGAATCAAGCAGCATTTCACGAGTTCGACTCCAGAACAGATTTGTTTCGCCGGATGCTGAAAGCGCTTCCGATCGACTGGCAGTTGCTGGACCGCCCCGTTCCTTGCCTTGACTCCTTGGTCCCAGAGTTCAAGTCGTTCATCGAGAGGTACGGTGCAGCGAGCGTTGCATTCACGCCTGGGTACAGATACGCCGATCATGCCGCCATCCTCGTCGGCTCTGCACGAGAGTTCTACGGCTTCGAGTTCATCCGGCGCCTCTTCTTCCTGCCCTCCCATGCAGCGAGCACACGCGAAGAAGCAGTCGCCATCGTGGCGGAAGCGATCCGCGGCGTTCTTGCGTATCGCACGCGGATGTCCGAGGAGATGCCGAGCTGGGTCGGCGATTTTCAGTTCACGAAGGAGGCTGAACTGCACGAACAGCTCGACCAGCACCGTGCAGAGGCGATGCGGCTCGACGCGGAACTGGACGCACACTCGAAGCGTAAGGGCGCGCTCTGCTTCCAGTCCGACCCGCTGGTTGAGGTCGTATTCCGCTTGCTACGGCACGTCTTCGGCCTTTCGGTTGAATCGGAGGAGAAGCGAATCGAGGACGCGAAAATTCTCGATGACGACGGCAACATCATCGCCGTCGCCGAGATCAAGGGAATCAATCGTGGCTTCAAGCGTGAAGACGTCAATCAAGTTGATTCGCATCGGGAACGGCTGGACCTGACGGCCGACGTGCCCGGCCTGCTCATCCTGAACACGAAGGTGAAGGCGAAGTCGCTTGCGGAGAAAGACGAACCCCCGCACCCGGACATCATCAAGAAGGCAGTCCAGGAGAATGTGCTCATGATCAGGACGCTCGACCTGCTGCGCTATGCGGACTTGGTTGAATCCGGCGCGATCGAGAAGGAGCAGTTCCACTCGACGATCCTCGGAGAGTCGGGCTGGTTGAGAGTTAAAGACGGCACGGTGACGGTCGTCAAGGAATAAGGACGTCGAAGGCGAGACGCGGCCACTGCGAGGAACTGCCGAATCATGACGCTGGCGAGCAAGTTGAAATCACGTGGTATGTACGTCGTAGGCGTACACGGGTTGCACCACGACGCTGTCGTCGTCGACGTCTGTCAGCGGCGGGTAGCTCTCCGCCTTGTAGCGTCGCGCGATATCCCGCATCCGCCGGTCGATCCGCTCGAAATCGTCGGCGAGTTCCCGCTCCGTCAGCTCGTTCTGTGTCGGCAGCATGGCGCGGTTTCGGCGTCGTGCCCTGACTCGTGCGACGTCCGCGGGCCCCGGCGCGGCCATCATTCGGCCGCCCGGGGGAGGCCCGGTGCATCGGGCTCGGGCTGCCAGTATCATACGCCCACTGTGACCGATCGGAAGTCCCGCCGGCGGCAACGGGCCGAGGGCGGGCAGCGCCGGGGCTCACCGCGGACCGGGCGCGTCGTTGTTATCCCACCGCACCGGAAGACAACCGGCTGCGATCGCGTAAATGGGCAGTTCACAGGCGGTTACGCCTGTCGTTGTTATCCTGGACGGTGATAATCGCACCATGCTCAAGCGCCTGATCGAAGTTGCTCTGCCGCTCAAGGAGGTCTCCGAGCAGTCGGCTCGGGAGAAGGCGATCGGGCATGGGAACGTCTCGACGCTGCACATCTGGTGGGCGCGGCGGCCGCTGGCGGCTTGCCGGGCGGTGGTGCTCGCCTCGCTCATCCGGGACCCCCACGACCCGGAGCGCCCGGAGCAATTCCGCCGCTTCGTCATGAACCTGCTGCCCCCCGTGAAGGCAGGCAGCGGACCGACCGGTGACGCCTCACGGGCGAGCGCCGATGAGGATGACGCAAGGAGCGGTGGCAGGGCTGACGGCGCTGCGGCCGCCGGCGGCGCCGCGACGGCCGCCGGCGCAGCGAAGCCGAAGCGCGGCAGACGCAAGAGGGCCGAGGCGGCGCGTCCGGTGAGCGCGGCGACTCATGCGTGTGACGCCCCGGCGCCTGCCTCTCGCCATTCGACATTCACCATCTGACATTCTAAAGTCCGCACGAGTCCGCAGGGGTCCGGCACGGCAGTCAGCAGTAAGCAGGGAACCGCAACGTTGGGCAGAGGCAGACGCGAACAAACGGGCGCATTGGGTCACACCTTCCGCACCGGGCCGATGCCGCTGCGCCGTCCGCGTCTGATCAACTTCGCGTTCACGTTCGGCGGTTCGGCCTTCATCATGGTGGCGCTGCTGGTGGGGCTGGCGGCGGTGTCGTCCGAGGCCAACATGCTTTACGTCTGTTTCGGGCTGTGCCTGGGGGCGATGATCGTCAGCGGGATGTTCAGCACCCGCGCCATCAGCGGCCTGGTCGTGGTCCGCGAGTTCCCGCAGGCCGTCTGCGCCGGCACGCCGTTCGTCATTCGCTATCACTTGCAGAACACCAAGCGCCACTCGCGCTGCTACTCCGTCCGGGTGCGCGAACACCTGCCGCCCGGCACGCCCGGCGTGGTGGCCGACGGGTTCGTCGTCCGGATCGACCCGCGCGAGACCGTTACCGTGGCCGCCCCGGCGGTGGGCCGGCAGCGCGGCCACCTGCCGCTGAGCCGGATCACCGTGGCGACCCGATTCCCGTTCGGCATGTTCACCAAGTTCGCACGGGCGGACGCTGCGGGAACGATCTATGTCTTCCCCACGCCCGGACGGATCCGTGAGCCGCTCCTGCCCCTCGGAACCACGCAGCCGCACATGTCGCAGCGATCTCGACACCCCATCGGGATGATGAAGGACGAGTTCTACGGCATCCGCGAGTACCGTCACGGCGACCATCCGAAGCTGATTCACTGGCGGCGCTCGGCCCGCACCGGCGAACTCCTGGTGCGCGAGTTGAAGGACGATCCGCGCAGCCAGGTGCTCGTCGTGCTCGTGCCGCACCTTCCCGACGCCGGTCACGCCGCTGGGCGGCCCGGCGGGACGCGGAGTCGGGCGCCATGATCATCTCGCGCACGGTCGCGATGCGCTCGGGCGCGAAGAACATGTGCTCGGTGCGCACGAGGCCGATGCCCTCGGCGCCGAACTCGCGCGCCTTGGT
>QZJT01000081.1 GCA_003597935.1 Phycisphaerales bacterium | reverse complement strand
TACTCGCCGCGGAGCGGCGAGCTACCCGGCGGCGAGCTACCCGGCGGCGAGCTACCCGGCGGCGAGCTACCCGGCGGCGAGCTACCCAGCGATACTCCACCTGCCGCTGCCTCGTCGGCGCGTCTCGATCGCTTGGGCTGGCCGGTCGCTGGCGGTACAATGGCCGGCGCGGCAGGAGGCAGGATGCTTCGCCCGCGGTGGACGCTGGTCATCGCAGCGGCCGCACGCGGCGGGAGGCAAAGGCCGCTTGATCCGGCACGGGGTGCGCTGGGGTCTGAACTCAAGGGGGAGCACGACGATGCGATCGACGATTCACTGCGCGGTATGGACGCTGGCGGGGCTTGTCGCTGGTCTTGCCACGGCCGGCGCGAGCTTTGGCCAGGAGTACATCGAGGGCGTCAACGACCACCTGCCCATCAAGCCCGGCTGGTCGGCCAGCGCCAACCATGAGCACGCGTTTCTGTGGACGGCGCAGAACACGTTCGACATGACGGAAATGCAGTGGCATTCCAGCGCCGTGCGCAGCGGCACGATCCGCGTGCGCGAGGTGGAGGGCGGCCGGCCGGGCAAGATCCTGCGTTCGGCGCCGTTCAGCGCCAACAACATCGGCTGGCATGGCGCTGCGTTCGACGATCCGCTGCCCGTGATCGCAGGCGAGCAGTTTTACGTTACGTATCACTCGGTGGACGAATACCAGGAGTTCGTGGCCGACGGCGGCGTGCGGATGACCTTCTACTGGACCATCAACGGCACCGAAAACTGGAGCGGACCCTGGTTCGACGAATCGACGGCGCGGATGATCAAGTTCTACGGCTTCCGCGGCGTGGATTGCGACGCTGTCAAAAAGCTGAAGGTCAAGTGCGAGCGCGGCAAGCTGGTGGCGACCGTCAAGTCGTCTCTGCCCGAGGGATCGCGGCTGACGCTCGACAACAATGGGGACCGCCGCGACGTGAGCATCGACCGCAAGGGCAAAGGCAAGGCCAAGTGGAAGAACCAGAGCGGCTCGCACACGGTTGAAATCATCGAGTGCGAGGAGTTCATCGAGGAGGTCAACTGCGGTTAGTACGCGGGCGGACCGTCGGCCGCAGAGTCAGGCAAGTGCTATCGCAACTGCAGTCCCGCCCGCGAGTCGTCGGGGATGCGGATAAGGGTCAACTGGAGGAAGAACGATGGTGAGCCGAACGAAGTGGAGTGTGGTGGTTCTGTCGTGTGCGCTGATCGGCGCCGCGCGGGGCCAGCAGTACATCGAGGGCGTCAACGACAACCTGCCGGTCAAGCAGGGCTGGACGGCGACCGGCGGCAACGAACAGGCGTTTCTGTGGACGCCGAAGAACACGTTTCTGATGACGGAGATCCAGTGGCACACGACGGCCGTGTCGTCCGCGACCAGTCGCGTGCGCGAGGTCATCGGCGGACGGCCGGGGCCGATCCTGCGGGAAGTGCCCTACAGCTCGAACAACACCGGCTGGAACGGGGCGCCGTTCAACACGCCGATCTCCATCATCGCCGGTCACGAGTATTACGTGACCATGCACGGCTCGCCGGACTATCGCGAGTTCGTGGCGGACGGCGGGATCCGCTTGACCTACTACTGGACGGTCAACGGCCAGGAGAACTGGAACGGCCCGTTCAACGGCGAGCCGGGCCAGCGGATGATCAAGTTCTTCGGCTTCCCCGGCGCCGACTGCGATTCGATCAACAAGTTCAAGGTCAAGTGCAACAACGGCAAGCTCAAGGCCGCCGTGAAGTCGTCGCTGCCGGAGGGCACACAGCTTACGATCGACAACGACGGAGACCAGCAGGCCGTCAGCATCAACCGCAGGGGCAAAGGTAAGGCCATCTGGAAGAACCAGAGCGGCCGGCACGACGTGACCATCGTCGAGTGCGACGAGTTCAGCGAAAGCGTGGATTGCAGGTAGGCGCGGCGCCCGTCTCGGTGCAGGACAGAACCGGTGCAGACCGTGACACGGCTACCGGTGTGCATGGCACGGGCATCTTGCCCGAGATTGCGTGACGGGCCGCCACGGGTGCGTCCGGCGCCCCGTCCGTCGCTCGCCGCGGCCGGGCATCGCTCGGATGTCAAACGAGAGCACGATCGTGCGGGACCTTCAACTGGCGGCCATAAGCATCGGCGCGGGCGCGGTGCTGGGGCTGCTGGTCGCGTCGGTGATGGTCCCCTTCGTGTGGGAGATCGGACCCTTCGTCGGTGGCGCGATGGGCCTGATCACGTCGCCGCTGGTGGTGGCGTGCGTTCGGCGGAAAAACTGGGAATCGGCCCTGTTGCTGGTGTACGCTCCCACGTGCGTGGTTGCCTCTGCCTCCATTTGCTCGGGGGATCCGTTCCTGTCGATGGGTCTGTCCGTCGGAACGTTGACGGTCGCGTCCATCCTGATCGGCGAGCTGTTGCCGAACCGCCCGCTTCCGGAAGGGATCTGTGTCAAGTGCGGTTATGATCCGCGCGGCAACGTCAGCGGGCGATGTCCGGAGTGTGGGACACAGCTTCCGCCTGCATCGAAACCATAACACCCGCGCAAGTCGGCCGTCGTAGGATCGAGGTACCTCGTGTCCGACGGTCGGTACATCGATCAAGCTGCAGAACCGCGGCCGCCCGTGCTCGCGACGTCTCCCCCGAATGATACGGCAAGACCGCGCCACCTGGCGGAAGCGGCTGGCTTCGGCGTCTTCTTGCTGAGCGTTTACGCCATTGTGATGCCGGTGTGGGAGTACGTCGCGGATTGCGGTTTTGAGAGGAGGCACTGGCGGCACGGCGATCTGATGCACGTCTTCGGGCCGCTCGGCGACCGGGACATCCTGCCTCTGCTCCTGCTGCTGGCGGGATGGGTCCTCTTCGGACGGCGTTATCCGCTGCCTTTGGTGATGACCCGCCTGTGCGTCGCCGCCTGCGTAGCCGTTCCCGGTGTCTGGGCCGTTGACGCCCGCTGGGAAGGTGGGAGCGTCGCATGGGCGCGACTCGGCGATGTCATAGTAGTCGCCGAGTTGGTCGCGCGCGCGATGATCCTCATTATCACGTGCGGGGTGCTGACCATGGCCCGGAATTCCCTTGCCGGGCCGATGGCATCCGCAGGCCCCAATTCCTGCCCGGGTTGCGGATATTGTCTGCTTGGCTTGCCCGACAGCCGATGTCCAGAGTGCGGGCGGGCGTTCCAACCGGCGGACACGCGCACAACGGCGTTTCCCTCCCGCCGACGAACGCGCTGGCTTGCGTTTCGCATATCGGTCGCGCTTGCCGCAGGCGTCGTCATATCGTTCGCCTATCCGACGCTCTTGGTTCGCTCCATCCTGGGAGACGATGCCTTTCAGGGCCCGCCGGATCTGCGGCTGAATTATCTTCAGTACCGCCCCGTGCGAACGACGAACCTGCTGGTAGACGCCCTCGACGCCAAAGACGCCAGCCGCCGCGGCAACGCTCTGTCATGTCTGTGCTTCATCGGAGCACCTTCCGCGCGTCTTGTGCCGCGGCTTGTCGAGATGGCCGAGGCCGACCCCGATGAAGGCAACCGTATCGGAGCGGTGCTCCTGCTCGCGCAGATCGACCCGCATGGACTCATTTCGGCCTACGAAATGCTGCTGCGTCGCAACCGGGAGAGCGTGGCTTACAGGGATACGCTCGTCGTGGTCCTTGGCGGCAGGGCTGCGGGAACCGATGATCGGGCAATCCCGATCCTGCTGGACGCGCTCGGCGACCCGAACGCGACCGTCCGGGCCGACGCGTACGACTCCTTGAAAGCCTGTACCGGGCAGAGCCTGCCGTTCACACCGCGCGCCCCGGCGCAGACCCGGCAGGTTGAAGTCCAGGCGTGGGTTGACTGGTGGCAGCAAGCTGTCGCTCTGGGAATCGAGAAGCCAGATTGATCGCCTTGTCCGCGTAGACGCTGTCGCTACTCTTGAAGCGGCCACCGGTTGAAAACCGGTGCCACAGTCAGAACCGGCGGCTGAGGACCGGTGCCACATCAGAGAGGACCCACACATGAACACGTGCTTCGCCGCCGTCATGCCTGGTCCGCACCGGCCCGTCGAGCTGCGCGAACTGCCGCTGCCGGAGCTTGAGCAGGAATCGGCGCTGTTGCGGGTCATTTGCAGCGAAGTCTGCGGGACGGACGTACACCTGCGCGAGGGGCAGTTGGCGGGCGTGCCTTATCCGATCATCCCCGGACACGTGACGGTCGGCGTGCTGGAGCGGATTCGCGGGCGGTTGGTGGACGTTGATGGAGAGGCGTTCCACGAAGGCGACGTCGTCACGTTCCTGGACGTACACGGCACGTGTCACCAGTGCCGGGCGTGCCTGATCGACAAGGCGTCCACGCGCTGCCCGAACCGGAAGGTGTACGGCATCACCTACGGCGTCGAGGACGGTCTGACGGGTGGATGGTCGCAGTATGTCTATCTCAAGCCGGGGACGCGATGTATCGCTCTGGGCGACGTCACGCCGGAGCTGTTCCTGGCCGGCGGCTGCTCGATGCCCACGACGCTGCACGCCGTCGAGCGGGCGGACGTGAGCATCGGCGACACGGTGCTGGTGCTAGGGGCGGGGCCGGTGGGGCTGTCGTGCGTGGCGTTCTCGCTCCTGCGCGGGGCCGGGGCGGTGCTCTGCACCGGGGCGCCGCGTCATCGGCTGGACGTGGCCCGTGCGATCGGTGCCGCCGATTGCCTGGACATCACCGGCGTAACCGAGATCGAGCGGCGGGCGTGGGTCATGGATCGGACCCGCGGCCGGGGGGCGGATGTGACCATCGAGGCGACCGGCGTGGCGGCGGCCGTGGTGCAGGCGATGCGCTGGACGCGCGACGCGGGGCGCGTCGTCGTCGTCGGCCAGTACACCGACGCGGGCGAGGTCCCCTTCAACCCGCACACCGACCTCAACCGCAAGCACCTCGACGTGCGCGGCTGCTGGGGATCGGACTATTCGCATTTCCATCGGTCGGTACGTTTGCTGGATTCCCGGATCGCGCGGGCCATGTGGTCGCAGTTCACGCTATCGCGATATGAGCTGAAAGACGCGAATCAGGCGCTGGGCGACGTCGCGACCGGAAAGACGGTCAAGGCGCTGATCCTGCCGCCACCGGCCGGATGATGACCGGCCGTATGCCGGTGCCACACGCAGACACCGGTTGCAAACCGGTGCCACACACAGACACCGGTTACAAACCGGCGCCACACTCGCACACCGGTTACAAACCGGTGCCACACGCAGACACCGGTTACAAACCGATGCCACACAGAAACACCGGTTGTAAACCGGTGCCACACTGATCCGGCGGTTGGAAAGCGTGCGCCGGCGCTTCGATGCCGCTGCCGGTCACGCCCAGCGGGCGAGGGCGGCGCCGGCGACGTAGCCGCTCGACCACGCCCACTGGAAGTTGAACCCGCCCAGCCGGCCGTCCACGTCGAGAATCTCGCCGACCAGGTGCAGGCCCGGACACATCCGCGACGCCATGGTCGACGGGTCGATCTGGTGCAACGGGACGCCGCCGGAGGTGACTTCGGCGTAGCGGTAACCGCGCGTCCCGACGACCGGCAGTGGCCACTCGGTCAGGACGTGCAGCAGCCGGCGGCGGGCCTCGCGCGGAAGCTGCCCGGCCAGCACCTGTGACGCCAGGCCGCTCCATCGACACGCCGCCTCCGCGACGCTGGCGGGCAGCCACCGGCGCAGCACGCTGCTGACCTGGGCGCGCGGCTGGGCCTGGCACGCTTCGATCAGCGCGTGCTCCGCGGCGGCGAAGTCGAGTCCGTCGAGCAGGTTGATGGTGATGCGCACCGGCGTGCCCGCCTGCTCTGCCCGGTTCCAGAGCCGGGAGGCGTTGAGCGCGGCCGGACCGCTGACGCCGAAGTGGGTCCACAGCATCGGCCCGCGGATGCGGACGGGCCTGGCGCCCGCCACGTGGATCGTCAGTTCCACGTCGTGCGTCACGCCCGACAACTCGGCGTGGGCGTCGCCGCTGAGGACCAGCGGATCCAGGGCCGGCACGGTCGGCGTGACGTCGTGCCCCAGCCGTCGGGCCAGCTCATAGCCGAACCCGTCGCTGCCGGTCTTGGGCAGCGACCGGCCGCCGGTCGCCAGGACGACGTTGTTCGCCTGCCATGCGACACACCCTTCGGGCGATTCGGCGATCACACGGAACGCGTGGGGCCGCGCGGCGGGGGTGAAACCCCGTGCGCCGGCGGCGTCCGGAACTTCCACCCGCGCGGCGGCGCCAGGGGTGACGTCCGTGACCCGGTGTTGCGTTCGCACGTCCACGTGCAGTCGTTGGCACTCCGCCAGCAGGGCGTCGACGACGGTGCGTGCCTGGTTGCTGTCTGGGAAGAGCTTGCCGTACTCCTCCTCGTGCAGGGGAACGCCGATCTCCTCGAAGAACCGCCGCGCCTGCACTTCAGAGAACGCTGCCAGCACGCGCCGCAGGACGTGGGGGTTGCCGCCGTAGAAGTCCGCCGGTGTGACGCGGACGTTGGTGACGTTGCACCGCCCGCCGCCCGAGACGAGGATCTTCGCCCCGACCTTGCGTGCCCCATCGAGGACGACGATCCGCAGGGCCGGGTTGGCACGGGCGGCGAAGATCGCACAAGCCAGCCCGGCCGCTCCCGCCCCGACCACCACCACTTCCGCCGTCCGATCCACGACTGCATGTTACCAGCGCCCACGACTCATACGCGCGGCCGTACCCCTCGTCCGTCGAGAATCGCTCGCCCGGATCGAGACGCCTGCGTGACGGATGCGACGAGCGCCTGGGACTGCCAGGCTCCAGCCGGGCAGCAGGGGAGAAAGGCGTTCTCTGTTCGAAACGGCATCCACCCGGAGAGTCCGCGCGGGCTGAAGCCACGCGGCTCGCTCAGAAGCGCCGCGGGTGACGTCAGGCGCGCGGATGGAGACCGGCGCGCTGACGACAGTGCAGCGCCGCAGAGAAAATGCCGATAATCCCCTGACGATCTTCGCGGATCGGTCATGCAGGTGATTCTCGACAGGGCGCGCTGCGCGAATCGCCGATGGGGGCGGCCCGGCCGGGCGGCCCGTCAGAGCGCGCCTTCGGGTCTTCGCCATGCGCATCCCTGACTTCGCCTCCCGCCTGTCGTCGGACGAGATATCCGAAGTCCTCCGGACCCTCGAATCCACCGGGATATCCGAAGGGCCCCGGACGCACGAGTTCGAGCAGCTCCTTTCCGAGTACATCGGGTGTCGGCACGTGATCCTGGTGCCGAACGGGACGCTGGCGCTGTTCGCGGCGCTGAAGGTGCTGGGGATCGGTCCGGGGGACGAGGTCATCGTTCCCGACCTGACGTTCTACGGCACCGCGTCTGCGGTCATCCTGACGGGCGCCCGGCCGGTGCTGGTCGACGTCCGCGAGTCGGACGGGAACATCGACCCCGCCTCGGCCGAGGCGAGCATCTCCACCAGCACCCGCGCCATTCTGCCGGTCCACCTGTTCGGTCAGAGCTGCGACATGGACGCCCTGACGGACCTCGTCGCCCGGCACAACCTGTGGATGGTGGAAGATGCGGCCCAGGGCATGGGCACGACGTTCGGGTCGCGGCACGTCGGCACGTTCGGGGACATCGGGTGCCTGTCGTTCGTCGCCGACAAGACGCTGACCACGGGGGAGGGAGGGGCGCTGGTGACCGACGACGACGATCTGGCTGACCGGTGCCGATGGTTCAAGAACCACGGCCGGCGGCTGCGCACCCAGCCGCTCCATGACCACGTGGGGCTGAACCTCCGCATCACCGACGTTCAGGCCGCCATCGGGGTCGCGAACTTCAGGCGCCTGGACGAGACGATCGCGCGAAAGCGGGCGTTATGGGATGCGTACGTTGCGCGGCTGTCGGACTGTCCGGGCGTGCGGCCGTGGGTGGACAACGGCTTCGGGCGGGCAGTGCCGTTCCGCATCTGCATCCGCGTCGCGGACCCGGCCGCCCTCAGCGACCACCTCGCCCGGTGCGGCATCGGCACGCGACGTTTCTACCCCCCCCTGCACCGCCAGCCGGGGCTGACGCTGGAGAACTGCGTCATCCACGAGACGCCCACCCGCTCGGTCCGCCTGTACGAGACGGGCCTGATGCTGCCCAGCAGCCTCGATCTGACGGACGACCAGATCGACCACGTCTGCGCCTGCGTCCGCGAGTTCTGCGAAAGATCGGGCGACGCGACCGACGCCCTCCTGACGACGGATCGGCTCACCACGACGTTGCCCCAACGTGACACCGGGGAAGTGGTCGAGTTGAGCGCCCCAGCGGCGACGTAAACTGCCGGCCTGGCGTCGTGCGGGGTACCGATGGCGCGATCGCGCCTTACCCGGGGCCGCGGTGCGGCTCGACGTGGATGAGCACGTACGACACCGAGCGCTGGTCGGACCGCACGGCGTGTTTGATCCGGCCCGTGAGCGCATGCGACTGTGCGACGCTCATGGCGGGGTCGACCTCCACGTGCAGGATCACGCGATAGGACCGCCCCACCTTGCGTGCCTCGCGCCGCTCGACGCCCAGGACGCCGGGCTGGCGGCCGGTGACTTCGGCGGCGCGGGCGGCGATATCCGCGGCGTTGCGGTCCATCAGTTCCGCCAGCGGCTCGCGGGTGAGGCGCCATCCGTTGGACAGGATCACCGCTGACGCGGCCAGCGCCGCCCAGTCGTCCGCGGGCGCCCACGACGGCCCGCCCAGCAACGCCACGCCGATGCCCACGAACGCGAACGCCGAGGTGATGGCGTCGGAGCGATGATGCCAGGCGTCGGCGTAGCCGGCGCTGCTGCCGGCCGCGGCGGCCGACCGACGGGCGAAGCGATAGAGTCCCTCCTTCAACGCCACCACCACCAGCAGCACGATCAGCGTGAACGGCGCCGGCGGGGCGTGCGGCGTGGCCACGTGGCGGACCGCCTGCACTGCGATCGCCACGCCGGCCCCGATCACCAGGATGGAAACCGCCAACGCCGCCAGCGCCTCGGCCTTGCCGTGGCCGAAGGGGTGGTCCTCATCCGGGGCGCGGGCCCCGTAGCGCAGCCCGCCCCAGATGACGAACGACCCGACGATATCGACCAGCGATTCGACGGCGTCCGCGACGAGCGCGAATGAGTGTCCGAGCAGGCCGGCCAGCAGTTTCGCCACGCTCAGCGCGGCATTGACGACCAGCCCCATCAACGCGGCGCGCTCGGGCCGGTTGAACGAGGCGTCGGGAGAGTCTGTCACGGGGCGGGTCCGATGGCCGATCCCAGGCGTTGATCCGGGACGTGTCCACACGTCCGCGCCGCGGCCGTCGGGGGAATCGTGCCCGGCGACGGCGTGATGTCAATACGACCTGCGGGGCGAAGCGCCCACGCCGAATGCTTGAGTGAATCGGCGGCTCCTGCGAGCGAGCCGCGTGGCTTCAGCCCGTGCGGCGTCTCCTTCACAGCGGCGTATGCCGCAAGCGAGAGAATCGCCCCAGCGTACCGGCGGCGTGTTCGGGTGTTGCTGGGGAAATCCGCCGCGTCTGTCGTGCAACTGTCGCCGTCCGGCGCCGCAGATTGGCCGTGGTTGAAATGCCCCCGTAATCTGCCGGCATGAGCGAGGCCCCCGCGGGACAATCGGACGGAGCGTTCTCGGATTGGCTGCACGCTCATCGTGACCGGGTGCGCGGGGAGCGTGACGCCCTTCTCGGCGTCGAGCGTCGTTGGTCGTGGACCAGGCTGGCGAGCTTCGCGGCCGCCGTGTGGGTCTGGTATCCGCTGCGCGATCGGCTGGCGCCGGCGGCGATCGCTGCCCTGGCGTTGCTGGTGTTGTTCGCGTTCGCGGTCCGGCGTCACGTCCGCGCCCGGCGCGCCCGCCAGTTCGACGACCGCCGCCTGCTGATCATCGACGAGGCGCGGCGGCGGTGCGGCGGCGTGCCGGTCGTCGTTCGAGCATCCCGGCTGATCGACGACGACTGCGGAAGTGCACTCGATCTGCCGCCGATCATCGATGACGGACCGACGTGGCGATTGACCGGGCAGGAGCGGGACGATCTGGATCTCTTCGCCGATCCGGTGGGGCTGTTCGGTCTGTTGAACCGTACGTCGACGCTTTTCGGCGCACGGCGGCTCGCGGACGCCCTCACGCATTCCCTGCTCACCGCCGCCGCCATCGCGGCGCGGCAAGCGGCCGTGCGCGGTCTGGAAGAGCGCCCGGCCGAGCGGATCGCGCTGATGGCGGCGCTGGCCGAGCTGCGCTCGTTGGACGCCCTGCTGACCTCATTCGCCCGCGCGGTGGATGCGGCCGAGCCGTTGGGCCACCGGGTCACCATCTACCTGATTCGCGGATGGGGAGCCGCCAGCGCCGTCGCCGTGCTGGTGATGGCCGTTCTGGCGGCCGGCGGGGCGTATGGCGCCGTCTACGCCGCCATCGGGTTGCTGCTGGTGAACATGGCGCTGTTCGGCGGGTGGCGGGCGCGGCTGGAGCGTGCTCTGCACCATTGGCGCAACACCGGCCCGGCGGCGCGGGCGCTGGCGGACGTTTCGGCCCGCGGCCGCGACCTGCTGCCGTCGTACGGGTCGCTGGGGAGCTTGCGCTCGGCTTTCGCGGAGGTGGTTCGGCCGCACCGGCTTCCCACCGTCGCCCGCCGGCTCGGCTGGACCGAAGCGGGCGGGATGTTCCACGCCCTGTGCAACGTCGTGTTCTTCTACGACCTTCACGTGGCGCAGTCGATCCTCGGACGGATCGTGCCACACCGTGAAGCATTTCTGAAGGCGCTGTCGGCCATGGCGGAACTCGAGCTGCTCGCCAGCCTGGCCTGTTTCGCGGTCGAGTCACGCGGCGGGGGGCCGGTCTGCTTCCCGGCGATCGGTGACGGGCAGGGCATCGACATCGAGGACGGCCGCCATCCGCTGCTCGAACCCGCCGAGGTCGTGCCGAACGGCATCCGGCTCGATCCGCGCCTGCACCTGTGGATCATCACCGGCTCCAACATGGCCGGGAAGAGCACCTTCCTGCGCATGGTGTGTACGAACGTGGTGCTGGCGCAGATGGGTTCGGCGGTGACGGCGCGTCGGATGGCGTGGTCGCCGGTGCGGCTGGTGACGGACCTGCGGGCGCGGGACGACCTCGCCCGGCACGAGAGCTACTTCCTGGCGGAAGTGCGGCAGTTGAAGCGGATGATCGTGCCGCCGGGGGGGGAGCCGCGCATCCTGGGCGCCATCGACGAGCCGTTTCGCGGGACCAACTCGGCGGAACAGGTTGCGGCCGGCGTGGCGGTGGTGGAGCACCTGATGGAGCTGCCGCACTTCTACCTGCTGGCCACGCACGAACGGGAGCTGACGCGGCTGGCGGACGGCGTCCGCGGCGCCAACTGTCACTTTCAGGAAAACCTGTCGGCCGAAGGGATGACCTTCGACTATCGCCTTCGCCCAGGACGGGCGGAATCCCGCAACGCCCTGCGCGTGCTGGAGCGGGAGGCCTATCCGCAGGAGGTGATCGAACGGGCCCGGCAGTGGATCGCCGAGCGCGGGGCGTGAGCGGAGGCGCCCCGCGCGACCCTTGCCACCGGCGCTCGAATATGCGACGCTTTACCCCCAGCCGGCGCCGCCGGCAGCCGCGGGGCGTAGCTCAGCCTGGCTAGAGCGCCTGCTTTGGGAGCAGGAGGCCGCAGGTTCAAATCCTGTCGCCCCGATTTCGAGCGGCGGTGCCGCTCGAAATAGAGCAGGTGAGCACAAGAACAGGTGAGCAGGTGAGGAAAAAGGAGCTTCCGGTCGGCGACGGCGTGGCCGGTAACGTCGATCCGCAGCCGACGCAGCCCGGCGTCACCAGCGGCTTCCTCGAATCCGAGGCCCGCGACCTGGCGGACGACATCCTGGCGCTGGACCTGGACCTGTTCAGCGGGCCGAACAGCAACGCCAACAAGGGGCTTCGCAACTCGCTGGCGAACCGCGCCGTCGAAGCAGCCAACAAGATCGCGGCCGCGGCCGAAGCCGCCGCCGTGCCCAACGACGCGCTTCACGATCAGCTCATCCAGGAAGCGATCGACGAACTGTCCAGCCTGCTCGATAAGATCGACCGCCAGAACCCGCCGCCGGACTGGATGCACCCTTCACCGAAAAAAACGGCCCTGGCTGACCGTGTCAGCCTGCTGATCTCGCTGCTGCCATACGAATTGTAGCGTGCCTGAGCTATGGCCTTTTGCACGGGTGTGACTGCGATGCAGGGTTACGCGGTGCGCCAGGGTCTTGAAGCTACGAAGGTCAGGCCGTTTCCGCAGGTCGGCGTACGCTGCTGGCGGCCGCCGCCAGCCGTTTGCGGAGACGCGCCATCGGGGATCAACGCGCATCAATTGGATCAGAAGAACTCAACAAAGCTCAATCCTACGAACTCCACGTCGTCCTCCCAGTCCCAGAGGTTCGCGGACTTCTCGACGTGTGTTCTGGCTATTTCGAAGAACTCCAACTCATTGGGCGGCGTCAGGTTACTGCCGGCTTCGGTCGCTTGCCGCTCAACCGCGACTCGCGCGGCGGCCTCATCGACCCCCCCGCCCCTGCGCACGAACACAGGATAAAAGTCGAACAGGCACTCGTCGCCGCCTTCACGGGTGATCCGCCGCCGGACGACGAAGGCGAACAGGTACCCGGTGGTTCCCGCCAGTTCGCTGCATTCGATCCGCCTGATCGCCGACAACCCGCCGAAGTCGTACGAGCCGACGTAGCTCGTTGGTGTTGCTTGGGCGGTTTTTCGGGGGCATTCAGAGTCCCGGGCGACCGTTGCGATCGGCGCCGGCGCTCGTTTTTGCCTGGAAATCATGGCTTACGGCGC